>NZ_JAPEHT010000100.1 GCF_028823615.1 Planococcus sp. A6
TAGAAATGAAAATATTTTAATGTTTGTCTAGCTGACAAGGGACTCTGAAAATCGTGTTTTCCGAAGCTTACCGCTCGCTTTCCGTGGGCTCGCGCCCAAGCCTCCTCGCTCACTACGTTCACTGCGGGGTCTCGGTCGTCTCGCTTTACCACAGGAGTCGAGCGGACGCTTCTCCAAACACTTAGACAGCTCAAACACTTATAAAGCAATAAAAGAGTTCATATTTACGTAAATAAAATTTTGGGAGATAATCAAAAAAACAACCCGGTAAATCCCAGGCTGTTCGTGTGATCAATATTTATAGGATTGGCCGCCGTCGATCGGAATGACGGAAGCGTTGATGAATTTCGCTGCATCCGATAACAAGAAGGCGACGAGATTGCCGACTTCTTCCGGTTTGCCGAAACGCTTCATCGGATTGACGCTGACGAATTCCTTGCCGGCAGCTTCCCAGTCATCGCCAGCCATTTGCTTCAAGGAGCCTTCGACCATTGGCGTCATAATGGCGCCCGGTGCGATGGCGTTGATGCTGACGCCGTACTGGCCGTATTCGATGCCAGAGTTGCGTGTTAAGCCGACAACGCCGTGCTTGCTTGCCGCATAGCCAGACTGGTTGCCGACGCCGCGGATGCCGCCGACTGATGCGGTGTTGACAATCGAGCCGTAGCCTTGTTCTTTCATCACTTTCAACACGTGCTTCATGCCGTAGAATACGCCGTTTAGGTTAACGCTGACGACTTTTTCGAATTCATCAGAACCGTATTCTTCCGTTAAGTTCTGCTTGCCTTCGATGCCGGCGTTATTGAAGAAGCCGTCGATCTTGCCGAAAGTGTCGAGCGTGAATTGAACGTAATTTTTCACTTGTTCTTCATCGGTGACATTCGCTTCGACAATTTCAACGGAAGCATCTTTCGAATGTGCCAAGATTGCTTTTCGGCTTTCTTCGAGCGATTCCTTATTCATGTCGACAAGGACGAGCTTGCCGCCTTGTGCTGCGATCGAGCCGGCAGCGGCACGGCCAAGGCCGGATCCACCGCCAGTGATGATGACAACTTTATCTTGATAATTAATCATGGAAAGATCTCTCCTTTTCGTGGTTATGCTAAACTGAAAATAGGCTACTCCTTTACTGTAAGCCTTTGCAAACTAGCTCTCAATCAGTAAAATTTCTTGATATGTCGAGTAATTCGACAGTTTTTGGAGAAGTGTCGAGTTTTAGGGGGATGGGCGATGAAAAGCAAGAAAGAGAAATTGTCTCCACAGGCGGAACGGACCAAACACCACCTGAAAGAAGCATATATCGAATTGATTAATGAAAAAGGATATAGCCATGTATCGGTGACGGATATCGTCCAACGAGCGCAGTATAACCGGGCGACTTTCTATTTGTATTATCTCGACAAGCCGGACCTCACCGAGGAGCTGCTTAAAGAAATGTTCCAGCAAATCAAACGGACGAGCACCGAACGATATGAGAAGGGATCGGATATTCTCACTTCGGCCATGGATGCGGATTCGTTCGAACTGATCAGTTTTGTGTACGACAATCGCTCTTTTTTTAATTTGTCTTTAGCGGAAGATACCATTCCGGGCCTTCACGCGGAATTGCCGCAAGCGATTTTCGAGATGCTCGATGAAGGGTTTACATTCGAGGGAATAAGCAGCGACGATATCAACTCCAAGCAATTTAAATTGTATATGGCACACGGCACCGCAGGGCTCATTTTGGAATGGGCCAAGACGGGTTATGAGAAATCCCCGAAAGAAATGACCGGCACCTTAATCAGTATCGTGCGATCATTTGCGGCAACATTCCGTGTGAATTAAAAAATCCAGCCTTCCCGCATGTGGGAGGCTGGATTTTGTTTTTATATGAATGTGGATTAGACGCCTGAACTTTTCAGGAAGCTCAGCAATTCGTCATTGAAACGCTCCGGCTCATCGGCATTGATGCCGTGTCCGCTGTCTTTGAACGGTACGAGTACAGAGTTCGGAATTTCCTTGTCCAGGATCTCGCCGAGTTCGTATGGGCAGATCTGGTCTTTTTTGCCGTGGAAGATGGCTGTCGGAACGGTAATCGATGACAGCTCGCCGCGCAAGTCTTCGTCGCGCAGGGCAACGGCTGAGTTCAATGTGGAGTGTGCGCCTGCTTCAAGTGCCAGTGACTGGAACCAATCCAGGAATTGCGGTGAATGTTTCTGTTCGAAAAACAAGTCCGCAAACTCTGCAAGAAACGCCGGGCGGTCTTTTTCGATTTGGGCGATGATGTCGTCCACTTCTTCAGGCTTCATGCCGACATTGAAATCGTCACGCTGCGTGAAGATTGGAGCTGCAGCGCCCATCAATAATAGTTTGGCGACATTGTCCTGGCCGAATTTCGTCAAATAGCGGATTACGATCGGGCCGCCCATCGAAAAGCCTGCGAGTACGAATTGCTCAAGGCGAAGTTCATTGACGACAGCGTCGAGATCCTTGGCCATTGTGTCGTAATCGTATCCTGACCAGGGCTTATCGGATTTTCCGTAGCCGCGCATATCGACGCCAATATAACGGAAGCCGTTCTTCGCAAGCAGGCTCGTCTGGTATTCGAATGCTTTGTTGTTCAATGGCCAGCCGTGGAGAAATACAACCGGCTGTCCTGAACCGATATCTTCCACATGAATTTTCACGTTTTCTTCAACTTGAATATAATGTCCCACTTAAGTTCCTCCTAGAGTTTTGATTAACTACTCCCTTCTATTTCCTTTTTCGAAGTTTCTGTAAACTTAAAAATGAAAAAAATCTTTAATTGAAATGTCTTTAGTTCAAAAGAAATACAATTGCCACCAACTGTCTTCAGTGTTTTTTATTCCAACGGACTCAAATGAAACCAATCCAACGATAAAAAGTATTCATACTACTATGACAATCGGTAGAAATCAGAGTGAGTGAGCATTTTAGAGGAGAATTTGAAAAATAATAGAAGTTTTACAGAACCACAAATTTAATCGAAGAGGAGAATGAAAATGGAGATCCTAAAACGTTTCAGAGACATCATGACGAGCAACATCCACGCGATGCTCGACAAGGCGGAAGATCCGGAAAAGATGATCGATCAGTATTTACGCGACTTGAATAGCGACCTCGGCAAAGTGAAATCCGAAACGGCAGCGATCATGGCAGCGGAGAAACGCGAACGCCGCGAACTTGATGAGTTGAAGAAAGAGATGGACGATATGCAGCGCTACGCGGTAAAAGCACTCGAAGCGGGCAATGAAGACGACGCGCGGAAATTCCTCCAGCGCAAGGCGGAGCTGTCGGAACGTGTGACGGATAAGGAGACGGCAGTCGAACTCGCGGCGACGAATACGCAGCAGATGCGCCAAATGCACGATAAATTAGAAAGCGATATCGGCGAGCTCGAATCGCGCCGCCAGGAACTAAAAGGAAAAGCGGCGGTCGCGAAGACGCAGCAGCGCATGAACGATTTCGCGTCCAGTGTTGGAGGGGCAGGCGAACGCATCTCGGCATTCGATGCAATGGAGAAGAAAATCAACCAGCAATTGGATGAATCGGCCGCGATGGCTGAACTCAATAAAAGCTCAGAGACAAGCATTAAGGATTTAACCAAGAAATACGATGACGGCCCGAATGTTGACGAGGAACTGGAGTCCTTGAAATCAGGTACCAATGTGGACGCGGAACTGGAAGCGCTGAAGAGCCAAATCGGAAAGAACGAGTAATGTCCGGCAACTGGACACAATCCTGAAGCGTGAAGGGAGGAAACTCGTTTGGTCATCCATTACAAATGCCCGAATTGCGGAGCTGATATGGCGTTCGATAGCGAATCGGGCCATTTAAGCTGCCCGAGCTGCGGCCATGAAGAAAACATCGAGACCTTTCCGGAACAGAACATCGAACGGAAATTCGATGAAGGCGAAGCGAAAGAATACCATTGCGAAAACTGCGGGGCGATCATCCTGACTGAAGCGGAAACGACCGCGACCCACTGCAGCTTTTGCGGGGCACCGGTCGTATTGGCAGACCGTTTGACGGGAGATCTCGCCCCGGCCAAAGTCATTCCGTTTACCGTCAGCAAAGACGAAGCGGTCGCAGCGTTCAAGAAATGGACGCGCGGCGGGCGATTGACCCCTCGCGGTTTTACGAGCGGCGACCGCATCAAGAAAATGACCGGCATGTATGTGCCATTCTGGCTTTACGATATCGAAGGTGAAGCCCATATCCAGGCGATCGGCACGCAAGTCCGGACTTATCAAAGCGGCGATACGATTTATACGGAAACGAATTTTTATGACGTGTTCCGGGAAATCGATTTGAGCTATTTGAAAGTGCCGGCGGATGCTTCCGAAAAAATGGACGACGTGTTGATGGACAAGCTGGAGCCTTACGATTACAGCGAATTAAAAGATTTCCGCATGCCATATTTGGCGGGCTATTTAGCTGAGAAATACGATTTCGATGATGAGCAATTGTTTTCCCGCGTCGAATCGAAAATCGTTCCGTATATTGACGCTTATATCAGCACGACCATCTCCGGTTATTCATCCGTCAGCTATACGAACAAGCAAATCGATGCGCAAAAAAAGAAAGTCTATTACACCTTATTTCCAGTGTGGATGGTGTATTACGATTTCGACAATAAAGAACATACCTTTGCGATGAACGGGCAAACCGGCAAAGTGGTCGGAAAGCCGCCGATCAGCATTGGCAAAGTCGCCTTGTGGTTCACGGGCATCGCCGCCTCGAGCTTTGTTGCCATGAAAGCTATCGCCTTTGCGGTAGGGGGTGTCTTGTGGTGAGGAATTCTTCTTGGAAATGGGTATGGATTCCCGTATTGGTCTTGCTATTATTCTTTGGTGGGCTGTCTGTTTCAGCACAAACTGGTGATTTGATATACGACGAAGCCGGCTTGCTCAGTAGCGAAGAAGTGCAGGAACTGGAAGCTTTGGCGGAACAATACGGTGCGGAGCAAAACGTGGACTTTCTGTTCCTTTCGACCGATAGTACGGAAGGGCAATCGATCGAAGGCTATATGGGCGATTTTTTCGATGATCGCGCCGACAGCACAGGCCATGAAGATGCGGTACTATTGACGATCGATATCGGCGGCCGTGAAGTCTATCTCGCTGGCTTCGGTACGGCTGAGCGGACCTTGGATGCAGAGCGTGTCGATCTCGTTCTTGACCGGATTATCCCTGAGATGCAATCGGGCGATTATGCGAATGCGTTCGAAGAAACAGTCGTCACTTCAAGCGAATACATGGAATACCGGCCGGGTGTCAATCCGGAGAGCATTTTTTTGAAAACCTGGTTTCATTTAGCTATCGCGCTACTGCTCGCAGGCATCATCGTTGGATCGATGCTTTATAATGCCGGCGGCAGGGTAACGACGACACCAGGCACGTATGTCGACCGCGACCATACACGCGTGCGCAGCCAGGATGACCGCTTCCGCAATAAAACCGTAACCCGCAGCAAGATTCCGAAGAATAAGGATGGCGGCGGATTTGGCGGAGGCGGCGGCATGACTGGTGGCGGGCGTTCATTCAGCGGCGGCGGCCGCAGCTTCTAAGCAATCGAAAGAAGGAAGGAATGAAGAACATGGCATTTTTCGGCAATCAATTTTCAGATGTGGTGGAATGGGAAGAGTTCCGCGACGATATGATTTTTTGGAAATGGACGAATAAGGAAATCAAGAAAGGCAGCCGTTTGATCATCCGGCCAGGCCAGGACGCAATTTTCCTCAATAATGGCAAAGTGGAAGGGATTTTCGAAAAAGAAGGCGAGTACGACATCGTTTCTGAAATCGTGCCATTCCTATCGACCTTAAAAGGATTCCGTTTCGGCTTCAATAGCGGCATGCGGGTCGAAGTGCTGTTCGTCAATACGAAGGAATTCACCGTCAAATGGGGCACGAAAAGCCCAATCAACATACCTGCGCCTCAACTTCCAGGCGGCATGCCGATCCGGGCGAACGGCACCTTTCATTTTAAAGTGAATGATTATGTCAATTTGATCGATAAAGTCGCCGGTGTCAAAGACAGCTATCTCGTCGAAGATGTCCAGCTGCGCATTACGGCACGACTTGACCAATTATTGATGAAATGGATTACGCGGGAAGGCAAGGACATGTTCAATTTGCAGTCCAATGCCCACGAAATCGGCAAAGGGATTCAAGATGATTTGAATATGGAGATCATGGACGACGGCATGAAAGTGACCGGCTTCCAAGTGATGAGCTTCAACTACCCGAAAGAAATCCAGGACATGATCAATAAAAACGCTTCGCACGGAATGGTCGGCGACGTCTCAAGATACCAGCAGATGTCGGTCGCCGATGCGATGGGCAAATCGTCGGGATCGAATACCGCGTCTGATATGGCGGGCATGATGATGGGGATGAACATCGCCAAGGAAATGATGAACAATCAAAAAGAATCACCCAATGCGAGCAGTCAAAAAGGCGACCAGCCATCAGCAGGCGGCGAAGGGCAAAAAGGCCCGAACTTCTGCCCGAATTGCGGAGAGAAAGTGAGCGGCGCCAAGTTCTGCCCAAATTGTGGGCAAAAATTGGTCGGGTAACAAACAAAAAAACAGGGAGAGAGCTTATCGCTCTCTTCCTGTTTTTTTTGTTAGTTGCGGATGCCGCGAAACAACAATTCCAGCCAGCCGTCGATTTCACCGGCCAAATCGAAGTCGCCGTCAAAGATTGCCCAATCATAAAGCGTTCCGCGCATGCTGCGGGAGAGAAGCAGCGCAAGCTGGCCGGACGATGCAGAAGTGGTCAATTCGCCCTTTTCTTGCCCATCGGAAACCAACTGTTCGAGAATCGCGTAAAGCGGGCGTTCCGTATCGGACAAATAATTATCGACAGATGGAGTGAGTGCATAAGCGTAGAGTGAACGAATGCCATCCCGCCCCATTTCATCCCGTAAATACTCCATTTGGGCGATGGCGAGCTTGCGGATCTTCTGTTCTGCCGGCAAACTATCGGGCAGGCTCTCCTGGAAGTCGCTATAGAATTGGTCGATTTCCTTGAATTTTTCAAGGAAGATATCGTACTTGGACGTAAAATGCCCATAGAATGCCCCTTTGGAAGTCTCACTTTTCCGGACGATTTCATCGACGGATACCCGGTCAAAACCCTTTTCACTGAACAAGTCAAGAGCCGTGCGGAGGATACGTTTTTTCGTCTCAATCGCTTTTTCTTGTCTGCTCGTCATAATGGCCACCTTTCTGTCAGTCGGGTTGTAAATGTAATTCATCATTCGACTGAATTGTTTGAAAACAATTGACAAAGCTCTGTTGGATTGAATAGACTATAGTCTATAGATTATAGACTGCGGTCTATGGAATTGACAAGATGAGAGAGGATGTTGATGATTTTGACAGCGCAACAGACATTGATCGATCTCTTAAACGCCCAGTGTAAAACGCGCAGTGCGCAGCCATTCCTGGTTTTTGAAGATAATCAGGAAGAAGTGACGGAATACAGTTACGGCGAATTTTTGGAGCGGGTGGAAAAGTTCAGCGGCGCGCTATACACACGCGGCATCCGCAAAGGTGATAAAGTGACGCTTCATTTGCCGAATTCAGCGGAATTTGTCGTATGCTGGTTCGCCCTCGCAAAGCTCGGAGCCATCATGGTGCCGACGAATATCCTGTCGACTGCAGCGGAAATGGATTATTTGATCGGCCATTCGGAATCGGTCATGCTCATCACGGAACCGGAGTATATCGAAAAATTTACAGCCATCCAAGAGAATCTCCCGAAGCTGCGCCAGATTGTCCTGGCGCGGACGGACGAATCGGATGAATTTGAAAGCGTTAACAAGATGATTGGGGAATTCTCAGGTGAAGTGCCAGAAACCAGTATCCAGCCGGAAGACGTGGCGGCGATTTTGTACACCTCCGGAACGACATCGAAACCGAAAGGCTGCCTGATTACACACGCCAATTACATCTATACTGGACATGCTGTGGCAGAGCATATCGGCTTTACGGAACGAGACCGTGCGCTTGTCGTCTTGCCGATGTTCCACGGCAACGGCCAGTATTATATGATCATGCCGAGTTTGGTTGCGGGAGGGAGCGTCGCCATCACCGAACGCTTCAGTGCGAGCCGCTACGGGCGCCAAATTCAACGTTTAGGTGCAACGCTCGGTTCGCTCTTCGCGGCACCGATCCGCATGATCCTCGCGCAGCCATACGATGAAGATGAGCGGAGTAATAAACTGCGTGCCGTCATTTTCGCCCAGTCGGTAACTTCCGAAGAACTAAAGGCGTTTGAGCAACGTTATAACACTGCACTTTACCAGATTTACGGCATGACAGAAACGGTTGCGCCGCCTTTGATGAATCCATTGCAAGGCGCTAAGGACAATACAAGTGTCGGCAAACCGATCGCAGGCTCTCGCATCAAGCTGATCGATGAAGAAGGCAATGAAGTGCCGGACGGGAATCCGGGAGAGATTTTGCTTGAAGGCATCCCCGGCCAGACGATCATGAAAGCTTATTTCAATAATCCGGAAGCGACCAATCAAACTTTGCAGAACGGCTGGCTCCATACAGGAGACAAGGCGCGCAAGTCGGAGAATGGCTTCTATTATTTTGTCGACCGCCAAAAAGATATGATCAAGCGCGCCGGTGAGAATGTCGCCGCAAGCGAAGTGGAAAATGTCCTCATGGAGCATCCCGCCGTCTATGAAGCGATTGTCATCGGGATACCGGATGCGATGCATGACGAAGCATTAAAAGCATTCGTCATCCTGAAGCAAGGGCAAACGGCTACAGAACAGGAAGTGATTGATTATTGCAAAGGCCAGCTCGCGAAGTTCAAAGTGCCCTCAGCGATCGAGTTTGTCGAAGACTTCCCACGCACGTCCGTCGGAAAAATCCAAAAACATAAATTGAAAGAAATCGAATTGAAGAAACTGGCTGAATAGAAAGGAAGAAGTATGCATGGAAAACACATTAAACAATCAAGTGGCGCTCATCACCGGAAGCGCACGCGGTATCGGGTTTGCCTGCGCAAAAGCACTCGCAAAACGGGGAGCTTCAATCGTTTTGACGGATATCCTGGATTGCGATGATGCAAAACAGCAGCTGGAATCGGAGTTTCCAGGCATCCGCGTGTTGGCGCTGCAAGTGGACGTCCGCGACAGGGCGCAAGTCGAACGGGCGATTCACGAAACGGTAGAGGAATTTGGCGGAATCGACATTGTCGTCAATAACGCCGGTACCGTTTCACGCCTTAGCTTGAAAGATATGACGGACGATGATTGGAGCCGCGATATCGAGACGAACTTGCGCGGCACGTTCTTGTTCACACAAGCAGCCATCTATCCGCATATGGTCAACCAAGAGAGCGGGCGCATCATCAACATCAGCTCGATTTCCGGCATGATGGGCGGCGCCATTTCCTACGGCGAAGACGGCGAACGGCAAGGGCGTTCAGGTCCTGCCTATGCCGCGTCAAAAGGGGGCATCATTGCCTTCACGAAATGGGTCGCAAAAGAAGTCGGCGAGTTCGGCATCACGGTCAATAGCGTCGCGCCAGGACCGGTTGAGACCGCCATCACCAAAGGCATCAACTATCCGCTCGAGCTGCAATCGATCAAGCGCCCGGGACAGCCGGAGGATATCGGCGAAGCGGTCGCCTATTTGGCATCACCGGCTGCGAGCTATGTCACGGGCGAAGTATTGAAAGTATGCGGCGGTGCAGGCATCGGCGCATAACAAAAAGGTTCCAAGGGAATTGTCCCTTGGAACCTTTTTTATTTATTTTGTGCTGGTAAATCCGCCGTCAATGCGGATGACGTCGCCGTTGATGTATTGCGCTTTTGATGTCAGCAGGAATGCCACGAGTTCAGCGACTTCATCTGCAGTGCCGAGCCGTTTTTGCGGAATGCCTTCTTCTGCGCTTTGTTTCATTTTCGGGTTGGCGTCGAAATAGGCTTTGACCATTGGCGTTTCGGTTGGGCCTGGCGCGACGGCATTGACGCGCAAGCCGTCTTTGGCGTATTCGGCGACCAGTGACTTCGTCATGCCGACAATGCCGTGCTTGGTCGCAGAGTAGGTGACAACGGTCTCCTGGCCGATGACGCCGGCGCTCGATGCGGTATTGACGATCGACCCGCCGCCGTTTTTGACCATCACTTCTGCGACGTAGCGCAGGCCATAGAGCGCCCCGAGCATATTGATGCCGACGATTTGCTCGATTTCTTCTATATCGGTATCGAGGAATTGTTTGCCGCTTCCGGAAATTCCGGCATTGTTGAAGAAATAATCGATCGAGCCGAAATGCTCGACCGTTTTGTCGACGTAATTTTTCACTTCTTGTGCTTTTGATACATCTGCACGGATAAAGATGGCATCTGGCCCGAGTGCTTTCACTTTCTCGACCGTTTCATTGCCGCCTTTTTCACTGATGTCGACAACTGCGATATTGATGCCTTCCTGTGCTAAGCGCAGTGCGGTGGATTGCCCGAGCCCACTTCCGCCGCCCGTGATGATTGCTGTTTTTGCCACGTACATCTCCTCCTTATGCTGATAGCTTCATTTATTTCTTTACCCGCAATGAAGACTGGATAATCAGCAGCGAGGAAGGGAGCGAGCTTATTGCGCAATAGCTGTTTTGCGGTCTTGTGCGGCGTGCTGCTTGACCATCGCAAGGCGAGCCAGCGGTTGGATGAGCAAGCTTTCCGCTAGCAGGACAATGAGGAAATTGCGCGGCCAATTGGCGAGCCAGTGGCTGAAGATCTCGCCGTGAAAACCGTTGGCGGCCATGTCACCGATAAAGGTCATCGCGACCGACATGCCGATGACCGTGAAGACGATGCGCAATAAAATTTTCTGATGGAAAGAAGACGAAGTGTTCGTCAGGTTGGCTGTTAACGATTCCGCGATTCTTCCGAAGACAGCTGCTTCAAGAACCATCGCGCTGATCCACATGACCGGCATGATTTTGAGGATGATCCATAGGGTGTCCATCGTCAAATGGTCTGTGTAAAACAGGACGCTGTAGCTGCTCATCAACAGCACAGTCATCGTCACTATAAGCGAGCCGTAAAGCAGCCCTTCTTTGCCATTATGAGGCAGTCGTTTGTCTTTTTGCATGAATGTTCCCCGTTTCTACTGTATTGGTGCCCACTGAAAAGGCTGGGCAAAAGCGGTCGTTTCAACAACCATTCCAACACTATAGCAATCAGGAAGCGAATTTCGTAAGTGTCTGTTTTGTGAAGGATTAGTAGAAGTTATTATTGATTGTTACCGATCAATTGCTGCAAACCCTCGTAAATTTCCACAATTTCAGCTTGTTTCATGCGCACCAGTCCGCTGGAGGAAGGAGCGACGTATTCGATGATTCCCGGAATGACCGAATCCGGCTGTTTGCCCCAATGGGTTGATTTTTTGCCGCTGAATTGGAGGTAGACGCCTTTGCCGACAAAACAGACGGCTTTTGGGCGGTAGCGTTCAATTTTTCGTTTCAATTGTTCGGCGCCTTCTTTGTATTCTTCTTTTGTAATGTCGGCTGCCGCTTTGGTCGGGCGGGCGACGATATTGGTTAAACCATAGCCGAGTTCTAGTAAACCATGGTTTTCCTCAGGGGCAAATTTTCTTGGTGTCAGCCCAGATTCAAAAAGGATTTTCCAAAAGCGGTTGTTTGGGTTGGCGTAATGATAGCCGGTTTCACTTGAACGGATGCTTGGGTTGAATCCAACGAACAGGATGTCGAGATGGTCTTTCAAATGATCCGGTATGGGTGTAAGTTCCACAAGAAAGCTCCTTTCACATAAATGCATTTGCAGAGTATTAGCGTATCAAAAAAATATAATATATTCTGCACTGAACCATCGTATAATAGAAGAAAATGGCAATGGTTAATTGATCTTGCTAAAAGGAGCTGCGCCATGCAGGAATTTTCGTACGAGTTGACGGAACAGCAATTTGTTGATTTCAACCTTTATCATGCCAAACATTCCGAAGCGGTCAAGCGTTCATTGACGATCCAGCGCTTTGTCATTCCAATCATTTATTTGATGATGCCGTTCGTGATGGGGCCGATTTTTAATTGGTCGGTGTGGGGGCTGATGATCCCTTTCATCCTATTCGCGGCTTTGTGGATCATCTTCTTTCCGCCCTATTTCCACTGGAACATTAAACGCATGAGCCGGAAAATGGTCAATGAAGGGAAAAACGAAGGCTTGCTGGGCACCCGTGAGCTGTTCATTGATTCAGAGGGAATCCGGGAAGTGATGAAAAATGGGGAGACGCATGTGCGCTGGTCGGGCATCGAAAAATATGGGGAGGATGCGGTCAATTTGTATTTGTATAATAGCGCCATGTCCGCACTGATTGTACCGAAAAAGGCGGTGCCTGAGCTGGAGTCATTGCGCAAGCTATTGGCTGAAAAAGTTCCGGTAAGCGTTGGGAATTGAATAGACGAAAAAATGAAGAATCGTATTTTCCGAAGCTTATCACTCGCTTTCCGCGGGCGGGAATCGAGCCTCCTCGTCACTGCGTTCCTGCGGGGTCTCTCAAACCCGCTGTTCCCGCAGGAGTCGAGCGAACGCTTCTCCAAATACTGAGATAGGTCATTGATTCTAAATTTTGAAAAGGTATTTCTCTTTATAATTTATAGTAAGTAATAGGATTCTTCAACACTCTAAAAAAAACGAACCGCGCTTGGCGGTTCGGTTTTTCTATTCGATCGTATGCTCGATTTCTGCTGGATAATTTGCGCCTTGTGTC
>NZ_JAPEHT010000101.1 GCF_028823615.1 Planococcus sp. A6
GATTTTTTTTGGAATTTTGGTTGACAGTAACGCGTAGTGAATGATAGTATATTAAGGGTTGATGATTATCGATCTTTGCATGTCAGGAACATGATCGTCAGGTACTAAGCAAAAACAGTAAAAGCGTTCAGCTTTGCTGGATGTAGCCATGATGGCATTACTGGATACCGGTTTTTGTGTGAAATCACAAAGACTTTGTTTTTTACCCAAAAATGAACCACCTGGATATGTGGTATTAGAACACCTTTTGAGAGGAGGAAAAATCGATGCCTACAATTAACCAATTGGTTAACAAGCCTCGTAAACCAAAAAGCACTAAATCAGACTCACCAGCGTTGAACAAGGGGTATAACAGCTTCAAGAAAGCACAGACTAACTTGAGTGCTCCACAAAAACGCGGCGTCTGCACACGTGTTGGAACGATGACACCGAAAAAACCAAACTCCGCATTGCGTAAATACGCGCGTGTACGTTTGACAAACCAAATTGAGGTCAATGCATATATCGGCGGCGAAGGTCACAACCTTCAAGAGCACAGTGTTGTTCTTATCCGCGGAGGACGCGTAAAAGACCTTCCGGGTGTACGTTACCACGTTGTACGCGGCGCACTTGATACTGCTGGAGTAAACGGCCGTATGCAAGGACGCTCTAAATATGGAACAAAACGCCCTAAAGCAAAAAAATAATAACAATGAATTAACGATAGTTTTCGTTGAAAGGAGGAACATACATGCCTCGTAAAGGTCCTGTAGCTAAACGTGACGTGTTGCCAGATCCGATTTATAGTTCGAAATTGGTAACTCGTTTAATTAACAAATTGATGGTTGACGGAAAAAGAGGTACTTCACAAAAGATCCTCTACGGTGCGTTCGAACTAATTAAAGAACGCAGCGGGAAAGATCCAATCGAAGTATTCGAACAAGCGTTGGAAAACATCATGCCGGTTCTTGAAGTTCGCGCTCGCCGTGTTGGTGGAGCTAACTACCAAGTACCAGTTGAAGTTCGTCCAGAACGCCGTACGACTCTTGGACTTCGCTACCTAGTGAACTACTCACGTCTACGTGGGGAAAAAACTATGGAAGAGCGTCTAGCTAACGAAATCCTAGATGCTGCCAACAACACTGGTGCTTCCGTCAAAAAACGTGAAGATATCCACAAAATGGCAGAAGCCAACAAAGCATTTGCTCATTACCGCTGGTAAATTCTTGCGAAACTTAAAATCTTATTTCGAGACGGAAGGAGAAAGACCATATGCCTAGAGAGTTCTCCTTAGACCATACACGTAATATCGGAATCATGGCTCACATCGATGCCGGTAAAACGACTACTACGGAGCGTATTTTGTATTACACAGGCCGTATCCACAAAATCGGCGAAACGCATGAAGGTGCTTCTCAAATGGACTGGATGGAGCAGGAGCAAGAGCGTGGAATCACGATCACATCTGCTGCGACAACAGCTTCATGGGAAGGCCACCGCGTTAACATCATCGATACTCCAGGACACGTAGACTTCACAGTTGAAGTTGAACGTTCACTGCGTGTACTTGATGGTGCTGTAACGGTTCTTGATGCCCAATCAGGCGTTGAGCCACAAACAGAAACTGTATGGCGTCAAGCGACAACATACGGAGTACCGCGTCTTGTATTCATCAACAAAATGGATAAAATCGGCGCAGACTTCCTGTATTCAGTAGGCACTCTTCACGATCGCCTGCAAGCTAACGCACACCCGATTCAATTGCCAATCGGCGCAGAAGACGAGTTCTCAGGGATCATTGACCTTGTAAACATGAACGCGCGCTTCTATGCGAACGATTTGGGAACTGAAATCACTGAAGGCGAAATTCCTGAAGAGTACAAAGAGCTTGCTGACGAGTGGCACACGAAACTACTTGAAGGCGTTGCTGAGCTTGATGAAGACTTGATGGAAAAATACCTTGGTGGCGAAGAAATTACTGTTGATGAACTTAAAGCTGCAATCCGTAAAGGAACGCTTGACGTTGAGTTCTACCCAGTAGTGTGCGGAACTGCTTTCAAAAACAAAGGGGTTCAATTGATGCTTGATGCAGTAATTGATTACCTCCCATCTCCACTAGATGTACCGCCAATGACAGCGTTGCGTCCAGATTCAGACGAAGAAGTATTGCGTAAAGCATCTGAAGAGGAGCCTTTCTCTGCTCTGGCATTCAAAGTAATGACAGATCCATATGTAGGGAAATTGACGTTCTTCCGTGTTTACTCTGGTACTTTGAAATCTGGTTCATACGTACAAAACTCTTCAAAAGGCAAGCGTGAGCGCGTAGGACGTATCCTGCAAATGCACGCTAACTCCCGCGAAGAGATCGCTGAAGTATATTGCGGGGACATCGCTGCTGCGATCGGCCTAAAAGATACTTCTACAGGCGATACGCTATGCGACGAAAAAGACCAAGTAATCCTTGAGCGCATGGTCTTCCCGGAACCGGTTATCTCACTTTCAGTAGAGCCGAAATCCAAAGCGGACCAAGACAAGATGGGCCAAGCCCTTGCGAAATTGCAAGAAGAAGACCCAACTTTCCGTGCACATACAGACCAGGAAACTGGTCAAACGATCATCGCAGGTATGGGTGAGCTTCACCTTGATATCCTAGTTGACCGTATGAGACGCGAATTCAACGTTGAAGCAAACGTCGGAGCTCCTCAGGTATCTTACCGTGAGACATTCCGCCAGTCTGCAAAAGTTGAAGGGAAGTTCGTACGTCAATCCGGTGGCCGTGGTCAGTTCGGACACGTTTGGATCGAATTCTCTCCAAACGAAGAAGGCGCTGGCTTTGAGTTCGAAAATGGAATTGTCGGTGGTGTTGTTCCACGTGAATACATCCCAGCAGTTGAAGCGGGTCTTCGCGACTCTCTTGATAACGGTGTAGTTGCCGGTTATCCATTGGTAGACATTAAAGCACGTTTGTTCGACGGATCTTACCATGATGTTGACTCCAACGAGATGGCATTTAAAGTTGCTGCTTCTATGGCACTGAAAAATGCTGTATCAAAAGTTAACCCGGTAATCCTTGAGCCGATCATGAAAGTTGAAATTGTAATCCCTGAAGAATACCTTGGCGATATCATGGGTGACGTTACGTCTCGCCGTGGACGCGTAGAAGGTATGGACGCTCGCGGAAACGCACAAGTTGTCCGTTCAATGGTTCCACTTTCTGAAATGTTCGGTTATGCAACAAACTTGCGTTCTAACACGCAAGGACGCGGTGTGTTCTCTATGCACTTCGATCACTATGAAGAAGTGCCGAAATCCATCGCTGAAGAAATTATCAAGAAAAATAAAGGCCAATAATTGAATTTTGACCTTTAATCAAGTATAAATAGTTTGTATGCCCAATCTGCGGTTTATTTCGATAGCTTGGGTACTCAAACTACTACTATTAACTTACATTCTGAGGAGGATTTTTCTAATGGGTAAAGCTAAATTTGACCGTTCTAAAACACACGCTAACATTGGTACAATCGGACACGTTGACCATGGTAAAACAACTTTGACTGCAGCAATCGCTACAGTTCTTGCTAGAGCATCAGGCGGGGAAGCTCGTTCTTACGACCAAATCGATAACGCACCTGAAGAAAAAGAGCGCGGTATCACAATCAACACTTCTCACGTTGAGTACGAAACTGAAACACGCCACTATGCACACGTTGACTGCCCAGGTCACGCTGACTATGTTAAAAACATGATCACTGGTGCTGCACAAATGGACGGCGGGATCCTAGTAGTATCTGCTGCTGACGGCCCAATGCCACAAACTCGTGAGCACATCTTGCTTTCACGTCAAGTAGGCGTACCTTACCTTGTAGTATTCATGAACAAATGCGACATGGTAGACGACGAAGAGCTTCTTGAACTAGTTGAAATGGAAGTTCGCGACCTATTGTCTGAATATGACTTCCCTGGCGATGACATCCCAGTCATCAAAGGTTCTGCGCTTAAAGCCCTTGAAGGTGAGCCAGAATGGGAAGAAAAAATTCTTGAGTTGATGGCTGCTGTTGATGAGTACATCCCAACTCCAGAACGCGACACTGACAAGCCATTCATGATGCCAGTTGAGGACGTATTCTCAATCACTGGCCGTGGTACAGTTGCAACTGGCCGTGTTGAGCGTGGACAAATCAAAGTCGGCGACAACGTTGACATCATCGGTATCAACGAAGAAGCTAAATCTACAACTGTTACAGGTGTAGAAATGTTCCGCAAATTGCTTGACTATGCTGAAGCTGGCGACAACATTGGCGCACTTCTTCGCGGAGTTTCCCGTGACGATATCCAGCGTGGACAAGTTCTTGCTAAACCAGGCACAATCACTCCACATACAACTTTCAAAGCGGAAGTTTATGTTCTTTCAAAAGAAGAGGGTGGACGTCACACTCCATTCTTCACAAACTACCGTCCGCAGTTCTACTTCCGTACAACTGACGTAACTGGCGTTTGTAACCTTCCTGAAGGAGTAGAAATGGTTATGCCTGGCGACAACATCGAAATGGATGTTGAGCTTATCTCACCAATCGCTCTTGAAGAAGGTACTAAGTTCTCTATCCGTGAGGGTGGACGTACTGTAGGCGCTGGCGTTGTAGCTTCTATCCAGAAGTAATTCGCCTTTGCTTGAATCCCCTAGCTCATTATGAGTTAGGGGATTTTTTTGTGTTCATTTTCTTGAAAGTGGAAGTTATATTTTGTGACAGTGTTGTGAAATGAGGGCATTTATGAGCTTGCGATCTATGTCTTGTATAGAGGACTTTCTAGTAATCTGAGCACCTTGTAAGCCTGATTCTCTTTATTTTATACGCAATATATCGCATTTCAATAAAATATTCAAACTTTTTTAAAAACATTTGAAACCGCGCTGCGACAACGATGTAAACGGATACAAATGATTTCAATGTTCAGAATTAGCAAAAAAATCACATTTTGTTTGTTGACACCCTTTGGAATAGGCGATATGATAGCAACAATTTAACAGAACAAAGCATTTACAGCGCTAATCCTCATAAAAAATTTCGGAGAAAGAAGTGGACATCATGACTGAACAAGTAATCTATATGAATGGTGAATTTGTAAAAAAAGAAGATGCCAAGGTTTCAGTTTATGATCATGGCTTCCTATATGGCGACGGAGTTTTCGAAGGCATTCGTTCATACAACGGAAATGTCTTTCGTTTAGAAGAACATCTGGAGCGCCTTTACGATTCGGCTAAATCAGTGATGCTTGAAATTCCGCATACTTTCGAAGAAATGACGCAGCTGGTCGTAGAAACGCTCCGGCAAAATAAATTGAAGGATGCGTATATCCGCTTAGTCGTCTCACGCGGAGTCGGGAATCTCGGGCTCGATCCATTCAGCTGTGCAAAGCCGAATGTCATTGTCATCGCAGAACCGCTTTCTTTATTCCCGAAAGCCTTGTACGACAGCGGCATTGAAATCGTCTCGGTCGCTTCAAGAAGAAGCCGCTCAGACGTCCTTAGCCCGAAAGTGAAGTCACTGAACTATATGAACAACATCCTGGTGAAAATCGAAGCAAGCCTGGCGGGTGTCTCTGAAGCGCTCATGCTGAACGATCAAGGCTACGTGGCTGAAGGATCGGCCGATAATATCTTCATTGTCCGCAAAAACAAATTGCTGACGCCTCCCGGTTATGTAGGGGCGCTCGAAGGAATTACGCGCAACGCCATCATGGAAGTCGCAGCTGAAAAAGGTTACCAAATGGAAGAAGGCGTCTTTACTAGACACGATGTCTACGTCGCAGACGAAGTGTTCCTGACAGGGACGGCAGCAGAAGTCATCGCCGTCATTAAAGTGGATGGACGCGTTATCGGCGACGGCAAGCCAGGACCTGTCACCAATGATCTTCTCGAAGCGTTCCGCGAGCTGGTGCAGCAAGACGGCGTTAAAGTGTATAACGAAGAACATCTAAACGTAGTATAAATTCATATGATCAATTCAATGACGAGGTTAAAGCAAATGGAATACAGCATTCACAGAGAGCCGGGGCGGTGGAAGCCGGCAATGCTGCCAGATGCGACATCCCCTCTGAGTGGAATGCTGAACGGCCTCGGCCTTCTAGGTGTTCCCGGTGACTGCAAGCGACGGGTTATCGTTATCAGCGGATAAGCAATTATCCAAGAGGCTGCAAATCGCAGTGAAATAGGGTGGTACCATGAAGCTTTTTCATCCCTATGCAAAGAAGATGTCTTCTTTGTGTAGGGATGGAAAAGCTTTTTCATTTGCTACTTCCGAAGACTTAAGAAGAAGGAGGCGGAAAGATTGGGAGTAAACGTAAAGGTCAGAGAAGAACTCAAACAAGGATTATCCGGCAGCGGGGCAGACGTCTTAATTCAATCATTGAAACAGCAGGGTGTTGAGATCATTTTTGGCTACCCAGGAGGTGCGGTTCTGCCAATCTACGATGCTTTGCATCGAAACCCGATCCGCCACATATTAGCGAGACACGAACAAGGCGCGATCCATGCAGCGGAGGGCTACGCCAGAGTTTCCGGAAAAGCAGGAGTGGTCATTGCAACGTCAGGCCCTGGGGCGACGAACCTCGTCACCGGGATTGCGGATGCCATGCTCGATTCATTGCCGCTCGTCATCTTCACCGGGCAAGTTGCTACATCGGTTATCGGAACAGATGCTTTCCAGGAAGCGGATATCGTCAGCATCACACAGCCGATCACGAAACATAATTACCAGGTGAAAAAAGCGGAAGACTTGCCGCGGATCATCAAGGAGGCATTCTTCATCGCTTCAACAGGGCGCCCGGGACCGGTCGTCGTCGATATCCCGAAAGACGTGTCGACGATGCTGTTCGCCGGAAGTGAAGAACAAGCGGATGCAGATGTGTACTTGCCGGGCTACCAACCGACCATCTCGCCGAATTATCTGCAGATCCAAAAGGCAGTGCAAATGCTGTCCAAAGCGAAAAAGCCGGTGATTCTCGCCGGTGCCGGAGTATTGGCAGCGAGAGCTTCTGAAGAGCTTCAAGCATTTGCGGAACATCATCAAATCCCGATCGTGAACACCTTGCTGGGGCTTGGAACAGTCGGCGGCGATCATGAATTGTTCCTCGGCATGGGCGGCATGCACGGAACGTATGCAGCGAACACGGCAATTTGTGAATGTGATGTCTTGCTGAATATCGGAGCCCGTTTTGATGACAGGCTCACCGGCAATTTGGCGTCATTTGCGCCGAATGCGGAAGTCATCCACATCGATATCGATCCGGCAGAAATCGGGAAGAACGTCCCGACAGCGATTCCGATCGTGTCGGATGCTAAAGCGGCATTGGTCGAGCTATTAAAAAGCAATTTCGAAAGCCCGGACACAGAAGAATGGCGTGGCAAGCTCAATGCTTATCAAGAAGCTTACCCGCTTCAGTATCATCAAAAAGAACGAAAAGGCATCATGCCTCAGCAAGCTGTCGAATTGATCCACCGTTTGACGGGTGGCGATGCGATCGTCACGACGGATGTCGGCCAACACCAAATGTGGACGGCTCAGTATTACCGCTTCAACAACCCGCATAACTGGGTGACATCCGGTGGGCTTGGGACGATGGGCTTCGGCTTCCCGGCAGCGATCGGCGCGAAGTTTGCAAGACCGGAAGAGACGGTCGTGGCCGTCGTCGGCGATGCCGGTTTCCAAATGACTTTGCAGGAATTGTCACTATTGCAGGAATACCGCCTGCCGGTAAAAATCGTCATCTTGAACAATCAAAGCCTTGGGATGGTTCGCCAGTGGCAAGAAACCTTCTATGAGGAACGTTATTCCCAATCGATGATGCCGGTGCAGCCGGATTTCGTGAAACTGGCAGCCGCTTATGATCTCGACGGCTATAAAGTCGAAACGATGGAAGAAGCGGAAGAAGTATTCAAAAAAGCGTTTGAATCAGATGGCCCAGCGCTCATCGATTGCCGGGTAATCCAACTTGAATGTGTGTACCCGATGGTAGCGCCAGGCAAAGGGCTCAACGAAATGATCGGGGTGAAAGGCGAATGAAGCGAGTAATCACAACGACGGTCATCAACCAGAGCGGCGTCTTGAACCGAGTTACCGGGCTGTTGATGAAGCGTCAATTCAATATTGAAAGCATTTCGGTCGGACATACCGAACAAGCGGGAATTTCCAAAATGACTTTCGTGGTCAATGTGGAAGATAAAGGCAAGCTGGAGCAATTGCTCAAACAGCTGCAAAAGCAGATTGACGTCTTGAAAGTCAATGACATTACCGATAAGGCGATGGTCATGAGAGAGCTCGCGCTGATTAAAGTGGTGGCACCGCCCGCAGCGCGCAGCGAGATCTACAGCATCGTCGAACCGTTCCGCGCGACAGTGGTCGATATGAGCAAAAACGTCACCACGTTCCAAGTAACAGGCGATCCTGAGAAAATCGAAGCCTTCATCGATTTGATGAAGCCATACGGCATCAAAGAATTAACAAGAACCGGAGTATCCGCTTTTGTCAGAGAAACGCAAAAAGCCCATACACCGCAATTGAACATCCTTTAAACTAAAACCCCAAACCCTGAGGAGGAAATTAAAAATGGCAAAAATGTATTATAACCAAGACGTAAACGACCAGGCACTAAAAGGACAAACAATCGCGGTGATCGGCTACGGTTCACAAGGCCATGCCCATGCCCAAAACTTAAATGATTCAGGCTTCAAAGTGGTAGTCGGCGTCAGACCCGGAAAATCATTCGACCAGGCAAAAGCAGATGGCCTAGAAGTGGCGACAGTAGCGGAAGCGGCGCAAGCAGGTGACGTCATCATGGTACTCGTGCCGGATGAGCGCCAGACGCAAATCTACGAAGAATCGATCAAGCCGCATCTAACGGCAGGCAAATCGCTCGTCTTCGCACACGGTTTTAACGTTCATTTCAACCAAATCGTGCCGCCGAAAGATGTGGACGTGTTCCTTGTGGCCCCTAAAGGCCCGGGACATCTTGTCCGCAGAACGTTCGAAGCAGGAGCAGGCGTACCGGCATTGTTCGCAGTACATCAAGATGTATCCGGCAATGCAAAAGATACTGCTTTAGCTTACGCAAAAGGCGTCGGTGCTGCACGTGCCGGAATCTTGGAGACGACGTTCAAGGAAGAAACAGAAACGGATCTATTCGGTGAACAAGCCGTTCTTTGCGGCGGGGTGACGTCACTCGTCAAAGCTGGATTTGAAACTTTGGTGGAAGCAGGCTATCAGCCGGAACTGGCATACTTCGAATGCTTGCACGAACTGAAATTGATTGTTGACCTCATGTATGAAGGGGGTATGTCCGGCATGCGCTACTCGATCTCCGATACAGCGCAATGGGGAGATTTTGTATCCGGCCCGCGCATTGTCGATGCCGATACAAAAGCCCGCATGAAAGATGTATTGACGGATATCCAAACCGGCAAGTTCGCCAAAGGCTGGTTACTTGAGAACCAATTGAACCGTCCGGAATTCACGGCGATCGAAAACGCTGAAGCGGAACACCAAATCGAACAAGTCGGACGCGAGTTGCGCGCCATGATGCCATTCGTCAATGAAAACAAAAAACCAAAAGAGGTGGCTGCTAATGTCTCAAATTGATATTTTCGATACGACACTACGGGACGGAGAACAGTCGGCCGGGATCAACTTGAATACAGCTGAGAAAATCGAAATCGCCCGCCAGCTCGAACGTCTAGGCGTGACGATTATCGAATCGGGGTTCCCGGCTTCATCGCCAGGAGACTTCGACGCAGTGCAGCGGATAGCCGGTACGGTGAAGAACTCTATCGTAACGGGACTGTCCCGCTCCATGAAAGCGGATATCGACCGGACATGGGATGCCTTGAAGGGAGCGGAACAACCGCATATCCACATTTTCTTGGCAACGTCTCCTATCCATATGGAACATAAATTGATGAAAACACCGGAACAGGTCGTCGACATTGCTGTCGAATCTGTTCGTTACGCGAAAAAATTCTTCCCGCTCGTCCAGTGGTCAGCGGAAGATGCCTCAAGATCCGACCCGGAATTCTTGGCACACATCATCAAGAAAGTCATCGAAGCAGGCGCCACGACAGTCAATTTGCCGGATACAGTCGGTTATGCGACACCTGAAGAATACGGGGCGATGTTCCGTTATATGACAGAAAACGTGCCGGGCATCGAAAACGTTAAGCTATCGGCGCATTGCCATAACGATTTGGGCATGGCGACAGCGAACACGCTAGCTGCGATTGAAAACGGCGCGACGCAAGTCGAAGGCACAATCAACGGCATCGGTGAACGCGCAGGAAACGTCGCGTTGGAAGAAATTGCAGTGGCGCTCCATATCCGCAAGCAATTCTACGAAATCGAAACCGGCATTAATTTGAACGAGATCAAACGCTCGAGCCAATTGGTCAGCCAATTGACCGGCAGCATTATCCAGCCGAATAAAGCAGTCGTCGGGAAGAACGCTTTTGCGCATGAATCAGGCATCCACCAGGACGGCATGCTGAAAAACCCGCTGACCTATGAAATCATCACGCCGGAATTGATCGGCGATGCAGCGACTGAATTGGTGCTTGGCAAACATTCCGGCAGGCACGCATTCCGCGACCGTGCGGTGAAGATGGGCTTCGAATTGCCTGACGCTAAATTGAATGAAGCGTTTATTGAATTCAAGAAACTTGCCGACCGTAAAAAACAGATCACAGAAGACGATTTGTTTGTTTTGCTAACAGACCAGCAAATCAATGACACCGAGACACCTATCTACGAGCTGGAAAGCGTGCAAGTGCAATACGGCACAGCGAACATCCCAACGGCGACAGCATCCGCTATCGGTCCGGACGGCACCGCTATTCACGAAGCGGCAACCGGATCCGGTTCGGTCGAAGCGATATTCAATACACTTGAACGCATTGTCGAAGGCAAAGTGCATATCCTGGACTACCGTGTGACATCTATCGGCAAAGGCCGCGATGCACTCGGCGAAGCCGTTATCAATATGAGCTATGACGGAGAGACCGTCACAGGCCGCGACGTCGCGCAAGATGTTTTGGAAGCGACCGCGAAAGCTTATTTCAATGCAGTGAACCGCCAGTTGGTGAAACAGGGAAATAAAACGAAGATCCAAGCAGTTTAATCAGCAAACCCACAGAGGAGGAATTACTATGGAAAAGACAATCGCAGTATTGCCAGGAGACGGCATCGGACCAGAAGTAACAGAGGCGGCAGTGAAGGTGCTAAAATCCATTGCGATGCGCTATGGGCACACATTCCATTGGAAATTCGCGGCAATCGGGGGAGCGGCGGTCGATGAATCCGGCAGCCCGCTGCCCAAAGAAACCGTTGAAGCGTGTGAAGCGAGCGATGCCATCCTCCTCGGTGCGGTAGGCGGCCCGAAATGGGACAACAACCCCGCAGAACAGCGCCCGGAAAAAGGGCTGTTGAATATCCGTAAACACTTCGATTTGTTTGCCAACGTCCGCCCTGTCAAAGCGGTACCGGCACTTCTCGGATCTTCCCCATTAAAAGAAGAAATTGCGCGTGAAGTGGACATGGTCATCGTTCGCGAATTGACTGGTGGCTTGTATTTCGGTGAACCGAAACGCCATAATGAAAAATCCGCAGTCGATACACTCGTCTACACGCGGGCGGAAATCGAACGCATCGTCGACCAGGCATTCGAAATGGCCCGGTCGCGCCGCGGTAAATTGGCTTCTGTAGACAAAGCGAACGTCCTAGAATCCAGCAAGCTTTGGAGAAAAGTCGTTGAAGAACGCAAGGCGGGTTATCCGGATGTGGAAGTTGAACATATGCTGGTCGATTCAGCTGCGATGAAATTAATCACCAACCCACGGTCATTCGACGTCTTGGTGACGGAGAACATGTTCGGCGATATCTTGAGCGATGAAGCATCGGTCATCACCGGTTCGCTCGGCATGCTGCCGTCCGCGAGCATCCGTTCAGACGGTTTCGGTTTGTATGAACCGGTACACGGCTCGGCACCGGATATCGCAGGGCAAAACAAAGCAAACCCGTCCGCGGCGATTTTGTCGGCAGCGATGATGCTGCGCCAATCGTTCAATATGGATTCAGAAGCATCGGCGATTGAAGATGCGGTTATGAGCGTCCTTGAAGATGGCTATTGCACAGGCGATTTGTCAGCTTGCGGCAATAAAGTCATCTCAACAGAACGCTTCGTGGAAAAAGTCATCGAAGAATTGGAACGGGAATTCGTGTCGGAACACATCATGTTTTCCTACGTGTAAATGGAAGGGGCACTCTGCTATGGCAAAAACGATTATTGAAAAAATCTGGGAACAGCATATTGTATTCGAAGAGCCGGGAAAACCCGACCTGTTGTATATCGACCTTCATCTCCTGCATGAAGTCACTTCCCCGCAGGCGT
>NZ_JAPEHT010000102.1 GCF_028823615.1 Planococcus sp. A6
CCGCCTGCTGGGCATTGCTGGCATCCGCTTTGGGCAGCAAAAAACCAGCTTGTTCATAAAAGGCTCGAGCTGCCTGCAAATCCTTCACCGGCAAATTGATCCACAACCGATTGTCCATGGTGCTTCACCTCGCTTTCGTTCCTAAAACAACTATCTACCGGATCATTGAATACTATCTATTCAGTGTCTTCACATTTTTCTCCAGAACCAACTAGCAGCAGTCCGCTGACGTATTATCTTTCTATTCCCCGGCCCTTCTTCTACAAACCTTCATAATTCCCTGCTAGCTGAAAGCCGCTCCGTTGACTTTCCCTAAACGCTCCTTTAATATAATGTTTTATTCCCTACTATATCACTCAGAAAAGGATGTTTTACATGACGACTAGCACACGGGTCCAACCCGTCAATGAAGTAAACGATCCTGTTTACCGCGACACGACCGCTTTGAACGCACCGCAGAAAGCCTTGATTGCCGGAGGCATTGCGGTCGCGGCGTTATTGACGGTGTATTTACTCGCCACGCAGCATATCGCACAAACCGTGCTGCTTGGCATCGGGCTGTTGCTCGGCTATACCTTATTCCATGCACGGTTCGGCTTTACCTCTGCGTTCCGCCGCTTCATGTCGGTCGGAAACGGCCAGGCGATGCGCTCGCACATGCTCATGCTGGCGGTGGCCGTGACCTTGTTCGCGCCGATTCTGGCGTATGGCTATTCGTTCTTCGGCACCGGGGTGTCAGGTTACGTCTCCCCGGTCGGCGTGAGCTTGGTGGTCGGGTCATTCATTTTCGGCATCGGCATGCAGCTCGGCGGCGGCTGTGCTTCCGGTACGCTGTATGCGATCGGCGGTGGGCGTTCGGTCATGTTCATCACGCTGTTGTTCTTTATTATCGGAACGACCATTGGCGCGTATCACTTGCCGTTTTGGACAGAAGATTTGCCGGCTTTTGAACCGGTGTCACTGGCCACGTCTACAGGGCTTGGCTACGGCGGCGCATGGCTCGTGTCAATTGCGTTATTCGGGCTCATCGCCTGGATTACCTTGATCATCGAGAAAAAGAAACGCGCACCGAAAATGGCGCCGCTTCCGACTACTACAGGATGGAAACGCATTTTCCGTGGCTCTTGGCCATTGTTCGCCGCAGCGATCGCACTTGCGGTATTGAACGCACTGACCTTAATGACGCGCGGAACGCCTTGGGGCATCACGTCCGCATTCGCGTTATGGGGCTCGAAAATTGCTGAATTCTTCGGCGTGGACGTCCATTTTTGCGGATTCCACCACGGTGTTGAACTTCGGGGTCATCCTCGGCGCCTTTCTCGCTTCAGCCGCTGGCGGCTTGTTCAAGTTCACCAAAATCACGATGGGCAATTTCTGGGCATCCGTTGTCGGCGGCTTGCTGATGGGCTACGGCGCGCGGCTTGCGTTCGGCTGCAACATCGGCGCATATTTCGGCGGCATCGCTTCATTTAGCCTCCATGGCTATATCTGGGGCATTCTCGCACTCGCCGGTACATTCTTCGCACTTTACTTGCGGCCCTTGTTCGGCCTATCTGTTCCGAAATCCAATGATTCGGTGTGCTAGAACATTTACAGTTTGCTTTTTATAGAGGTTTCCGTTCATCGGAAGCCTCTTTTTTATGGGCATGAAGCGAAACGGGACGGAATATGACTTGCTTTTTTTAGAAAATGGGCCAGTCCGTTAAATGAAATTCGCTCGAATTATCAATTCTTGCGGTTCATGGAGCGGATTTTAATATTTCCCCCGAAAATTTTCCGTTCTTTTTCTCGTTTCTTGCTATAATAAACATATTCTTTCCCTGAAAGTTGGCTGAACATGACCCGTGATTTTGAATTGCATGCTATTGAATCGAAGACCGTCGCGACCGGACAGTCCGAGCACATCCCGCTCCACAGCCACCAGCAACTGGCAGAATGGCTGTGGGTGGAGTCAGGTGAACTCGAACTCACCGCAAACAATGAATGCTTAACGCTCCGGACAGGAGCACTTGCGCTGATTCCTCCTGGCCAATGGCACGCACTGTCTTTTGCTTCAAGCAGTGAACAGCGCTATCAAAGACTGCTGGTCACGCAGCCCCTTGAGTCAGTAAATGACACGATCTGTTTCACTTATCCTAATCCTACTTTTCTCGTTGCCGTGATGGACGAACTGGGCCGTGAACTGCAACAAGCGAGTCCTGCTTCGTCAAGACAAGTGCAGCTTTTGCTGAACTGGTTGTATGCTGCAGCCAAACCACAAAGCGCCCCGGCTCAAACGGCGGCTTCTTCCAAAACGGCACGCATTTTGCACCAAATGGAAGAAACCTGCCATTTGCCCTTTTCGCTTGCATCCATTGCTGCCGCTTCCGGCCTCAGCAAATTCCATTTCAGCCGCTATTTCAAGGACTCGGTCGGCCAGACGCCGCTGCAATTTGTCATCAACTGCCGCATGGAGCGCGCGAGGCAGCTGCTCCTGGCTTCAGAGCAATCGGTTCCGGACATTGCCGGGCTCTGCGGCTATAAGAGCGCCACGCAGTTTCACGCTGCTTTTACACGCCATAGCGGCAGCACGCCGAAACGGTTTCGCGAGCAGCGGCAAAACCTCGAGGCTAAGCGATGAGCACCTCTTTCTTGTCCGTAAATAATGAGGTGACGCGCTAATGGAAGGGCTGCTCCGCTCGTTGGAATTCGTCTTATTGTTAATCGCCAATATCGCCATCGGCACGCTTGGATTCATCCCGAGCATTCTCATCACCCCAATCAACCTCGACCGCTTCGGGTTGATCGGCGGTAGTGCATTGTCCATCAGCGGGGAGATGATCGGCGCGCTGTTTGGGTTTTGGCTGTACCGCTACGGGGCGAAACATATCCCGGATGCGTGGCAACAGCGTTCCTGGTTCCGGTTTTTCCGCAATCAATCCCCTGTAAGCGTTTGGTGGGCAGTGTTGGCGCTGCGCATCTTGCCATTTGTCCCGTCCGGTGCCGTCACGGCAGGCGCTGCCTTGACCCGCATTTCCGCACTGGCGTTTTGGCCATTGAACTTGCGGTCGCGTTCGGGCTGGTGTTGTGGCTGCCCCGCTCCCTGTTGTATAGCGCACTCGGCCTCTGTTTGGTGATTTTGTTATTGATTGCGTTGATCCGTAAACGCTTCCCGAAAAAGAATGCTTCCCATTAAAAAAAGCGAGAGCTCCCGGTTGAGGAGTTCTCGCTTTTTTAGATGCCTTAATTGACTTTCTTGCCGCCGCCCCAATACATTTCACGCAATTGGAACTTCTGCAGCTTACCTGTTGCCGTCTTCGGCAACGATTCCACGAAGTCGACCGATTTCGGTACTTTGAAGCGTGACATGTTGTCGCGCGTATAGTCGAGGATTTCCTGCTCGGTTACTTCTGCGCCTTTGTGCAAGACGATGATGGCTTTTGGCACCTCGCCCCATTTCTCGTCCGGTACGGCAATGACCGCCACTTCCGCGATCGCCGGATGCTTATAGAGTACGCCTTCGATTTCCGTGGACGAAATGTTTTCACCGCCGGAGATGATCATGTCTTTGATGCGGTCTTGGATTTCGATAAACCCGTCCGGATGCGTCACGGCGAGGTCGCCGGTATAGAACCAGCCGTCGCGGATCGCTTCCGCGGTTTTTTCAGGATCTTTGTAATAGCCTGCCATGACGACATTGCCGCGGGTGATGATTTCCCCGAGCTCCTTGCCGTTCCAAGCGACTTCTTTTCCGTCTCCCTGATTGACGACTTTCGTTTCGCCGTTAAAGGCCAGTTCAATGCCTTGGCGCGCCTTGATGCTCGCTTGTTGATCGGCATCCAGCGCATCGAACTCGTTTTTCCATTCGCAATACAAAATGAACGGCGAAGTCTCGGTCAGCCCGTAAACGTGCATCATGTTGAGGCCGAGCGTCTGCTGGGCCTTCGCGATGAGTGCCGCAGCAGGCGGCGCACCGGCTGTCCCCATGCGGATTTTGGTCTTCAATTCAATGTCTTTCGCTTTCGGTTCATTGACCAGCATATTGACGACCGTCGGCGCGCCGCATAAGGAGGTGATGCCATGGCTTTCAAATAAATCGAGGATGAGCGGAGGATCGACTTTGCGCAAGCATACATGCGTGGCTCCTGCTGCTGTGATCGCCCAGACACCGCCCCATCCGTTCGTGTGGAACATCGGCAAGGTATGCAAATAAACATCGTCAAATTTGATCTCCAAATGATGCAGGAAGTTTGCGCCGTTCAAATAATTTGTCCGGTGCGTCTGCATAACGCCTTTAGGATTGGAAGTCGTGCCGCTCGTGTAATTGAGCGACAGCATCTGGTTCTCGTCGAGTTCGACGATTGGCAATTGCTCATCGTCTGTGACCGCTCCGATAAATTCCTCGTAGCCGACGCCCACAAGGCTTGTCTCATGCCCTTCAGCCGGCACGATAATGTAGTTCTCGATCGGCAAGTCGCCTTGGATCTCTTCAATGATCTTGGCGTATTCCGCATCGACGATCAGCATCTTCGCATCGCTGTGCTTGATGATATAGCCCAGGTCTTTCGCAGACAAACGGTAATTGAGCGGCACGATGACCGCTCCGAGCGGCGGGATGCCATAGAACGCTTCGAGCATATAATGGGTATTCGGCAGCATCACGGCGACATGGTCTTTCTCCTTGATGCCTGCATTATGTAGGGCAATCCCCAACTGGTCGGAGCGGCGGGCAAACTCCTTGTACGTGAAACGCTTGTCTCCGTCGATCACGGCTACTTTCTCCGGGTAATACTTTACCGCGCGTCGTTTCCAGTCCAGCGGTGTCAATGGTACGATCATTTCGAAAACCCCTCTCGTGTCTCTTGTGTCCAACTGTTATATATCAAGTATAGAAAGCCGAACACGGGCTGTCAACGGAAGTTTCGGAATTGGCGGAAAAATGAAACAATATAGAATTTGTGTTATAGCACAATTTCTTTCGCTATGAACTAATCCATTTCGCATCAGCGGCTGACGACTTCGAGAGGAGTGGCGGCACTCAAAACGGCGTGTCTTGTTTCGGCGCGCCGTAGTCCTGTTTCAGCAGCGCCAAATAATCGATATCTTCATATGCACCCTTCATGAAAAACTCCTGTCTGAAACGTCCCTCAAAGGCCATGCCCGCCTTCTCAAGCACTCGCCTTGAGGCAGGGTTGCGCACGAGGCAGCGGCCGAATACGCGGTTCAAGCCGTGTTCGGTGAAGGCCTGTTCCAGTATTTTTCGGCATGCTTCTGTCGCATAGCCCTGTCCCCACTCGGCGGGATCGATGAAATAGCCGATTTCTCCGGAGTGATGGGCTTTTGACATGGCGACCAATCCGCAATTGCCGATATAGCGGGCGGGCTGGTCTTTCGTAAAGACCGCGTATTCAAAGGATTGGCCGATGTCAAAGCTTTTTTGAACATAGTCGAGCCAGCCATCGAGCTGCTTTCTTGGATACGGATGTGGAATCATCAACATCGTGTCGGCAATTTCGCGTTTTTTAATTACGGCGTAAACGCTATCCGCCATGTCCGCTTGATAAGGCTTTAACCACAGCCGTTCGGTTTCAAGTATCATGTTACATGCCTCCTGTTGGGTGATCCTGATGGGAATTGGTGCAGTCAAAAAGAATGGATTCAACGAGCTATTCAAAAATTATTCTGGTGATTTTCTTAGTGAATGAGTGAATCTATAATAAAAAGGCGTTGAATGAGTTATTCATTCAACGCCTTTTAAAATTATTCAGTAGCGGGCACTAAGTAAGCTGCCGTGACGGCGCCGTCTGTTGCTTCGTCTACGATAAACGACCCGTTGGAATAGCGGTCGACCGCTTTCAGGCGGCCAGGCGCAATCGAGATGCGCAAGCCTTTGGCGGTTTCGAGCAGAATCTCCTCTTTGCCGGTCGTGCCGATGACTGCAACCACGCGGTGGGGATTGGATTTCAATTCCCGCAGCATGATAACACCGCGTTTGGCGCGGCTGCCGCTTTCAAATTCACTAAGCTTCATCTTTTTGGCGGCTCCGCGCTGCGTCGCGAGCACGAGATCTGGCTGCTGTTCCGCGTCGATCATGACCGCAGACACCGCTTCGTCGCCTTCTTTTAAGTTCAGCCCTTTGACGCCGGCAGTCCGAAGCCCTGTTACGGGCACTTCTTCAAGCGGGAAGCGGACGCCGTATGCCATTTTCGTCGCCAAGAACAATTCGGTTTCGTTCGTCGCGAGTCCTGCGAAGATCATGTCGTCGCCTTTTTTCAAGTTCATTGTCTTGATGGCGCGTGAATAACGCTGCACCTGGTAGTCTTTCAGCGCCGAACGCTTCACTTGGCCGAATTTGGAGACGGTCAAAATGGTCGCATCCTGTTCAAAATCTTCGAACGGGAACACCGCGAGCACCGATTCGTTGGAATCCAATGTGACGATGCTCGACAAATGCTGGCCGAGGTCTTTCCATTTGATGTCCGGCAGTTCATTGACGGGCTGGAACACGAAATTCCCGCCGGTCGTGAAGATCAACACGGTATGCTGCGTATTGAGATTGCCTTCGAACAACAGGTGGTCGCTGTCTTTCATGGCAAAATCCTTGCCGTTCGAGGCCGCATGGGAGCGGGTGCTCGTCCGTTTGACATAGCCTTCTTTCGTCACGGTAACAATCACTTCTTCACTTGGAATCATGATTTCACGCGTAATGGTCAATTCTTCGATCTTTTCTTCGATTTCAGAGCGCCGTGGTTCCGCGAATTTCTTGCGGATCGCCTGCAATTCCTTCTTGATGACGTTTTTCAATTTCGTCGCGCTCGTCAAGATGCCGGTCAGCTCGGCAATCAATTTGCGCAAGCTTTCCTCTTCTTTTTCGAGCTCGGTGATATCGGTATTCGTCAGTCGGTAAAGCTGCAAGGAGACAATGGCTTCTGCCTGCGCTTCCGAAAACTCAAATTTCGCGATCAAATTGTTTTTCGCGTCGCGTTTGTCTTTGGACGCACGGATCGTCTTGATCACTTTATCGAGGATCGACAAGGCTTTGATCAAGCCTTCGACGATGTGCATGCGGTCGCTCGCTTTTTGCAGGTCGAATTCCGACCGTTTCGTCACGACTTCTTTTTGATGTTCGATATAGGCATCGAGCATCGTCGGTAGGGTCATCATCGTTGGGCGGCGGTGATGGATTGCCACCATATTGAAGTTATAGCTGATCTGCAGGTCGGTGTTTTTGTACAAATAGTTCAAGATGCCGGCTGCCTGCACTTCTTTTTTCAATTCGATGACGATGCGAAGGCCCGTGCGGTCGGATTCATCGCGCACTTCGGAAATGCCGTCGAGTTTGCGGTCGAAGCGATGGTCATCGATTTTCTTGATGAGGCTCGCTTTGTTCACTTCAAACGGGATTTCCGTAATGACGATCTGTTCTTTGCCGCCCTTGAGCGGTTCAATGGCCGCTTTCGAACGGACGACGATTTTGCCGCGTCCCGTTTCATAGGCTTTTTTGATGCCTTCGACGCCTTGGATGATGCCGCCGGTCGGGAAATCCGGACCTTTGATGACGGTCATCAATTCATCGATTGTCGCATCCGGCTTGTCGATGCGCATGAGGACAGCATCGAGTGCTTCGTGCAGCGCATGCGGTGGGATATCAGTCGCATACCCGGCAGAGATCCCAGTCGAGCCGTTGACGAGCAAGTTCGGGAAACGCGCCGGGAGGACAGTCGGTTCGACGTCCACATCGTCGAAGTTCGGGATGAATTCGACGGTGCGTTTTTCGATGTCTCTTAACAATTCGCCGGAAATCGCAGAAAGCCGTGCTTCCGTATAACGCATCGCGGCCGGGGAATCCCCGTCCATCGAGCCGTTATTGCCGTGCATCTCCACGAGCATGTGGCGGATTTTCCAATCTTGGCTGAGCCGCACCATCGCTTCGTACACAGAGCTATCGCCGTGCGGATGATAGTTGCCGATGACGTTCCCGACCGTTTTGGCGGATTTACGGAACGCTTTGTCGTTGGTATTGCCTTCGTGGTGCATGGCATACAGGATGCGGCGCTGTACCGGCTTCAAACCGTCGCGGGCGTCCGGCAGCGCGCGGTCCTGAATGATGTATTTACTATAGCGGCCAAACCGATCGCCGATGACTTCTTCTAAGGGCAGATCTTGGAAACGTTCGGTTTGTGTCATACGAGTTCCTCCTCAGCGTGAATCAAATCATTTTCTAGAATATTGCTGTCGTCTTCCAAACCGAAGTCGACGTTGTTTTCGATCCATTTGCGGCGCGGTTCGACTTTATCGCCCATCAAAGTCGTGATGCGGCGTTCGGCGCGCGCGCCGTCTTCGATCGTCACACGGATCAAGGTGCGCGATTCCGGGTTCATCGTCGTCTCCCACAATTGGTCGGCGTTCATTTCCCCGAGACCTTTATAGCGCTGGAGCATATAGCCTTTGCCGATTTTTTTGATCGACTCGTCAAGATCCGCTTCGGTCCAGGCGTAATCGACGACTTCTTTTTTACCGACGCCTTTGGACACTTTGTAAAGCGGAGGCAGCGCGATAAACACTTTGCCGGCTTCGATGAGCGGCTTCATGTAGCGGTAGAAGAACGTCAACAGCAGCACTTGGATATGCGCGCCGTCGGTATCGGCATCGGTCATGATGATGACTTTGTTGTAAGCGATGTCGTCTACGGAGAAGTCGGAAGATACGCCGCCGCCGATCGCGTGGATGATGGTGGCGATTTCTTCGTTTTTCATGATTTCTTCCAGTTTTGCTTTTTCGGTATTGACGACTTTCCCGCGCAGCGGCAAGATCGCCTGGAACGTGCGGTCGCGGCCTTGTTTTGCCGAACCGCCGGCCGAGTCGCCCTCGACTAGGTACAATTCGTTCTTTTTGGCGTTGCGCGACTGCGCCGGCGTCAACTTGCCGGACAATAAGGTATCGGATTTCTTGCGTTTCTTGCCATTTCGGGCATCTTCCCGCGCTTTTCGTGCGGCGAGACGCGCCTGAGAGGCCCGTATTGCTTTGCGGACGAGTGATGCACTGTGTTCGGCGTTCTCCTCGAGGAAGTACATCAATTGCTGGGAGATGACTGCATCGACGGCACCGCGGGCTTCGCTTGTGCCGAGTTTGCTTTTTGTTTGGCCTTCAAATTGCAGCAAAGCTTCCGGGATGCGCACCGAGACGATGGCGGCTAAGCCTTCGCGGATGTCGGAGCCTTCTAAGTTCTTGTCTTTATCTTTCAATAAATTGATTTTGCGTGCGTAATCGTTGAATACGCGGGTCATTGCCGCTTTCGCGCCGGTTTCGTGCGTCCCGCCGTCGCGTGTGCGGACGTTATTGACGAACGACAGGATCGTTTCAGAATAGCCGTCGTTGAACTGGAACGCGAATTCGACTTCAAGGCTGTCGCTCTGCCCTTCCATATAGGCCACTTTGTGGAGCACGTCTTTTTCTTCGTTTAAGTATTCGACGAAGGCTTTGATACCGGTTTCATAAAAGAAGCTCTCGCCGGTTTGGCTGCGCTCATCGATCAACTCGATGTTCATGCCTTTCATGAGGAACGCCGATTCACGCAAGCGTTCGCTCAACGTGTCGTAATTGTATTTGGATACGCTAAAAATGCTTTCGTCCGGCAGAAAGTGGATCAACGTGCCAGATTCCTTCGTTTTGCCGATCTCTTCCAAAGTTGTGACGGGTTTGCCGCCGTTTTCAAAACGCTGGCGGTATTTGCGCCCGTCGCGGTGGATGGTCACTTCCAAAAAACTCGACAAGGCATTGACCACAGATGCGCCGACGCCGTGAAGCCCGCCGCTTGTCTTGTAACCGCCTTGGCCGAATTTCCCGCCGGCATGGAGCACCGTCAAAATGACTTCCGGTGTCGGTTTGCCGCTTCTGTGCATTCCTGTGGGCATGCCGCGGCCATAATCGCGCACGCTGATGCTATTGTCTTCGTGAATGGTCACCGTGATGCGGTCGCCGAATCCGGCAAGCGCTTCATCGACGGAATTGTCGACGATTTCGTAGACCAAGTGGTGAAGCCCGCGGGCATCGGTCGAACCGATGTACATCCCTGGGCGTTTGCGTACAGCATCCAACCCTTCTAGAACTTGGATCGCTTCTTCGTTGTATGCATTGCTGTTCGTTTTAGCCATCTATTTCCCTCCAACAAACATTTGTTCGTATACTCTCTTCTTTTAATCGTATGCCATTCCAGGCATTCCTGTCAATGTTCATAGAAAAAGAGCGCTAGGCGCCCTTCGTGAAAACTGCTATTTCAGGATGGCATGTTCGACTTTGATGCAGCGGTCCATGATGACTGTATGCCCGGCGGCGTGGAGGCGATTGAAGACCTCTTCATCGACGACGTTCAGCTGCGTCCAGAACACCGGGGCTTCGATCTTGAGAAAATCTTCGGCAATGGCCGGCAAAAATTCGCTGCGGCGGAATACATTGACGATGTCGACCGGTTCCGGAATGTCCGTAAGCGCCGCGTAGCTTTTCTCCCCCAGCACTTCATCCGCCATCGGATTGACCGGGATGATGCGGTAGCCTGCGTCTTGCATCGCTTTGGATACCATATACGAGGTTCTCATCGGGTTCGGGCTCAAGCCGACAACGGCAATGGTCTTGGCTGTGTCGAGCACTTCTTTGATTTCTGTGCGGTCTGGGTTTTTCAACAAAATCACCTGTCCTTTTAGTCTATCATACATGAAACGCATGCGTTTGTTGAATAATCCGCCATCTATTGTTTCTGTGTCTTCGGTCATGGTAAACTGTAGAAAAGAAAACAGTGTACGTCAAAGGAGTCAATTATGGACATTTTGCTTCCGGTAATTATCGCTTATTTACTCGGATCCATCCCTTCAGCCTTATGGATCGGAAAACTTTTTTACAATACGGACATTCGGACAAAAGGAAGCGGCAATTTAGGGGCGACCAACACCTTCCGCGTGCTCGGACCAAAAGCGGGTTTTGTCGTCACCATCCTGGATATTTTAAAAGGCACGGCCGCGACGCTGTTGCCGCTCGTCATGGTGACCGATGTCCACCCGCTTATTCTGGGCGTCGTCGCGGTCATCGGCCACATGTTCCCGCTGTTTGCGCGCTTTAAAGGCGGCAAAGCGGTGGCCACATCCGGCGGGATTTTGCTTGGGTATCAATGGCCGTTGTTTTTACTGGCCGTCGCGGTCTTGTTGATTGCGTTGAAGATCACCAAGATGGTATCCTTGTCGTCAATCATCTTGGCTGTCGTCTCGGTTATCTACACGATCATCTACACGATCAATACCGGTGATTACCTGTTCATGGCTGTCATTTTCACACTGGCCACGTTCATCATTTACCGGCATCGCGCGAACATCGCACGTATACGCGCAGGCACCGAACCGAAGATCAAGTGGTAGAACCCGAAAGGACGTGTTTGCATGGAGATCCATTTGAGCAAAGATGCACGAGATTGGTTCCATAACGAAATGGAAGTCGAGGCCGGTGAAGCGGTGCGGTTTTTCGTCCGCTACGGAGGCGCTGGTTTGCAGCCGGGCTTTTCGCTAGGCGTCACGAAAGATAGTCCTTACGAAGCGGTGGTCCGCCTCGAAGAAGGAGACGTGCTGTACTTTATAGAAGAAGCCGACCATTGGTATTTCGACGAACACGACCTGCACGTCACCGTTGATGACGAATTAGGTGAATTAAGTTATTCATACGAACAAAAAGAAGCATGACGCGAAGTTGCGTCATGCTTCTTTTTTATTCAAATTCATTCATTTCCATTTTTGATTAATCGATTCAATTGATCCAAGCGGCCTTCCGCCTCCAGGATTTCCGCTTGCCGGTCGCCGAATAAGTCGAAATGCGGGTAGTCATTGCGCAAGTCCAGCCATTCACGCCGTAAGCCGTAGCGGCTGCCCCAGTCGGCAAGTTTATCGATGTCGC
>NZ_JAPEHT010000103.1 GCF_028823615.1 Planococcus sp. A6
TGTCATCTTGCCGGAAGATTGCAGCGCGTTCATCGGATTGGACGATTCAAAAATAATAGCGAAAGCGAAGCGCAACGAATTAGCGCAGCTCATCAAGCAACAGGCGATCAGTTGGTCAGTCCATATCCAGCCGCCTGAAGCCATCGACCGGCTGAATATTTACCAAGCGACAAAACAATCGATGGAAGCAGCAGCAAACAATTTGGGCACGCCACCTGATGTCGTGTTGGCGGATGCCATGAAGTTGACGCTTTCAATGCCTTCTGAAGCGATCATCAAAGGCGATGCGAAAAGTTTATGCATCGCCGCTGCATCGATCCTGGCAAAGACCGGCCGCGATGACCTAATGGATGACTATGCCGAGATGTATCCACAATACGGGTTTTCGAAGCATGCGGGATACGGTACGAAAGACCATCTCGCGGCGCTTGAAGCTCATGGCCCATGCCCAATCCACCGCAAGAGCTTTGAGCCAGTAAAATCGATGGCTGAAAGACCGTAAGAGATAGAAAATTCGAAGTTTTATGCAGAGTGGCTGTCAGCTGTGGACATTCTGTGGCAACTTTAATACAATGGTAGAGGCAATAAAATTAAGAGACAGATGTTTGATTGGAGGATGACAGATGAATATCCATGAATATCAGGGAAAACAGGTCCTGAAACAATATGGCGTATCAGTACCAGAAGGCCATGTTGCTTTTTCACCTGAAGAAGCAGTCAAAGCAGCGAAAGAACTTGGTTCGGATGTTGTCGTTGTTAAAGCCCAAATCCACGCAGGTGGACGAGGCAAGGCAGGCGGCGTCAAGCTGGCGAAAAACTTGGACGAAGTGCGTGAATATGCGAAGGAATTGCTTGGCAAGGTCCTCGTAACGCATCAGACAGGCCCAGAAGGCAAAGAAGTTAAACGCCTTTACATCGAAGCGGGCAGCAACATCGAGAAAGAATACTATCTTGGATTGGTTCTTGACCGTGAAACTTCCCTAGTCAACTTGATGGGATCAGAAGAAGGCGGCATGGACATCGAAGAAGTGGCAGCAAACACACCGGAGCGTATCTTCTATGAAGCTATCGATCCTGTTGTCGGTTTGACTGGCTTCCAGGCTCGCCGCATGGCATTCAACATGAACATCCCGGCTAAGCTTGTCAACAAAGCCGCGAAATTGATGCTAGGCCTTTACCAGGCTTATGTGGAAAAAGACGCAGCAATCGTTGAAATCAACCCATTGGTTGTTACAGGCGACGGGCAGGTAGTAGCTTTGGATGCGAAGTTCAACTTCGATGCAAACGCTCTTTACCGTCATCAGGACATCATGGAAATGCGCGATTACGACGAAGAAGATGCTAAAGAAATCGAAGCTTCCAAGTATGACTTGAGCTACATCTCTTTGGACGGAAACATCGGCTGTATGGTTAACGGTGCCGGCCTTGCTATGGCAACAATGGATACGATTAACTATTACGGCGGCTCACCCGCTAACTTCCTTGACGTTGGGGGCGGTGCCACCGCTGAGAAAGTAACAGAAGCTTTCAAGATCATTCTTTCTGATAAGAATGTCAAAGGAATCTTCGTTAACATTTTCGGCGGAATCATGAAGTGCGACATCATTGCGGAAGGCGTTATCCAAGCGGCTAAAGAAGTCAGCCTGGAAGTGCCATTAGTCGTCCGTCTTGAAGGCACAAACGTAGAAATTGGTAAAAAACTGCTGAACGAATCAGGTCTGAACATCGTAGCTGCTGGCACTATGGCAGATGGCGCGAAACAGATCGTAGAACTTGTAGGCTAAAGAAGGGCAGGGACAAAAATGAGCGTATACATTAATAAAGACACAAAAGTGCTTGTACAGGGAATTACAGGGTCAACTGCCCTTTTCCACACAAAGCAAATGCTTGAATACGGAACAAAAATCGTTGCGGGTGTAACACCAGGCAAAGGCGGAACTGAAGTTGAAGGCGTACCTGTCTTCAATACAGTTCAAGATGCCGTAGAAGCGACAGGTGCCAATGTATCTGTAATTTATGTGCCGGCTCCTTTTGCTGCTGACGCAATTCTTGAAGCAACAGAAGCTGAGTTGGATATGGCAATCTGCATCACTGAACACATTCCAGTATTGGACATGGTAAAAGTGAAGCGCTATATGGAAGGCAAGAAAACACGTCTTGTTGGACCGAACTGCCCGGGTGTCATCACTCCGGACGAATGTAAGATCGGCATCATGCCTGGCTACATTCACAAAAAAGGACATGTCGGCGTCGTATCGCGCTCTGGTACTTTGACGTATGAAGCGACTCACCAATTGTCTGAAGAAGGCATCGGCCAGTCAACTGCTGTCGGTATCGGCGGAGACCCGGTCAACGGCACGAACTTTATCGATGTATTGAAGGAATTCAATGAAGATGAAGATACGTACGCGGTTGTCATGATCGGCGAAATCGGCGGAACAGCTGAAGAAGAAGCGGCAGAATGGGTTAAGGCGAACATGACGAAACCTGTTGTCGGCTTTATCGGCGGCCAGACTGCTCCAGAAGGAAAACGCATGGGCCACGCCGGTGCGATCATTTCCGGAGGCAAAGGGACAGCTGCAGACAAGATCAAAGCAATGAACGCTGCTGGAATCGAAGTTGCAGACACACCTTCTGTAATTGGCGAAACTTTGATCAAAGTGATCAAAGAAAAAGGCCTTTACGACGCTTGTAAAACGCATTAATACACGAATCCCCGAAACATCTTTTTAGATGTTTCGGGGATTTTTTGTTTTCCGGCAATCAAAAGAAAAAATCGAGCGAATTTGCAGCGGGTTTTGCCAATCCTCATCTATAATGGAATGAATAGCATCATGCGCAAGTAGGAGGGCACGGAATGGAAGCAGAATGGGTCTTGGGGATAGCGGCAGGGGCAATCGCTGCGGCCTCTGGAATGAAGATTGCGAACAATAGGACGAAAAGCAAGAAGCAGGAATTAAAAGAACAGACGATTATGGATGAATTCGTCGTGCCGTTTCTACCGGACGTGATGGGGTTTTACCATTTGGAAGTGTTGGGAAAAGATACGCTTTCAGCTATAGACAGGGAAAAGTTGGTGGAGGGGATTTATCGACAGAGTCTCGTCGAGGAATATCGCCGTTTTGACCGCCATGATGCGCTGGACCAGTTACAGGATTTGGCGCCAGCTGCACAAAACAGCCAGCAGGAGCTGCTCAAGTTCTTGTTTTGGTACCTTGATTTTTCGAACGGCATATTAAAGGATGTGCTGGCTCAATCGAACCCTTTGCTGCGGGAAACCAGGCTGCTTGAGAAACAATTGGCGGTGTGGTGTATTTGCCATGAGGAATTACAGGCCGATGCGCCAGGCAGCGTCCCTGAATTGATCCATCATAGTTCCTATTTTTCCAGTGCATTGAAAGAAATTGAAGCCGGTGTGTTCCGTGAAATGATGGCAGATGATGAATTGCGCAGTGAGCGACGGGGGAATTTTGTCCGCATCATTTTCCAGGCATTCGAAAAGGAAGCGCAAGGGGAAGTGGAGCTGAAAGCAGTCGAGCAATTCCATGAACATTATAATAAACGGTATACTCATCGCAATAAAGGGCAAATCCGTTTTTAAAAATATTTACGGATTGTGACTGAAGCTCTATGATAAGTGTAGACGCAGCTTTTTTGCGCTGATCTTTAATGGAGGAGGACTGTCATGAACGATGAATTCACTCAACGTTTGCTTGCTTTGCATTATGTGTACCCAAAGCCTTTGAATCGCTTGGCTCCCTTGATGAAGGATGACCCGGACCTGGAATACCTGCGTTTTCGAAGCCCAGTCGATCTTGCAGAAACGATGCAAATCCCCTTGGAGAAAGCGAATGCCTTGAAGCACGGCCACCAGCGAATACGCCCCCTTATTTACCGTGATCCCCTTTATCCATCCTCTTTGCACGATTTGATCGATCCGCCTGCTGTACTTTACTTGAAAGGTGATGCCGCTTTACTGGATGCACCAGAGAAAATAGCGGTTATCGGTTCGCGAAAAGCCGAAATCTATTCGCAATCGGTTATCCAACAATTGCTTCCGCCTTTGCTGGCGGAAGGCTTTGTCATCGTCAGCGGCTTGGCTAAAGGAGCTGATGCAATGGCACATCGATGTGCCATCGATTCGGGCGGAAAAACCATTGCTGTCATAGGAAGCGGCTTTTTGCATCGCTACCCAAAAATCAACGATGAACTGTCCTTTATAATAGAAGAAACTCAATTGCTGGTGAGTGAATATCCACCGTATATGCCCCCTAGAAAGTGGAATTTTCCGATGCGCAACCGCATCATCAGCGGATTGTCGAAGGGGGTCATCGTCACACAGGCGGAAGTGAAAAGTGGAACTTTAAGCACCATTGAGCACGCATTGGACCATGGAAAAGATATCTTCGCCGTTCCTGGGGATATCTTTTCCCCGCTTTCTGCCGGTCCGCATAAATTAATTGCAGAAGGCGCAAAACCCGTCTGGAACGGGGCTCAAGTGCTGGAAGAATACCGCCACTTGAGAAGCTGAAAACTCGTGGTTCGACGAAAAGCCTTGCAATCAGCCAAAAACTGTTATACATTTTGCATCAGGTGATTCTTTACACAATTTGAAGAGACCTCTATGAGGAGGAGTATGAATGGCGGATTATTTGGTGATTGTCGAATCGCCCGCAAAGGCGAAGACAATTGAACGGTATTTGGGAAAAAAGTATAAAGTGAAAGCCTCTCTCGGCCATTTGCGCGATTTGCCGCGCAGCCAGATGGGGGTAGATGTCGAAAACAATTACGAGCCCCGCTATATCACGATTCGCGGAAAAGGCCCGATTCTACAGGATCTGAAAAAAGAAGCGAAAAAAGCGAAAAAAGTCTTTCTCGCGGCTGACCCCGACAGAGAAGGCGAAGCGATCGCCTGGCATTTGGCGAACGCGCTCGGAGTGGACGTCGATTCGGATTGCCGTGTCGTGTTCAACGAAATTACAAAAGACGCAGTAAAAGATGCATTCAAGCAACCGCGCAAATTGGATATGGATTTGGTTGATGCCCAGCAGGCACGGCGCATCCTAGACCGTCTTGTCGGTTATAGCATCAGCCCGATCCTATGGAAAAAAGTGAAAAAAGGCTTGTCGGCCGGCCGTGTTCAATCGGTTGCACTTGGCCTAATCATCGACCGCGAGAACGAAATCAAGAATTTCGAACCAGAAGAATATTGGTCGATTACAGGCGAGTTTGAAAAAGCGAAAAAAATATTCGAGGCCCAGTTTTACGGAACGCCCGAAAAGAAACTGAAGCTCTCCAATGAAGAAGATGTCAAAGCCGTGTTGGCTACGATGAAAGGCAAGGATTTCCTTGTGAAGAGCGTTGTCAAAAAAGAACGCAAACGCAATCCTTCCCCATCTTTCACCACATCCTCTCTCCAGCAGGAAGCAGCGCGCAAGCTGAATTTCCGTGCCAAGAAAACGATGATGCTCGCACAGCAGCTCTATGAAGGGATCTCGGTCGGAAAAGAAGGCGTTACCGGTTTGATCACATATATGCGTACGGATTCCACACGGATCTCCGAATCGGCCAAGCAAGATACGATCGGTTTCATCCTCGATAAATACGGCGAAGAATATGTGACGCAGAAGCCTGCAGCCAAACAATCCCAGAAGTCGCAGGATGCCCACGAAGCTGTCCGCCCGACTAGCGTACACCGGACGCCGGAATCGCTGAAGAGCATTTTGTCCCGCGATCTTTACCGCTTGTACAAATTGATCTGGGACCGTTTTGTAGCGAGCCAGATGTCACCCGCTGTCCTGGATACGGTGATGGCCGAGCTGCAAAATGGCGAAGCGATTTTCCGCGCCAACGGTTCTCAAGTGAAGTTTCCTGGTTTCATGAAGCTTTATATTGAAGGGACCGACGATAAGAAAGAAGAAAAAGACAATATTCTCCCTGAAATGAAGGAAGGCGACAAAGTCAAAGCGACTGAAATTACGCCGAACCAGCATTTCACCCAGCCGCCTCCGCGTTATACGGAAGCGCGCCTGGTGCGTACTTTGGAAGAGCTCGGGATAGGCCGACCGTCAACCTATGCGCCGACTTTGGATACGATCCAAAAGCGCGGCTATGTTGCACTCGACGCGAAGCGTTTCATCCCGACCGAACTTGGGGAAATTGTCCATCAATTGGTGCGTGATTTCTTCCCGGATATTTTGAACATCGAGTTTACCGCGAAAATGGAAAACGATCTGGACAGCATCGAAGAAAGTGAAGTAGACTGGCGTGCGATCATCGATGTCTTCTACAAAGAATTCGCCAAAGATCTCGAAGTGGCAGAGAATGAAATGGAAAAAGTCCAGATCAAAGACGAACCCGCTGGAGAAGATTGCGAGGAATGCGGTTCGCCGATGGTCTTCAAGCTTGGGCGCTACGGCAAGTTCATGGCCTGCAGCAACTTCCCGGAATGCCGCAACACAAAAGCGATCGTCAAGCATATCGGCGTCAAATGCCCTACTTGTAAAGAAGGCGAGATCGTCGAACGGAAAAGCAAGAAGCGCCGCGTATTCTATGGCTGCGAACGCTATCCGGAATGTGAATTCGTTTCTTGGGACAAGCCGATCGAACGCCCTTGCCCGAAATGCAGCAGCTTGATGGTCGAAAAGAAAGTGAAAAAAGGCGTGCAGATCAATTGCACAGCATGCGACTACAAAGAAGAAGTTCAATAATAATATAGAGGTGTTTTATCATGACGAAAATTGTAAATGTAATCGGTGCCGGCCTTGCAGGAAGCGAAGCGGCATGGCAAATCGCCAAACGCGGCGTCAATGTCAGGCTTTATGAAATGCGCCCGGTCAAACAAACGCCGGCACACCATACGGATAAATTTGCAGAATTGGTCTGCAGCAACTCGCTGCGCGCCAATTCATTGACCAATGCGGTCGGCGTCATTAAAGAAGAAATGCGCAAACTGGATTCGGTCATCATTGATGCAGCCGATAAAGCGTCAGTGCCCGCTGGTGGCGCGCTTGCAGTCGACCGTCACGAGTTTGCAGGGATGGTCACGGAAAATGTCCGCAATCACCCGCTTGTCGAAGTGATCAATGAAGAAGTGACGGAAATCCCGGAAGGCATCACCATCATAGCAACGGGCCCATTGACTTCGCCCGCGCTTGCCGAGAAAGTCCGCAAGCTGACTGGCGAAGAATATCTCTATTTCTACGATGCGGCAGCGCCGATCGTCGAAAAAGACAGCATCGACATGGACAAAGTCTATTTGAAATCGCGTTACGATAAAGGCGAAGCCGCTTATCTGAACTGCCCGATGACAGAAGAAGAGTTCCGCCGCTTCCATACGGCTTTAGTCGAAGCGGAAGTCGTGCCGCTTAAGGAATTCGAAAAAGAAATCTATTTCGAAGGCTGCATGCCGGTCGAAGTGATGGCTGCCAGAGGCGATAAGACCTTGACCTTCGGGCCGATGAAACCTGTCGGGTTGGAAGACCCGAAAACCGGCAAGCGCCCTTACGCGGTTGTGCAATTGCGCCAGGACGATGCAGCCGGCACGCTGTACAATATTGTCGGATTCCAGACGCATTTGAAATGGGGAGCGCAAAAAGAAATCTTGCGCATGATCCCGGGGCTTGAGAATGTCGAAATCGTCCGCTACGGCGTCATGCACCGCAATACATTCATCAACTCGCCGAACGTGTTGAAGCCGACCTATCAACTAAAAGCCGACCCGAACATTTTCTTCGCCGGCCAAATGACAGGTGTCGAAGGCTATGTGGAATCTGCGGGAAGCGGTTTGCTCGCGGGCATCAACGCGGCGAAGCTGGCACTTGGCGAGGAGCCGGTCGTATTGCCGGCAGAAACGGCACTTGGCAGCATGGCGCGTTACATTACTGAAGCGGATTCGAAGAACTTCCAGCCGATGAACATCAATTTCGGCTTGTTCCCGGATCTCGGCGAACGCATCAAGTCAAAGCAGGAGCGCGCTGAACGCCACGCCAACCGTGCGTTGGAGTCAATTCAAAATTATATGAATTCAGTGACGGTTTAATTGAAAAAAGCCTCTAAGTATTGGTATACTTTAGAGGCTTTTTTAATTGCCTGAAAGGCGGCGTGCCAGATGACGAAAGAACAGATGCTCGAATCGTTCATGAGCTATATCCAATTGGAAAAGAATTATTCCGCCCACACTGTCCACCAGTACCTACAGGATCTGGAGGGTTTTTTTCTGTTCCTGGAACAAGAAGGCGTGAGTGATCTGCACGAAGTCGAATACCTTCATGCGCGAAATTATGTAACGAAACTATATGAAGCTGAATTATCCAGAACGTCAATCTCAAGGAAAATCTCCGCCATCCGGTCGTTTTTCCGCTACGGCAACCGCGAATTCGGGCTCAGTGAAGCAGCGTTCCGTTCGCTGTTCCATCCGAAGAAAGAAGAGCGGCTGCCGCAGTTTTTCTACGAGGAAGAGCTTGAGCAGCTGTTCGCTTCACTCACGGGTGAAGATGCGTTGTCACTCAGGAACCGTGCATTATTGGAGTTGCTGTATGCGACCGGCATGCGCGTCAGTGAATGCGTATCGATCAAGATGAAAGATTTGGACCGCCATATGCATATTGTTAAAGTGCTCGGCAAGGGCAGGAAAGAACGTTACATCCCTTACGGCCAGTTTGCACACGACGCGTTGGAACTTTATATCGACTCGGCCCGTCCAAGGTTAATGAAGTCGAAAGAGCACGAGATGCTATTCGTCAATAGCCGCGGGGACGGGGTGACGGATCGTGGCATCCGCCATATCCTGAACGAATGCATGAAAAAGGCGTCGCTCAATTCATCGATCTATCCCCATATGATCCGCCACACATTCGCTACTCATCTATTGAACAATGGGGCGGACATGCGCACGGTCCAGGAATTATTGGGACATGCGCATCTCAGTTCCACGCAAGTCTATACGCATGTGACGAAAGACCATTTGCGCAATACGTATTTAAAAGCCCATCCAAGGGCATAAGGAGGAGAAGCTTAACATGCAGGAATTTCATGCAACCACGATCTTTGCAGTAAAGCATAAAGGTAAATCGGCTATGGCCGGAGATGGGCAAGTGACATTCGGCAACGCCGTCGTCATGAAACATACTGCGAAAAAAGTGCGCCGGCTCTACAACAATGAAGTACTGACGGGATTTGCTGGTTCTGTGGCGGATGCTTTCACGCTGTTTGAAATGTTTGAAGGCAAGCTCACCGAATTCAATGGCAACCTTCAGCGCGCTGCTGTCGAACTCGCGAAACAGTGGCGCGGCGATAAAATGCTGCGACAGCTGGAAGCGATGCTCATCGTCATGAACAAAGATGAACTATTGCTTGTCTCAGGCACCGGCGAAGTCATCGAACCTGATGATGGGATCCTGGCAATCGGCTCAGGCGGCAATTACGCGCTTGCGGCTGGCCGGGCATTGAAGAAATATGCAGGCGACCAACTAACGGCGGGCGAAATTGCCCAATCCGCGCTTGAAACGGCTGCAGATATTTGCGTCTATACCAATCACCAAATTATCATGGAGGAGTTGTCAGAATGAAAACACAAACCGATTTAACTCCCCGGCAGATTACCGATCACTTGGACCGTTTCATCGTCGGGCAAAAAGATGCCAAGCGCTCAATCGCAATTGCGCTGCGCAACCGCTATCGCCGCAGCCGCCTCGATGAAGAAATGCAGGATGAAGTTATCCCGAAAAATATTTTGATGATCGGCCCGACCGGCGTCGGGAAAACGGAAATCGCACGCCGCATCGCCAAACTGACCGGGGCGCCATTTATCAAAGTCGAAGCGACGAAGTTTACGGAAGTCGGATATGTCGGCCGCGACGTGGAGTCGATGGTCCGTGATTTAGTGGAAGCATCCGTGCGCATCGTCAAAGAAGAAAAATACGAAGCCGTAAAAGAACGCGCAGAATCCTCTGCCAACGACCGCCTTGTGAAATTGCTGGCGCCGTCGATGAAGAAAAAGCAGACTGCGCAAAATCCGCTTGAAATGTTCTTCGGCCAAAAACAAGAGCAGGAAGAGGAAGATCCGGAAGCTGAAGTGGAAGTGCGCGTCAAGCGCCGCGAAATTGCCGCTGACCTGAAAGCGGGCAAGTTGGAAGACGAGTGGGTAACAGTCGAAGTGACAGAAAACACGGCTTCCGTGTTTGACGCTTTCCAAGGATCGGGAATGGAGCAGATGGGCGAAAACATGCAGGATGCCTTGTCTTCCTTGATGCCGAAGAAAAAGAAAAAGCGCCGCATGCAAGTGAAAGACGCACGGCGCGTATTGACGGCTGAAGAATCGGAAAAGCTGGTCGATAGCGAGGAAATCTCGTCCGAAGCGATTCGCCGCGCTGAACAGCATGGCATCATCTTCATCGATGAAATGGACAAAATCGCCAGCAAAAGTTCCACTTCCTCTGCCGATGTATCGAGGGAAGGGGTCCAGCGCGACATCCTGCCGATTGTCGAAGGTTCAACTGTATCGACGAAATACGGAGCGGTGAAGACCGATTATATGCTGTTCGTCGCAGCCGGTGCATTCCATATGTCGAAGCCATCCGACTTGATCCCGGAATTGCAGGGCCGGTTCCCGATCCGCGTCGAATTGACCAAGCTGGAAGTCGATGATTTCGTGAAAATTTTGACGGAACCGAAACATTCCTTGCTCAATCAGTATAAAGCCCTTCTCGAAACAGAGGGAGTTATGGTACACTTTACTGATGCGTCAATCGTCAGACTTGCGGAAATTGCTTATGAAGTAAATCAACAGACGGATAATATCGGCGCTCGCCGACTTCATACAATATTGGAACGCTTATTGGAGGACCTATCATTTGAGGCATCTGAGATTTCACCTGCCCAAATCGATATCACTCCTCAATACGTCAACGAAAAACTTGAAAATGTGGCGAAAAACAAAGATTTGTCACAATTTATCTTGTAGAACAAGGCGTATTGGTTTCATTAAAGTGTAAAAACCTTTAGAATATTGAATAAACGGTGCGAAATACGTACGAATCATGTAGGAGGTTCATAATTATGAATTTATTGGGAAAAACAAGACGAATTAACTCTATGCTGCAGGCAGCAGCCGGCAAGCCGGTAAACTTTAAGGACATGGCTGAAACATTGAGCGAAGTCATCGAAGCAAATGTCTTCGTTGTCAGCCGCAAAGGGAAGGTACTTGGCTATGCTGTCAACCAGCAGATCGAAAACGAGCGCATGAAGAACATGCTCGAAGAACGCCAATTCCCGGTCGAATACACACAAAACCTTTCGAACGTTACAGAAACATCCGCTAACATGGATGTGAACAGTGAGCACACAATCTTCCCAGTGGAAGAGCGCGAACTATTCAAAAACGGCTTGACGACGATCGTTCCGATCATCGGCGGCGGCGAACGCCTTGGCACTTTGTTGCTAGGACGCGTTAACGACCAGTTCGGCGACGACGATTTGATCCTTGGCGAATACGGCGCGACAGTTGTCGGCATGGAGATCCTCCGTGAAAAAGGCGACCGCATCGAAGAGGAAGCACGCAGCAAAGCTGTTGTTCAAATGGCGATCAGCTCGCTTTCATACAGCGAACTTGAAGCAATCGAGCATATCTTCGAAGAACTAGACGGCAACGAAGGTTTGCTTGTTGCATCTAAAATTGCTGACCGTGTCGGCATCACGCGTTCGGTCATCGTTAATGCACTCCGTAAACTTGAGAGTGCTGGCGTCATCGAATCGCGTTCACTCGGCATGAAAGGTACGTATATCAAAGTATTGAATACGAAATTCCTTGCAGAGCTTGAACAATTGAAAATGAATTAA
>NZ_JAPEHT010000104.1 GCF_028823615.1 Planococcus sp. A6
TTCTATTGTTTCACCAGGCAGGGAAAACAGCTGCCGTGTCGAAAGAAACTACAATGGAAATAGTTTACGGATAATAGCGCAGCAAAATCGGAGAGGGGTATGTGGCATGAAACGCAGATGGCCGGTTTTAGCATTGACATCACTTGTGGTATTCGGAGCTTACCGAAAATACAAAGACATGACGCGGCTCGTTAAGCCGACGTGGCCGGAAGTCCGTCACGCCGGAGAAGTGGAGAAAGCGAGAACGGGCAATCTCCCAAAACCAATCGCTAAATGGCTGGAAGCAAGCGGCGCAATCGGCCGCGAACAAGTGATGGGCGTTTATGTAAAGCAAGTGGGCTGGATGAAAACCAAACCCGACCAGGAAGAATGGACCGAATCGACCGCCGAGCAATACAGTTTTGTTGAACCGCCGTCGTTTTATTGGAAAGCGCGCATGAAAGTGGATGGTTTGTTCGTCGCAGGGTCCGACAGTTTTCGGGACGGCCGCGCGGGCATGCGCATTCGCTTTGCGGGGCTCGTGCCGATCAACCGGACGATGCCCGACGGCAAGCTCGATGAATCGGCTTTGCAGCGCTTTTTAATGGAGATGGCCTGGCTGCCTGGGCTAGTATTCAGCCCATATGTGCGTTTTTTGAACAGCAACGAACGTTCCGTGGAAGCGGAAATGACCTATAACGGGTCGACCGCCAATGTGACTTTCGAGTTTGATGAAACAGGGCGCATGAAGCGGGCGCGCGCGATGCGCTATAAAGAGGTCGGGGAAGATGCCAAGCGCTTGCCGTGCATCGCAGAAGTGCATGAATGGCAAACAGTCGACGGCATCGAAATCCCGCGGCGCATCGACATCACGTGGATGATCGACGGCCAAGCCTTCACTTGGTATAAATTCACCGTCGAAGCCGCTAAATTCAATCCGCGCGTACCGGATGCCTGGTAGAGATCAGAAATGTAACAGAAAGTTCTTTGTTTTTTGATAAATCACCTTGACCCAAATCACCGCAGGGGGTATCATGTGGGAATACTGAAAACTGCATAGTGAATTCTTATCTAGAGAAGTCGAGGGACTGGCCCGATGACGCTTCAGCAACCAGCCGCTTGCGGTCAGGTGCTAATTCCAGCAGGCACACGCCTGGCAGATGAAAAGGAACGAGTCCGATATCGTAAAGCCTTCTTTTTCATGGAAGGCTTTTTTTCTTTCATATCGATGCGTCCGCAGCTGCACGGCAAAATCAGACAGAGGAGGACGAATCATGTTATTAGATGAACTGAAAAAACGGATGCTGACGGCGGACGGTGCCATGGGAACGCTGTTGTACTCCTACGGCATCGAATACTGCAACGAGGAATTGAACATCCAGCGCCCAGAAGTGATCGAGAAAATCCACCGCGACTATATTGCAGCCGGGGCGGATATCATTCAAACGAACACATACGGGGCAAATGCCCATAAACTGGCGCGCTACGGGCTCGAAGAACAGACCGAAGCGATCAATAAAGCGGCGATTGCCATCGCCAATAAAGCCGCAAAAGACGGCGGGCAGTTTGTCGTCGGCACAATCGGCGGCATCCGTGGCATCCGCAAAAGCGATGCGACGCTTGATGAAATCGTCGCCATGGTTGACCAGCAAGCCCAGCATTTATTATCGGGCGACCCCGACGGCTTATTGCTCGAGACGTATTACGATTTCGAGGAACTCGCGGCAACCGTCAGCCACTTGAAGAAACTGACCGACGCGCCGCTCATTGCACAATTATCCATGCATGAGCCTGGTATCCTCCAAAACGGCATGAGCTTGAACGAAGGGTTGAAACGATTGGATGCGCTCGGCGCGGAAATTGTCGGTGTCAATTGCCGTCTTGGCCCGCACCATACGATCCAGGCATTCGAAGGCGTCGAACTGCCGGAAAAAGCCTTTTTGTCGGCTTACCCGAACGCTTCGCTATTGGATATCGAAGACGGGCGAATCGTCTATGAATCGGAAGCCGATTATTTCGGCCGTGCGGCATTGCTTTTGCGCGAAGAAGGCGTGCGCCTCATCGGCGGTTGTTGCGGTACGACGCCAAAACATATCGAAGCTGTGAAAAAACGCATCGGCCATTTGCAGCCGATCACTGAAAAGAAAGTCGAAGAGAAAAAGCCGATCGTCATCCGTGAAGCGGAGGCGCTGAAAGACAAGCCGCTGCACGAAAAAGCGAAAACCGAACGGACCATCATCGTCGAACTCGATACGCCGCGCCATTTGGATATCGAAAAATTCCTCGAAGGTTCAAAAGCATTGGACGCAGAGGGCATTGACGCCATCACGATGGCTGATAATTCACTCGCTTCGCCGCGCATCAGTAATATGGCGATGGGCTCGATCCTCAAGCATAAGCAGGATGTCAGACCTCTCGCGCACATCACGTGCCGTGACCGCAACTTGATCGGCCTGCAATCGCATATTATGGGGCTGGACGCACTCGGCATCCACGACATACTCGCCGTCACAGGGGATCCGACAAAAGTCGGCGATTTCCCGGGCTCCACCAGCGTCTATGATGTATCAAGCATGGAATTAATCCAACTCATCAAAAAGCTCAACGAAGGCATTTCATTTTCTGGGAAGCCGCTCCGGAAAAAAGCGAACTTCTCGGTCGCCGCCGCGTTCAACCCGAACGTCCGCGTGGTGGAGCGAGCTGTTCAAAGGCTCGAGAAGAAAATCGAAGCCGGGGCGGATTATTTCATTTCGCAGCCGGTCTATACAAAAGAGAAAATTATCGAAATCCATGAGGCGACCAAACATCTGGACACGCCGATTTTCCTCGGGGTCATGCCGCTGACGAGCATACGAAGCGCCGACTTCCTGCATAACGAAGTGCCGGGCATCAAATTGTCCGAAGAAGCGCTCGACCGCATGCGGGCTTGCGGCGAAGACAAGGACAAAGCGACCGCGGAAGGCATCCAGATCGCGAAAGAATTGATCGATACCGCAGCGGAACTGTTCAACGGCATTTATTTGATCACGCCATTTGTGCGCTACGACATGACGGTGGAATTGATTCGCCACATCCGACAACTAGATTTAAAGAAAGCGAGCGATCGTGCCTATGCCTAAACATTTAATTGAACAGCAGCTCGAAAAACGCATCCTCATCATTGACGGCGCAATGGGAACGATGATCCAAAACGCGGACCTGTCCGCAGAAGATTTCGGCGGCGAGGAATACGACGGCTGCAATGAATATTTGAATATCGTACGCCCAGATGTGCTTGAAAGAGTGCACGACGCTTATTTGGAAGCGGGCGCCGACATCATCTGCACGAACACATTCGGCGGCACGCCAGTCGTTTTGGATGAATACGGGCTCGGCCATCGTGCAGCGGAAATCAATCAAAAAGCGGTCGAAATCGCCAAAAAGAGCCAAGCGAAATATTCGACGCCTGAATGGCCGCGTTTTGTTGCGGGTGCACTCGGGCCGACGACGAAAACTTTGTCGGTAACAGGCGGCATTACATTCGACGAATTGAAAGCCGATTTCCAGGTGCAGGCGAAAGCCTTGATCGAAGGGGGCGCGGATCTATTATTGCTGGAGACGAGCCAGGATATGCTCAATGTCAAAGCGGCGACGATTGCGATACGCGATGCCTTTGAAGAAACCGGTGTGGAATTGCCGGTGATGATTTCAGGAACAATTGAACCGATGGGCACAACGCTCGCCGGGCAGACAATTGAAGCCTTTTATGTGTCGATCGAACATATCAAGCCGCTTTCTGTCGGTTTGAACTGTGCGACAGGGCCGGAATTCATGACCGATCATTTGCGTTCGCTGTCTGAATTGTCGACAGGCTATGTCAGCTGCTATCCGAACGCTGGACTGCCCGACGAAGAAGGGCATTACCACGAGACGCCGGAATCCTTATCGAAAAAACTGCGCGGCTTTGCTGAAAAAGGCTGGCTCAATGTCGTCGGCGGCTGTTGCGGCACTACACCAGCACATATTGCAGCGGTGCGTGAAGCGGTCGACGGGCTAGCTCCGCGCGAGCGCAATGAAACGAGCCATGGCCATGCGGTGTCCGGCATCGAAGTGCTCGAATACGACGAGTCGATGCGTCCGCTATTTGTCGGCGAACGCACGAACGTCATCGGTTCGCGCAAGTTCAAGCGGCTCATTATCGAAGGGAAGTTCGAAGAAGCGGCGGAAATCGCCCGCGCCCAAGTGAAGAACGGGGCGCACGTCATCGATATTTGCCTGGCAAACCCGGACCGCGACGAACTTGAAGACATGGCGGCATTCATGCAGGAAGTCGTCAAAAAAGTGAAAGTGCCGCTCGTTATCGACTCTACGGACGAAGACGTCATCGAAGCGTCGCTGAAATTCTCCCAAGGCAAAGCGATCATCAACTCGATCAATTTGGAAGACGGAGAAGAACGCTTTGATGCGGTTATGCCGCTCGTGAAAAAATACGGCGCTTCGGTCGTCGTCGGCACAATCGACGAAATCGGTATGGCGGTCACACGCGAACGCAAACTCGAAATCGCGGAACGCTCGTATCACTTGCTGACAGAAAAATGGGGACTCGCACCGGAAGACATCATTTTCGATCCGCTCGTGTTCCCGGTAGGAACGGGCGATGAGCAATACATCGGATCGGCACTCGAAACAGTCGAAGGCATCCGTTTGATTAAGGAAAAACTGCCACGCGCCTTAACTATTCTCGGGGTATCGAATGTGTCGTTCGGTTTGCCGCCGGTCGGCCGCGAAGTGCTGAACGCCGTTTATCTCTATCATTGCACACAAGCCGGGCTTGATTACGCGATCGTCAACACCGAGAAGCTTGAGCGCTTCGCGTCGATCCCGCAGGAAGAAGTGAAGATGGCGGAGGAGTTGTTGTTCGAGACGACCGATAAAAACCTGGCGGACTTCACGGACTTCTACCGCGATAAGAAAAAGGAAAAAACCGAAGATGATATTCCGGATACCGTGCCGGAGCGCCTCGCTTACTATATCCTCGAAGGCACAAAAGAAGGACTCGTCCCTGATCTTGAAAAAGCGCGGGAGATGTACGAAGACCCGCTCGAGATCATCAACGGCCCTCTCATGGAAGGAATGGCGGAAGTTGGACGCTTGTTCAACGACAACCAACTGATTGTCGCGGAAGTGCTGCAATCAGCCGGAGTCATGAAAGCGGCCGTGTCCTATCTCGAAGGCTTTATGGAAAAGAAAGCGGACGATAGCGGAAAAGGCAAAGTCATTCTCGCGACCGTCAAAGGCGACGTGCACGATATCGGCAAAAACTTGGTCGACATCATCTTGTCGAACAATGGCTTTAAAGTGATCGACATCGGCATCAAAGTGACACCAGCCGCCTTGATCGAAGTGATCCGTAAAGAACAGCCGGATATTGTTGGCTTGTCGGGGCTGCTTGTGAAATCCGCCAAGCAGATGGTGCTGACGGCACAGGATTTCCGTGAAGCGGATATCGACGTGCCGATTTTAGTCGGCGGTGCGGCCTTGTCCCGGCGCTTTACCGAAACGAAAATCGCCGCTGAATACAACGGCCCGGTCATTTACGCCAAAGACGCGATGCAAGGGCTGGACCTCGCGAACCGCCTGCAAAGCGGCGCGGGAAAAGCGGTCTTGCTTGAAGAACTCGGCGCCCAACAGGAAAAGCGCCAAGCGCAAGATGCCGCGCGCGCCGAAAAAGGCGCTGTCGCCATTTTGGAAAAGCCGGTCAAGACCGTGCGCGAAGATGCACCTGTTTACGTGCCGAACGATTTGCGCAGGCATGTATCGAAAGAGTATTCAGTCGCGCATCTATACCCGTATGTCAATATGCGCACATTGATCGGCCATCACTTGGGGCTGCGCGGCTATAGCGACAAACTGTTGCAGCAAGGCGACGCGCGGGCGGTGGAACTACACGAACTCGCGACGAAGTTTCTCCAGTCAGGAATACTGAAGCCTGCCGGGATGTATCAATTCTTCCCGGCGCAATCGGAAGGCGACGATGTCATCATCTACGACCCGAAAGACGCCAAGACAGAAATTGAGCGCTTCACATTCCCGCGCCAAGCGAAAGCGCCGTTCCTCTGTCTAGCTGATTATTTGAAATCAACCACAAGCGGCGAGATGGATTACGTCGCATTCATGCAAGTGACGGCAGGGCACGGGGTGCGTGCGGAAGCGACGCGCTTGAAAGAGGCAGGGCGCTTCCTCGAGAGCCATGCACTGCAGGCGACCGCTTTAGAACTCGCGGAAGGATTCGCAGAACGCATTCATCAGGAAATTCGCGATCAATGGGGCTTCCCGGACGCGACGGACTTCTCGATGCGCGACCGGTTCGCGGCAAAATACCAAGGCCAGCGCTTCTCATTCGGCTACCCGGCCTGCCCGAATCTGGAGGACCAAGCGAAATTGTTCGGCCTTATCAAACCGGAAGACATCGGTGTCCACTTGACGGAAGAATTTATGATGGACCCGGAAGCATCGGTATCGGCGATTGTCTTCGCCCACCCGGATGCGCGTTATTTCAATGTAGAATAAAGGAAGCGGACCAGGAAAGCCTGGTCCGTTTTAAATTATTTTAAAGAAGTAATTACTGTCGAAACTCGTGGTAAGAGTAGATACTGTTACCAGATCAAAATACTCAGTGATGAAGCTAAGTGGTTTGGAGAAGTGTCTGCCCGACTCCTGTGGATCAGCGAGACGACCGAGACACCGCAAGGAGCGAAGCGGATGAGGAGGCTTGGGCGCGAGCCCACGGAAAGCGGGCAGTAAACTTCGGAAAGCCACCTTAACTTTAATTGCTTTATATAGGATAAAGCGGACTGGCAGACCCCGGTTCGTTTTTTCTATGTGCTCGAGTGGTATGATGAAGAATAGAGAGTTAAAGGAGGTGCGGACGTATGACCGTCTTGAATATTTTGGATTACTCGCCGATCGATGAAGGCGAAACGGCAGCTTCCGCGCTGCGCTCGACGGCGGAATTGGCGAAACTGGCGGACCGCTCAGGCTACAAGCGCTATTGGGTCGCTGAGCATCATCAAGTGTTTTCAGTGGCCGGCAGTTCACCGGAAATGCTCATGATGCATCTCGCGACACTCACCGAACGCCTGCGTATCGGTTCTGGCGGCGTCATGCTGCCGCATTACAGCGCCTATAAAGTGGCGGAGAATTTCCGGTTGCTTGAAGCGCTGCACCCAAACCGAATCGACCTTGGCATCGGGCGGTCGCCGAGTTTCCGGCTCGTCAACCAAGCGCTCAACGAATCAAAAGGCAAGCGCGTCCCTTATGCCCAGCAACTCATTGACCTAGAGAAATACTTCACTGATGACACCGATCATGAACAAAGCGACACCATTCACAGAGACAGCGCCTGAACTGTGGTTGCTCGGGACAGGTGAAGGCTCAGCGAAACTTGCGGCTGAACGCGGCATGGCTTATGCCTATGCCCATTTCGCGCGTCCTGAAAAAGCGGGAATCGACGCGATTGCACGCTACCGGGAAACTTTCATCCCGTCCGGATTGCGTGAACAGCCGCATGTTGCTATCGCCGTTTTCGCCATTGTGGGCGAGACGGAAGAGCGAGCCGAACAGCTCGCCAAAGCATTCGATTTATGGCTGTTGTTCGTCGAATCCGATTTCCAGCCGCCGTATTACCCATCGGTCGAGACCGCTGAAAAGCGGCGCCTCAGTGCAGCGGAACAAGAACGAGTCGAGCGCAACCGGGGCCGCATGCTTGTCGGGACGGCTGAACAAGTCAAGCAGCAAATCGAAACCGTCGCCGAACAATTTGGGGCCGACGAAATCACTATTATCCCAAATATCGCCAGCCACCAAGCGCGCATGGACACCGTTCGTCTATTGGCTGAAGCCTTTAATATGCAGTGAATGTATTAAGAAATCCAATATAAGTAAGGATTTCTTAGTATTTTACTGATAATGGAATACATTAGGTGAATAAGTATTCTAAAAAATTTATAAAAACTGAGAATATGCAATATTGCCTTTTATTTAAGGAAATTGTCCTTTATAATAGTGAAAAACCTATTAGGAGGAGAACATATGAACAAATATAAATTAAGCGCTTTCACAACTGTAGTCGCTGGCGCTATGACGCTTGCAGCTTGCGGCGGCGGTGAAGAAGCAGGATCCGGCGGCGAGGGCGGCGGAGAAGGCCTCGAATCGAACATCGTAACGATCGCAACGGGCGGTGCATCCGGCCCTTACAATATCATCGGTTCTACGCTTGCAGATGTTTACAGCAATGAGTACGGCGTCAACTCCCGTACACAGACAACGGGCGCATCAGTTGAAAACGTTAACTTAATGAAGGAAGACAAAATCGAAATGGCGTTCACGATGAGCGATGTTGTCAGCCAGGCAGTTGAAGGAGAGGAAAGCTTCACCGAGCCAACAGACAAAATCAGCCAAATCGCTGCGCTTTACCCGAACTATGTGCAGATCGTCACGACAGAGGATTCCGGCATTGAAACTTTCGATGACCTTGTCGGCAAACGCATCGCCGTCGGTGACCAGAACTCCGGCGTTGAGGTCAATGCCCGCACGCTTCTTGAAGGACACGGCATTACATATGACGATATCGAAGTTGATTACCTCGGCTATGCAGAAGCGGCAGATGGCTTGCGTGCCGGGCAATTGGACGCGGCGTTCCTGACGAGCGGCTTGCCGAACGCATCGCTTTTGGAGCTTTCTGAAACACTCGATATCCGCATGGTGTCGATTGACCCTGCCGATGTAGAGGAAATTGCACAGGACAAGAGCTATTTCGTTGCACTTGAAATCCCTGCAGACACGTACGGAAACGAAGAAGCGGTTCCGACTGCAGCAATCATGAATGCTTTGATCGTCGATTCAGAGATGAGTGAAGACGATGTCTACAAATTGACGCAGACTTTCTTCGACAACCTGGAAACACTCGGGAATTCCCATCAGGCAGCAACCGACATCACGCTTGAAAAAGCGCAAGAAGGCCTAGTGGCGCCATTGCACCCAGGCGCTGAACGCTACTATAGTGAACAATAAAAAGCTTTGGGGGGGAGGAGCATTCATTGCGGTGCTCCTTTTTTTCCTGCTGATAAAACTGCCGGTCATTGCCTTTGAAACGGGTGGCGAGCGGGTGCGAATTATCGTGGATCCATTCGGTCGAAAAAGAGGAATGGCGCGAATACTACGAACGCAACGGACAGACGCTGCTGTTGACGGAAACCCATTTCAAGACATTCGGGGCAGGGGTGCCGTCAGATGGCACGATTTTGCCATCGGATGACGGATTCGTCCACATGCAGATCGACCGGGAATTCGAAGAACTGAATTTGACTGTTTCGGAAAATGCCCAGACCGTCATACGTGCAGGCGGCCGGGAAATCCCGCTGCACGCCTTGGCCGATGATTATGAAACGTTCCAGATTTCGGTCGACTATATTCATTTATGGAATTATGTAGGAGGGAAGACATTATGACCAAAGACAACCGGGATTTAGATGTTGAGAGCGTCTCGGCGCACGAAGAAGACAAAAACGTTAACCAGGAAGTGCTGGAGAAATACGATGTGGACGCCAAAGTCCGCAAATTGCGCAGCCGCAATATCGTCTTTGCCATTGCGGCGATCGCCATCGCATATTCCCTTTATCACCTATGGGTGACATTCAATCCACTGCCTGCACTTCAGGCGCGCTCGATTCACGTAGCAGTCGGGATGGGGCTTGTGTTCCTGGTCTATCCTGCATTCAAAAAGCAGGACAAGACGCGCATCCCATTCTATGACTGGATTTTGTTCTTATTCAGCTTGGCGACCGCTGGGTATTTAATCTATGAATATGATGCGATCATGACGACGCGCGGCGGGATTCCGAATACGCTCGATATCATCATGGCCATCGCGACCGTTGTCTTGGTTCTCGAAGCAGCGCGCCGCGTAACCGGCATCATCCTGCCGATTCTCGCGCTCGTGTTCCTAGTCTATCCGTTCATCAGCCATTTCTTGTGGATGCCGGATATGCTCATGACGCGCCCGTTTGACCTCGGTGATATTTTCGGCCAGCTGTATTTGAAAACGGAAGGTTTGTATTCGACAGCGATTTCCGCGTCCTTGCAATTCATCTTCCTGTTCATCCTGTTTGGCGCGTTCCTCGCGAAATCGGGGATGGGCCAATTGTTCAACGACTTGGCAATGGCGCTAGCCGGATCCAAGCAAGGTGGGCCGGCAAAAGTCGCAGTCATCTCGTCCGGTTTCATGGGAAGCATCAACGGTTCCGCAATCGCCAACGTCGTCGGAACCGGTGCATTCACCATCCCCTTAATGAAAAAGATCGGCTACAATAAAAACTTCGCAGGCGCCGTCGAAGCGAGTGCTTCGGTCGGCGGGCAAATATTGCCGCCGATCATGGGCGCCAGTGCCTTCATCATGGCGGAAACGACAGGCATCGCTTACGGCACGATTGCGCTTGCTGCACTCTTGCCAGCGGTCCTGTATTTCCTCGGCGTCATCATGCAAGTCCATTTCCGCGCCGGCAAAGACAGCTTACGCGGCATTCCGAAAGCTGACTTGCCGCGCACGAAAGAAGTATTGAAAGAAAAAGGGCATTTGCTATTGCCGATTGTAGGGCTTGTGTTCATGCTCTACACCGGCATGCCGATCGCTTATGCCGCTTTCTACACAATCGTCCTGACAGTCGTCGTTGCGGCATTCCGCAAATCGACGCGCATGGGCGTACGCGATATCCTTGAAGCGCTCGAAAACGGCGCGCGCCAATCGCTTTCCGTCATGATCGCCTGTGCGGTCGTCGGGATCATCATCGGCGTTGTCAGCCTGACAAGCTTCGGGACGGTCATGACATCTGCCATCACGGCGTTCGGTGCAGGATCCCTGTTCTGGACTTTGTTCCTGACAATGCTTGCATCGATCGTGCTTGGCATGGGCTTGCCGTCCATCCCGGCGTACATCATCACAGCGACCATGACAGCACCGGCGCTTGCTGAATTCGGCATCCCGGTTCTCGTTGCGCATTTGTTTGTGTTCTACTTCGGGATTTTCGCGAACATCACGCCTCCTGTCGCACTGGCCGCCTTTGCGGGTGCCGGGGTGTCCGGCGGGGATCCGATGCGAACCGGCTTCAACGCCTTGAAGCTTGCGATTGCCGGGTTCATCATTCCGTATCTATTTGTCTACAATCCAGCGATGCTGATGATCGATACGACAGATGTAGCCGTCAATGCGACAGAATTCGCCTTGCCACCAATACTCGAAATCATCATGATCACCATCACGGCGATTATCGGCATCATCGCACTGAGTGCTGCGGCAGAAGGCTATTTCCAGACCCGCATGAATGTCGTGACGCGAATCTTGCTCGGCATCGGGGCATTAATGACGATCTTCCCCGAAACCTTGACGGATACGATCGGCCTAATCATCGTCCTCGGAATCTTTGCTTTGAATTACATGAATGCACGCAAGAAAAATCAGTCGCCGAAAACGGCCTGAAGAATGAAATGAAACCGCCAGGAATTTTCCTGGTGGTTTTTTTGTGCAGGTTGGTGGTAGTGAGTTTGAACGTGTTTTCCGGAAAAGTATAAAGACTAAGTAAGTAAATAAGTAAGTAGAATAGCTTGCGCTATTCGACTGCGTTGCAGGGGGCTGCTTGCCGTGGGGCGGGTG
>NZ_JAPEHT010000105.1 GCF_028823615.1 Planococcus sp. A6
GATTTTTTGCATTCACGATACACCGATCATGACGGCGATGACGAGTGCGACGAGCGCAATCAACAGCCAGCCGACGACCAATTTCCAAACGAATTTTACCCATTTTTCATAAGGGATCCCGGCTACCGCCAAATAACCCATCAAAGCAGCAGATGTCGGGATGATGGAGTTGGTGATACCGTCTCCGTATTGATACGCAAGCACCGCCACTTGGCGCTCGATTGACAATAGATCCGACAGCGGTGTCATGATCGGCATCGTCGTTGCCGCCTGGCCGCTTCCCGAAGGAATGAAGAAATTGATGACGACTTGTGTGAAGAACATGCCGATGACCGTCAAGGCATTCGGCAAGCCGCTGATGACGCTTGATAAGCCGTGGATCATCGTATCCATGATGACCCCTTGCTCCATGATAACCAGAATCGCACGGGCAAAGCCGACGATCAATGCGCCAAAGACTACTAGTTTCATGCCATCGACAAAAGCATCGAACATGCGATTGATGCCCAGGTTCCCGACGAGCCCTGCCGCAAAGCCGATAATGACGAACGAGGCAGCCAGTTCCGTCAAGTACCAGCCCCATTCGAATACACCGTAGACGTTGATGCCAAGGCCAACTGCCAAGAACACGAACACCATGCCGTGGCGCCAGTTGAATGCACCGAGCGCTTCCGCCTGGTCTTTTGTCGATGATTTCTGTGCGCGTTTCTCGATTTCATAGATGACGCTTTGTGTCGGGTCTTTTTTCACTTTCGCCGCATAGCGCATGACGTACCAGATTGCGAAGCTCAGGAAGAAGATATATGCCCCAAAGCGGAAGCCGATTCCAGAGAAGATCTGCAATTCCGCGATGCCTTGTGCAATCCCGACGGTGAACGGATTGAGCATGCCGCCGATAAAGCCGGATGCCGCACCGAGCGAGACCATCGCGGTTCCCGTCATGGCGTCAAAGCCGATTGCCCGCGCTACTGCGATGCCGATCGGCACGAAGATGATGACTTCTTCCGCCATCCCGATAGTGGCTCCGAGTACCGAAAATAGGATCATGATAATCGGGATGAGCCATTTTTCACGCTTTTCGAGCCTATCGACCACTTTGGCGATTCCGGATTCGATTGCCCCAGTCGCACGGATGATGCCAAATGCGCCGCCGACTAGGAAGATGTAGAAGATGATGCTTGAAGCTTCAGACATCCCTGTGGGAATCGCTTTAAACAATTCAAAGAATCCGACCGGGCTTTGTTCCACTTCGGCGAAGGAATTGTCGATGACGACCGTGCGCCCATCCACTTCCTCCCGTTCGTATTGCCCTGCTGGAATCAAATACGAAGCGACCATCGCCGCGATCATGATCAAAAATAAAATCGCATATGTATGCGGAATCTTATCTCCGCTTTTTTTAAGTTTTTGGGGTTTTGCCGTCATGCAAAATCGCCCCCCACTGTACAAGATGTGACCGTCAATTTCTTCAGCTTCTCCGGATCGACTTCAATGCCGAGCCCCGGCTTGCCGCTCAAGAGTACATGCGGATGCTCGTATTTCAAGTCGCCGATTTCTTCACTGAATAACAGCGGCCCTGTCAGCTCGGTGCTTTCGATATTGATCCGCGACATAGCTGCATGGTAACCGGCGCTAGATGCAACGGACGACTCCACCATTGAACCGATCTGGCACAGCATGCCCGCGGCTTCTGCGGTTTTCGCCATTTGCACTGCATGGAAAATTCCGCCGCATTTCATCAATTTGATGTTGATGACATCCGCTGCATCGAGACGGATAATTTCGAGCAAATCTTCCATCGATTGTACCGTCTCATCCGCCATGATCGGCACGGCTGTTTTCTGCCTTACTTCCGCCAAACCGCGGATATCGCCCATGCGAATCGGCTGTTCGACCCAGCTGAGCCCAGCTGTTTCGAGCTGGCGAATCGCTGAGACGGCGGTCCCGACCGATTTCCATCCTTGGTTGACGTCGACACGGATCGGCATATCCGGTCCAACTTCATTCCGTACGGCCAAAATACGTTCCACATCCAATTGTGCGTTGCCTGCCCCGACTTTCAGTTTTAACGATCCGTATCCCGCTTCGACGGCCTGTTTCGCTTTTTTCGCCATGATTTCAGGCGACTCGATGCTCAAGACACGCGGATAGGATAAATGCTCTTTCGACTGGCCGCCGAGCAAATTATAGACGGGCTGTCCCGAAGCTTTCCCCATCAAGTCATAGCAAGCGATATCAACCGCGGCTTTCGCTGCCGGGTTGCCCGCCAAAATCCCGTTCATCTTATGATGGATTGCTTCAATATCGAACGGATTCATGCCGATTACAGCCGGCAGGAATAATTCCTTCAACACTTCGTAGCTCGCCGTAAAATACTCGCCCGTCACATGTTCATCCGGCACCGCTTCCCCGTAACCGACCAAGCCATTATCCGTTTCCAATTCAAGAATCAAAGACGGCATGTCCGGATAAGTCGCATAGGAAATGATGAATGGTTCATGCAAAGGAAAGCGCACTGCATGCAATCGTGCTTGAGTGATTTTCATAATGAAGCCCCCATTTATAAGTAGTCATGTATGATTATACTATAAAAACTTTTGCAATAGCGTAATAATTTTGATGCTTGCTGGAATACGGCGTATAATAGCCTCATTGCGTGTGTAAAATTTTTGTAGGATAAAGGAGTTTATTATTCATGAGCTTATTAAAACAAACCGATACATTAATTGATTCCTTGCAAGAGGAAATGGTGGATATGGAGACGCCTGCTTATATCGCAGCACGCCTAGAAGAAATGGGAGTCGAAGTGCGCCGGGGCGTTGGCGGACGAGGCGTCGTCGGAACGATCCGAGGCGGCAAACCCGGCAAGACCATCGCTTTCCGTGCCGACTTTGACGCGCTGCCGATCGATGACCAAAAAGAGCTTTCTTATAAATCGACGATTCCAGGCGTGATGCACGCTTGCGGTCACGATGGCCATACTGCCGGCCTTCTTGGCTTCGCGAAAGCGATGATGGCAATCAAGGAAGATCTGCGTGGAACGATTGTGCTGATCCACCAATTCGGTGAAGAGCTGTCGCCGGGCGGGGCACGCGCAATGATCGAAGACGGCTGCCTCGATGGCGTCGATCTCGTGTTCGGCGCTCATCTCCAGAGCAAAATGGAATCCGGCAAGGTTTACCTTCGCGATGGCTACCTGCAAGCTTCTGAAGACGCCATCAAAATCAATGTCTACGGCTCCGGAACCCACGGCGCCGAACCGCATACCGGCATCGATCCGATACTTGCCGCGAGCCACATCATGGTCGCTTTGCAATCGATCGTCAGCCGCAATGCCGACCCGTTGAAAGAACTCGTCGTGTCGATCGGCAAATTCCATGCGGGTGACGCTGACAATGTCATCCCAAGCAAAGCCGTCATGGAAGGCACCATCCGCGTGTTCGACCCTGAACTGCGCAAGCTCGCCAGCGAACGCGTTCGCTCAGTCGCTGAAAACGTCGCTGCTGCCATGGGCGCTCGTGCAGAAGTGATTGTCGAGACCGGCTACGATTCGCTCTGGAACCACCCCGAAGCGGCAGAAATCGTCCGGACTTCCGCTCGCCCTGTCGTCGGCGAAGACAACGTCATCGACATCGACCCGATCATGCCAGTCGAAGATTTTGCGTATTACACGCAAGCGAAACCTGGCGCTTACTTCTTTGTCGGCGCGAAAATGGCAGATGAAGCGCTCGTCTATCCACACCACCACGAAAATTTCGATTTCAATGAAGACGCGATGAACACGACGGCAAAAGTGTTCGCTTCCATCTATTTCAACGCCCAGCAAGCAGAAACCGATTCTGCAGAATAATAAAACGTATCCCCCTTCAGCTAATCGCTGGAGGGGGATTTTATTGTATGCTAACCGAAACAAACTGCTAGTGAGACAAGTGAGCGAGGTATATTGTCCATTGCTTGCTTCACCTTCAAGCAGACGCCTCCCGCTTTGGGCATGCCTCTCGCTATAAGCCGAGAAGAGCACTCGTCTTATGGCTCCGGCTAGCCCGTGAGCGCGGTTCGGCTGTTAGTTTTCAATGGATTTTTTGAGTGATGAAGTATCTCTTTTTCACATGTTCTTCCGCTGGTGGATGATACTTATTTAGACTTGTGAGTGAGAAGAATAGTTTGTCGATCTTTTCATCACGAAGCAGCCGCCTCCCGCTTTGGGCATGCCTCCCGCAATAAGCCAAGAAGAACACTTGTCTCATTGCTCCGGCTCGCCCTTATGCGCGGTTGGGCTTTTAGATTTCATTGGATGTTGCGTGCGAGAAAGTATCGCTGTTGGTCGGGTGCATTCGTTGATGGAGACGCTTAGTTGAACTTGATAGTAATAAAGATGCTTCACTGACTATTCTGCTTGTAATTATGGAGCTTTCCAAAGCTGTTTGTGCTTACTTCAAAGTGTGATGAATTTCATTTCCTCTCTAAAACTAAAGATGGAGCGGAAAGGGGCCGACGCCTGAGGGATCGCGCGGGCTGGCGAGACAAATGTGCCGCGCTCTTTGCGGCACATTGGCTCAACACCCGCCCCTCGGCAAGCGTGCCCCTTGCAGCGCAATCTCTTCCACTCACATCTCCACTATCCGTCTTAAAAATAGTAACGTCCTGTCGCATCAGCTGCATGACCTGCATCCTGCAGGCCCCTTGAAGCGTAATCTCCCCCTTACTCGTCCTTACTCTTCATAAGCTCAAAAAAACCCCGCACAACTCAATGAGTTGTGCGGGTTTCGTGTTACTTGATGACATTCAGTTCTTTGCCGACTTTTGCGTAGATCTCGATCGCTTCGTCGAGCATGTCTTTCGTGTGTGCCGCTGTTGGCATGTTGCGCACGCGTCCAGTGCCGCGCGGAACCGTTGGGAAGACGATCGATTTCGCGTAGACGCCTTCTTCGAACAAGCGCTTCGAGAACTGTTGTGTCAATTTCTCGTCGCCAATGATGCATGGCGTGATTGGCGTGGCAGAATCGCCGATATCAAAGCCAAGCTCTTTCAAGCCTTTCTTCAAATAATCGCCGTTGTCCCAAAGCTTGTCGTGAAGTTCTGTTGAATCGATGATCTTTTGGACCGCAGCCGTCGTCGCTGCCACGTCCCCTGGCGTTACTGCTGTCGAGAACAAGAACGGGCGGGAGCGCACGCGCAGCCAGTCGATCAATTGCTTCTTGCCGGCTACATAGCCGCCGACAACGCCGACTGCTTTCGAGAGGGTTCCCATCTGCATATCGACTTCTTTTTCCAAGCCGAAATGCTTCACAGTACCTTTCCCTTTACCTGTGACGCCTGAACCGTGCGCGTCATCAACGTATGTGATCAAGTCAAACTCTTTTGCGATTTCCACGATTTCCGGAAGCTTCGCGATATCGCCATCCATTGAGAAGACGCCGTCTGTGATGACCATTACTTTATTGTACTGGCCGGATTCAGTCGCTTCTTTCGCTTTCGCACGAAGATCTTCCATATCAGAATGTTTGAACGCGATGATTTTCGCTTTCGACAAGCGGCAGCCGTCGATGATCGATGCATGGTTCAATTGATCGGACAGGATTGCATCGTTTTTGTCCATGACCGCAGAAATTGCCGCCATATTGCAATTGAAGCCGGATTGGAATGAAATCGCCGCTTCTGTTCCTTTGAACTCAGCCAATTTCTCTTCCAATTCCACGTGCAAGTCGAGCGTCCCGTTGATGGTACGGACAGCGCCAGCGCCGACTCCGTATTTTTCGATCGCTTGAATCGCTACTTTCTTCAAGTCTTCATCCGTTGCAAGCCCCAGGTAGTTGTTTGATGACAAGTTGATCAGGTCCTTGCCGCCGATTTTAATAATCGCCCCGTTCGGGCCTTCTACCGGATCGATCTCATTATATAGGCCTTGTTCTTTCAATTCCGTTAAGTTTTCTTCCAAAAACGCATCTAATTTTTTCGACACAGTCCTCTTCCTTTCAAAAAACAAATTCTGACTCCATCTTATCACACCGCCATTTTTTCCAAAAGAAAAAGCGGGCCGCGGCCCGCTCATTCCCGATTATTGCTTTTTGTTATTGCCTTTTCCTTTACCCTTGCCTTTGCTTTTATCTTCTTTGTACAGCACTTCATACGTGAATTCTTTTGCTTCTTTCTGGTCTGGCGTTGCTGCATAAGAAGTAATCATTTTCAGGTTTCCTTCACGCAGCACTTGCTGCAAGTCGAGCGCTTCTTTTTCCGTTACATTGTACGGATCGACATTAAATACGCGCTGCTTGCCGTTTTTCTTCGTTTGGATGAATGTCGTCGTGAAGTCGACATACTCCCCTTTCAACTGGCCGAGTGACTGGAATGGCTCTGTAGAAGTTCCATCTGCCGTGAAATCACCCAGTTGGATATCTTTGATGAACCAGCCGGCTTCGTTAGAGCCCCAGTCGGTCATGTTGCGGAACGATACCAATACGTCTTGCCCTGCGTATGCCGACAAATCAAATGTTTCAGTAGACCAGTTTGTTTTCTCACCTGTGAAGCCTGGCACGTTCTCTTTGATCGTCGGGTAGCCTTCTTCCACTACATCGGAACGCGTGTTTTCGTTCTCGAGTGATTCCCACGTTTCGCCGTTATCCGTAGACACTTGGACAGCCGCGAAATCCCATTGCTCTTCGATATTGTAATAATGCTCAAAGCTCAATGTCGGGTTTTCAGCTGGAACCTTTGCCCCGAAGATCAAGGCTTGGTCTGCTTCGTCGCCGTTATTGGCATGAAGCACTTGCTCGGAAGCGTCAAGTGGATTGGCAACAGTGTCCCATTGCAATGGCAGGAAATCCACGCCGTCGAACTTCATCCCGCGCACTGTGCGGTCCAAATCGAATTCCTTAAAGTCGCCGCCCCATGCCGGAACGCCTTCTTTTTCAAAAGTTTTCGCTTTCTCGAAATCGACGGTCTTGCCGCGGACGCCGTCACCGACTGGCAGTTCGCGCAAATCGATGCTATCGAATTTGTAATCCTTGCTGACCGCGTCGTCATCGAGCGTTAATGCGGTCATGAAGTCTTGATATACTTCAGTGAAGGTCTTGTTCGTGCCGTAATCTTCCAATACTTTATCGACACTCGCCATGCCTTGAGTCGTGCCATCTGTCGCTAGTTCACGGATGAACTCTTTGCCGAACTTGTCGTACATATAAAGCGTGAACAAGTAAACTTGGCCGTAATCTGCGATCGTTTCAGGTCCTGTTGCCGCTGTTCCATGCTCATCCCAGTTGACGAGCGAGTTTTCCGGGTGGTCCAAATAGAAGTTGATCGACCCTTCACCGTGGCCATAGCCGCCGAGGAATTCTGAGAAAGTCGACATGCCTTCGTTGAGCCATGTTTCTTCTGCGCCGTCGTTATCCGCTTGGATCAAATGCTGAAGCTCGTGGATTGTCGTGCCGAAGAAGGTGCTCTCCAGACGCGTTTCCCATGAATTGGTATCGATCGTGATGATATTGCGGTCCGTATAGTTTTCAAGCGTCTGCCAGAAGAAACCAGCTACGAAGAATGGATAAGATGGATTGTTCCAGCCTTCGTCCTGTACGTTATCGACGAGCATGATCACTTTATCGGATCCTTCATAATAACCTTCCGGTAGTCCGACCATGCCAGGAAGCGGCGACTTCGAGCCGTCCAGCGAATCAGGAGTGCCAAAGAATTCGGTCGCTTTCGGATAGATATTGCTGTCGAATTCTACTTTCAATTTATCCACTTGCGCTTGAGTGACGATGTCCGCGGGTTTCGGGTTGTCCGGGCCATACGCTAAATCATTGGCAACCCAGATTTCCACATTGTCGCCGATGCTGCGAAGCGTAAATTCTTTAAATGCCAAATTGCGGTCTAAGAATAGCTTCGTTCCGTGATCTTCAGTGAAATGCTCGCTTGCCGCAGCTTCTTCTGAACCGTCTGCTGTTTCATCGTTCAATGCTCCAGCCTGGTCTTTGATGCGCTGCTCTGCTTCTTTTTGGAACGATTCATCATTCGTTAACCGGTTTAGTTCTTGGTCGATATCAATGCGTTCGCCGTAGCGATCCTCATCCCAAGCGCCGAGTGATGGCAGCTCCTCGACTGGTGCAGCACTCGCTGCTGGGGAATAAAGGGAAAGCGCCAATGCGCTCGCTGATAGAATAGGGAACCACTTGCTTTTTTTCATGTATATGTAACTCCTTCCAGAAATATCAGAATATTTTTTCTTTCTAAAGATTACCACTTCTTTCGTTCTTGCTAAATAGGGTAAAGTATTTATTTCGCTACCCGAAATACAGGATATTGGTTACATTCAAGTAGTGTATTCAGTGGGTAAATTATATTAATATTCTGATTTGGCAGTCTTTTGATTTTAATAAAATCTATAGAACTCCATTAAAAAAAGCGGGCATCTGCCCGCTTCTTTAAAATTTATGCTAATGCTTGCTGCAAGTCTTCTATTAAGTCTTCCACATCTTCAATTCCAACAGAAATTCGCACCAAGCCTTCTGTGATGCCGAGTTCTGTACGGCGATCTTCAGGAATCGATGCATGCGTCATCTGTGCCGGAACCGAGATCAAACTTTCTACTGCACCTAGACTTTCAGCTAAGGTGAAGTATTTCAGCTTGGCCAGCAAGTCATCCGCTTTTTCTTTACTCCCGACGTCAAACGAAATCATTCCGCCGAAGCCGCGTGCTTGTTTTTCCATCAAGGCTTTGCCGGAATGGCTGTCGAGCCCCGGATAAATGACCGCTTCGACCGCTTCATGCCCATCCAAAAACTCTGCAATTTGCTGGGCATTGCCATTGGTCTCTTCCATGCGGATACCGAGCGTTTTCAGCCCGCGCATCAATAGCCAAGAATCTTGTGGCCCAAGAATCGCGCCGACGGAATTCTGGACGAAATGCAATTCCTCGGCCAATTGTGCTGTATTGACAACGACAAGCCCTGCGACGACATCGCTATGCCCGCCGATATACTTCGTTGCGCTATGCAAGACGATATCCGCTCCGAGAGAGATCGGGTTTTGGAAATAAGGCGTCATGAACGTGTTATCGACGATCGTCAACAGTCCGTTCCCTTTAGCGAAAGTCGCCACTGTTTCAATGTCTGTCACTTTCAACAGTGGATTGGTCGGTGTTTCGATAAAGATTGCTTTCGTGTTTTCCTGTACGGCAGCTTTCACTTGCTCCAAATCACCCGTATCAACAAAGGTAAATTCAAGCCCGAAGCGATTCAGTACTTTATTGATAACGCGATAAGTCCCGCCGTATACATCGTCCGTCAAGATGACATGGTCGCCTGCTGAGAACAGCATCATGACAGAAGAGATGGCCGCCATCCCGGAACCGAACGCAAATCCTGCGTGCCCGTATTCCACATCCGCAATCAACTCTTCCAGCGCGTGGCGCGTCGGATTTCCGGTGCGTGAATATTCATAGCCTTTGAACTTGCCCACAGCTTCCTGCTTATAGGTACTCACTTGGTAAATCGGTGTCGATACAGCGCCGGTTGCTTCGTCTCCGAAGATCCCGCCGTGAATCAATCTAGTTTTCGGTTTCATTGTTGTTCCTCCTCAAAAAGAGCTCCGTAAATATCCTGGCTTAAATAGCGTTCGCTTGAATCGGCAAAGACCGTGGCGATGTGGCTGCCAGGTTTCGCTGATTGTGCTTCACGCAAAGCGGCAACAAATGCAGCGCCCGATGAACTGCCGACGAGAAGCCCTTCATTCTCTGCAAGCTCACGGACGGCTGCAAACGCCTCTTTATCTGTAATCGTGTGGATGGCATCAAAATATTGCGTATCCATAAACGGTGGCAGCAATTCCATGCCGATGCCTTCGGTTTTATGCGGACCGGACTCCCCACCGTTTAAAATCGAGCCTTCCGGTTCCACGATGACGGTCTTGATTGCCTGATTTTGCGCTTTCAAATAACGGGAAGTTCCCATGAACGTGCCGCCGGATCCTGCACCCGCGACAAAGATATCGATCTCCCCGTCCATCTGCTCCCAAAATTCAGGGCCAAGCGTCTGGACATAGGTGTCAGGATTGGCGGCGTTTGAGAATTGCGCCGGCATGAACGCGCCTTCTTGCTCAGCTATTTCAGTCGCTTTTTTGATGGCGCCTTTGATGCCATCGGCGGTCGGCGTATTGATTACTTCAGCACCTAATGCACGCATAAGCGTTTGTTTTTCCATGCTGAACTTTTGCGGGACGACCAGCTTCAGGCGATAGCCTTTGCCGATTGCCGCAATGGCGAGACCGATGCCTGTATTGCCGGCAGTCGGCTCGACAATCGTGCCGCCTGCTTTAAGCTCTCCGCGTTTCTCCGCGTCGGCAATCAATGCCACGCCTAGACGGTCTTTGACGCTGCCGCCTGGATTGAAAAATTCCAGCTTGGCGAATATCCGGCAGCCATTCGGAATTGTACTATGCGTCAGTTCCAATACCGGCGTGCGGCCGATCAATTGCTGAATCTCTGTTGCGTAATCCATGTTGAGTCTCCTTACGCCGATTCTTCTTTGAAGATTTGGCGCCATTCATCTTTTTTAGAAAGCATTTCTTTGGCGATTTCGTGTGCACCTTCTAAGCTATGGCTTGCTGCCCAGCCGCATTGCACCTCGTTGCAAGCCGGCACTTCATCAGCTGCGATTACATCTTTCAAAGTCGCTTCCAAAATTCTTAGAATATCGTCATAGCTGTCGTGGTTGATCATTGAGATATAAAACCCTGTTTGGCAGCCCATCGGCCCGATGTCGATGATTTGGTCTGAATGGTTTCGGCTATGCTCGGCCATCATGTGTTCAAGCGAATGAAGGCCCGGCATGTCCATATGTTCTTTGTTGGGCTGTTTAAAGCGAATGTCGTATTTCTTGATAACGTCTCCGTTGGCGCCAGTTTTTTCTCCAGCCAAGCGGACATAAGGTGCCGCTACTTTTGTGTGATCCAAGTTAAAGCTTTCTACATTCATTTTTTTCATGATAATCTCCCTTTCATCGTTTAGTTGCGTCCATCAAGAACACATAATTATTTAGACGTTTGAAGTTTACATCAAAACCATTTTGCTGAAACAATCCTTCTAGTACAGGCACTGTCGTATAATGTTCACGCTTCAAGTCTTCCACGAGGTTTTTGTGGCCCTCGCCTTCTTCGTAAACGATGCGTCCTTGTTTTGCCTCTTCCGATTCGAAAACCGTATCGGCGAAAACTACTTTCCCACCGCTCGGCAAGAGCGACGCGTAAAGCTTGATTGCCTGCTCTTTCTCTCTATCTGTTAAGTGGTGGAAAGCATAACTGCTGACGAAGCTTTTCGGTTGCTGTGGAAGATCGAAATCCAGAAAATCCCCATCCAACAGTACGAGTTCCGGGAACTTATCTGCTGCCGCTTTGCGCATTGCCGCATTCGGTTCGATGCCGGTAACTTCAATTCCTTTTTCCAGAAGCGCTGCTGTCAGATTGCCTGTGCCCGTGCCGAATTCAGCGACAGGGCTTACCGCTTTCTTCGCGACAGCCTCTAGAATATCCTTGTAGTTTTCAAAAACCGCTGCATATTCCGGGTCTTTCCCACCAACTGAGGCATCGTAAGTATGCACCCACTCATCAAAGATCTCGACAAATTCTCTCCCCATAATTGTACTCCCACTCTCTCAGATGTTATTATACACAAATCCAATAGTCTTACTTGGTTTTATTTATAACATATGCTTTTGTCTAGTTCAACTGACAGGAGTTGAA
>NZ_JAPEHT010000106.1 GCF_028823615.1 Planococcus sp. A6
AGAGGGGATCGAACCCCCGACCTCACGGGTATGAACCGTACGCTCTAGCCAGCTGAGCTACGCCGCCTTGTTCAAACGAACAGTTTATATCATACTATCCTTAATACATATATGTCAATTAGCATTTTATGTTTTTGCGATATTTATTTTATTCATGCTGGAAAATAAACAGAACAGGAGGGCATGCCGTGAATCATTATGAACAAACGATGCTTGCATACCATACAAAACACGGGTTATTCGAAACTGGCGAGCGGCTCGTCATCGGCGTTTCGGGCGGCATCGATTCGATGGTTCTTTTGCATTTTCTCTCGAAAAAGCGGCATCAATTGGGTGTACACCTCACAGCAGTGCATATCGATCACATGCTGAGGGGGGAACAATCTGCGCAAGACCGCCGCTTCGTCGAGCAGCATTGCCAGCTGTGGGATGTGCCGTGTGAAAGTTTTGCAGTCCCTATCCCTGCGATTTTAGCTGAAAATGGTGGAAACACGCAAAGTGTCTGCAGGGAAGAACGTTACCGGATATTTGAGCAAGTGATGGAAAAAACGGGATCCACCGTCCTCATCACGGCCCATCATGCAGACGACCAATTGGAGACGATTTTGATGGAAGGCATGCGCGGCAGCCTGCGAAACGGGGCTTTTGGCATGCGCATCAAGCGGCCATTTGGCGGCGGCATGCTCGTCCGGCCACAGCTTGCTGTCACCAAAGCGGAAATTGCCCAGTATGCGGAACTGGACAAAGTGCCATACCGCGAAGACCCGAGCAATGCCAGTGACACTTACACGCGCAACCGCATCCGCAAGACCATCGTGCCGGCGATGGCACAGGAAAACCCTCGCGCAGCGTTACACTTTTCCGAGCTTGCCGAACAGATTAATGAAGATGCAGCGTTCCTCCAGCAGCTCGCCGAACAAACGCTAAAGGAATTGCTGCTATCAGGTCAGGAATTGCTTATTTCTGCCGAAAGTTTCAGAAGCCATCCCTCTGCTTTACAAAAAAGGATGGTTCTACTACTATTAAACTATCTATATGATGACAAGCGAGTGTTAATAACGAGCCATTTGGCGGAACAAGTGCGCGAGCTGCTGCAAAGTTCCTCGGGCACTGTTTTTTTACATTTGCCGCAAAATTATATGATGATACGCCAATACGACCAGGTATTCTTTGAAAAATCAAAAGAATTCCTCCAGCGCCAGCGGGCGGATATCGGCCATGTTTGGTCGCCGCCTGTCCTGGGTTCCCGTTACCGGGTTGTGCCAGTGGGCGAAGAGCCGGAAGCAGAGAATGCCGTTTTTTGGTATTTCCACTCCGAAGAGACGGATTTTACGCTCCGCGGAAGGGAGCCTGGCGACCGCATCTTGCTTGCGGGCATGAACCAGGCGAAAAAACTGGCGCGGCTGATGATTGATGAGAAGATCCCATCGCAACAGCGGGACAACTGGCCAATTATCGTAGCCGGAACAAATCGAGTATTACTGGTGCCCGGTTTGCGCACCGCCGCTTGCCTGAGCCGGACCAAGCGTTCGGAAGACAACCGAGTATTAGTTGAACAATGCATAGACTATGCAAAATGAGGAAGAAACTAGGAGGCCCACCATGCTACAAAAGGACATTAAAGAAGTATTGATCAGCGAACAACAGCTTCAGGAAAAAGCACGCGAACTCGGCGACACATTGACGCGTGATTATGAAGGGAAATACCCGCTTGCCATAGGCGTATTAAAAGGTGCTATGCCATTCATGGGCGACCTCATGAAACGTTTTGACGGTTATGTGGAAATGGATTTCATGGATGTTTCAAGCTATGGAAACGCAACGGTTTCTTCAGGCGAAGTCAAAATCGTCAAGGATTTGAACGCAAGCGTCGAAGGCCGTGACTTGCTGATCATTGAAGACATTATCGACAGCGGGCTGACACTGAGCTATTTGGTGGACTTGTTCAAATACCGCAAAGCAAATTCCATTAAAATCGTCACGCTTCTCGACAAGCCAACTGGCCGCAAAGTGGATTTAAAAGCGGATTATATCGGCTTTGAAGTACCGGATGCGTTCGTTGTCGGCTACGGCTTGGACTACGCAGAAAAGTACCGTAATCTTCCATATATTGGAATTCTTAAGCCAGCTGTCTATAGCGGCGAAGAGGAATAGTCAAAGAACGTTCAAAGAGCCGATGATTTCAAGTATGCCGTAAAGGCTTTTCATTGTATGCATTTTTGTCCCTGTGTTAGTATTTAGTATAGTTTTGGGAAACTTTGTGAGGAGGCGCGGGATGAATCGAATATTCCGATACACCATATTTTATCTACTGATATTCCTAGTCATCATCGGTATTCTAGGAACTTTCAATAATAGCAACCAACCGACGCAAAATATTGGCTATGGCGACTTTCTGGATGCGCTGAACGCTGGCGAAATTACAGAAGTGACCATCCAGCCGGACGCACAAGTGTACGAAGTGACCGGCCGCATGACAGATTATGATGAAGGCGAATCGTTTGTGACCAATGTGCCGATCGAGAACGAAGCTTTGGTAGCGCAAATCGATGAGCTCGCGACAGCCCAAGAAGGAGTGGAAGTCGAGTTTTTGAAAGCGCCGCAAACTAGCGGATGGGTTTCATTCTTTACCGGCATCATTCCATTCATCATCATCTTCATCCTGTTCTTCTTCTTGCTCAACCAATCACAAGGCGGCGGTGGCGGCCGAGTGATGAATTTCGGGAAAAGCAAGGCGAAATTGTATGATGACCAGAAACAAAAAGTTCGCTTCGATGATGTAGCTGGAGCGGATGAAGAGAAGCAAGAGCTTGTCGAAGTAGTGGATTTCCTGAAAGATCCGAAACGCTTCGGTGAAATCGGCGCCCGCATTCCGAAGGGGATCTTGCTTGTCGGGCCTCCGGGTACCGGTAAAACTTTGCTTGCCCGCGCAGTAGCTGGCGAAGCAGGCGTGCCGTTCTTCTCCATCAGTGGTTCGGACTTCGTCGAAATGTTCGTCGGTGTCGGGGCTTCACGTGTTCGTGATTTGTTCGAGAACGCGAAGAAAAATGCACCATGTATCATCTTCATCGATGAAATCGATGCAGTCGGCCGGAGCGTGAACAAACGCTCAACCAATTGCTCGTCGAAATGGATGGCTTCGGCGCGAACGAAGGCATCATCATCATCGCTGCTACCAACCGTCCAGATATCCTGGATCCGGCACTTCTGCGTCCTGGCCGTTTTGACCGTCAGATTACAGTTGGCCGCCCGGATGTTAAAGGACGCGAAGAAGTGTTGAAAGTTCATGCGCGCAACAAGCCGCTTGATGACACTGTCGACATGAAGGCAATCGCCCAGCGGACGCCTGGCTTCTCCGGTGCAGACCTTGAGAACTTATTGAACGAAGCAGCTCTTGTAGCCGCTCGCCGCAATAAAAAGAAAATCGACATGTCCGATATCGACGAAGCGACAGACCGCGTTATTGCCGGTCCGGCTAAGAAGAATCGTGTCATTTCGAAAAAAGAACGCAATATCGTCGCTTACCACGAATCAGGGCATACCGTAATCGGCCTGATCCTGGATGATGCGGATATCGTCCATAAAGTAACGATTGTCCCACGCGGCCAGGCTGGCGGATATGCCGTCATGCTGCCACGTGAAGACCGTTACTTCATGACCAAACCGGAACTTCTCGATAAGATTGCCGGCTTGCTCGGCGGTCGTGTTGCAGAGGATATCGTCTTTGGTGAAGTATCCACTGGCGCGCATAATGACTTCCAGCGCGCAACAGCGATTGCCCGCAGCATGGTTACTGAATACGGGATGAGCGATAAGATTGGCCCGATTCAATTCGGTCAATCCCAAGGCGGAAACGTCTTCCTTGGACGCGATTTCAATTCGGATCAAAACTATTCCGATGCCATCGCATTCGAGATCGACCAAGAAATTCAGCGCATCATTAAAGAGCAATATGTCCGGACGAAAGAGATCCTCACGGAAAAACGCGAGCTTCTCGAACTTCTCGCCAACACATTGCTCGAAGTGGAAACACTTGATGCTGCACAAATCATGCATTTGAAAGAACACGGAACTTTGCCGGAACGTTCGTATGAAGCCTTGAATGGCCGATACGAAAAAGATGAAGAAGGCGAAACGGATTCAGACGAGGTAAACCCGGATGTGACGGGCGCACCGAATGATCCATCATCAGGAGATTTGCCGGAAGAAGGCTCATCCACTGATTCGCAAGGACCGATCCGAGAAGACCGTAAATAACCGAAAGCCGGTGCTGGCCCTGAAAAGGGCTTGGCGCCGGCTTTTTGCTTTTGTAGAATTATGGTATGATGTGTTGGAAATTCAGCAGATAAATGGGGAGAATTTATGATCTTAGTGATGGATACAGGCAATACCAATATCGTCCTTGGCGTATACGATAACGATACACTGCTGCACCATTGGCGGATGGAAACCGATCGCCACAAAACCGAAGATGAATACGCCATGCAGATCAAAGCGTTTTTGAATCACGTCGGCCTGGGCTTTGAAGCGATTGACGGCGTCATCATGTCCTCTGTTGTTCCGCCGATCATGTTTGCGCTAGAGCGCATGGCGCAAAAATATTTCCACACCAAAGCATTGGTCGTTGGGCCCGGCGTCAAGACCGGCCTTAACATCAAATACGAAAACCCACGTGAAGTCGGTGCGGATCGTATCGTCAATGCTGTCGCAGCGATACAGGAATACGGCGGCCCTTTGATCATCGTTGACTTCGGCACTGCCAATACCTTCTGTTACATCGACGAAAAAAATCAATACCAAGGCGGTGCCATCGCGCCGGGGATCCAAAGCTCTACCGAAGCGCTCTACACGCGCGCATCGAAATTGCCGCGTATTGAAATCGCGCGTCCCGATTCGGTCGTCGGGAAAAATACCATTTCGGCCATGCAGGCGGGCATCGTCTATGGCTACGTCGGCCAGGCAGAAGGCATCATCACCCGCATGAAAAAGCAAAGCAAGCAGCATCCGACCATCATCGCAACAGGCGGACTTGCGCCGTTAATTGCCGCAGAGTCGGATATGATCGACCATATCGACCCGTTTTTGACATTAAAAGGCCTGCATTTTATTTATAAACGCAATCAAGCGTAAGGAAAGGAATGATCACTATGCCAGATTATTTAGTTCGCGGACTTGGTTTTAATGGCAACGTCCGTGCATTTGCAGTCAATACGACAGAAACAGTAGGGGAGGCGCAGCGTCGTCACCAAACATGGCCCGCTGCAACCGCGGCTCTGGGGCGTTTAATGACAGGCGGCGTGATGTTTGGCGCGATGCTTAAAGGAGAAGACCGCGTCACCTTAAAAGTCGAAGCAGGCGGGCCGATCGGATATCTATTGGTCGATAGCGACGCCAAAGGCAATGTGCGTGGCTATGTCGCCAACCCGCAAACTCATGTCGACAGCAAAAGCGGAAAGTTGGACGTCAAAGGCGTCGTCGGGACAGACGGCATGCTGTCTGTCGTCAAAGACCAAGGGATGCGCGATTATTTCACAGGACAGACGCCGATTGTCTCCGGGGAAATCGCAGAAGATTTGACGTATTATTTCGTCGTCTCCGAACAAGTGCCTTCTTCTGTTGGTCTCGGTGTTCTCGTTGATACCGATAATTCGGTGCTTGCAGCAGGCGGCTTCATCATTCAATTGATGCCGGATACCGATGACGAAACCATTACATTAATCGAAAAACGCTTGGCGAATATCGAACCTGTCTCGTCCATGATCAAGCGTGGACTCACGCCTGAAGGCATCCTGGAAGAAGTGCTGGGCGCAGATAATGTACAAATTCTCGAGAAAATGCCTGTCCAGTTCAAGTGCACTTGCTCAAAAGAAAAATTTGCCGAAGGCCTTATAGGGCTCGGGAAAGAAGAAATCCGCCAAATGATCGACACAGACGGCCAAGCGGAAGCGGAATGCCATTTCTGTCACGAAAAATATCATTACAACAAAGAAGAATTGGAAGCGCTGCTCAATGAACTCGAATCGAAATAACACGACAGCGCCGAAACAGAAACGCCACTTGAAAACGAAACCCGTATTAATGGTCATCGGCATTTTATTGCTGGCCAATGTGCTGTGGTTCATCGCTTGGCTCATCCCTGAAGGCAGCAGTGCCGCAAACGAGGAAGTCGCAGCCGTCGATGGTGAAGAAATCACGCGTGCTGAATGGATGGCGTCGATGGAACAGCAGCACGGCCGAAGTGCCCTTCTCGAATTGGTCAACGAAAAAGTCATGGCCGCTGCAGCAGATGATTACGGCATCGAAGTATCCGATAAGGAAATCGACCTGGAACTGGCCATGATGCGGACCGCGCAGGACGGGACCGAAGAACTGTTATATGCAAATGACACCGAACGGCAGCGCGAAAAAGTGAAGGCGCAATTGATCTTGGAGAAAGTTTTGACGAAAGATGTCCTCATCGATGACCAGGCCATCAAAGATTCCTATGAAGACAACCGGGCGATCTATGACGTCAAAGATTCATACCGCACAAGCATGATCGTCTTGAATTCCAAAGCGGAAGCAGAAGAAACGATCAAAGAACTCGACAGCGGCTCAAGCTTTGAAGCACTTGCCCGCGAGCGTTCCATCGATAACGCCACCGGCAACCTCGGCGGGGATATCGGTTTCGTCTCTCCCGGCCAAGCATCGATCGATCCGCAAATCGCAAAAACGGTCGAAACCATCGAACCTGGCTCGTGGTCGGCTCCACTAGCGCTTGAAGATGGCCGGACCGCTGTCATTATGGTGAAAGAAAAAATCGAAGGCCGTACGTTCAGCTATGATGAAGTGAAAGAACATATCAGCCGGGAGCTGGCACTTGAACAATTGCCTCAATCGGTTTCTCCTGAAGCCTTCTGGCAAGAATTCAATGCTGAATGGTTTTACGGTGAAGGAGAATAAGATGCCGACGCTCTCCAAAGATTGACAGTTCGCGCCGCAATTGATAGGATGAAATAAATAATGTCGACAAAAATAGTAGGGATTAGGAGTGGTAAACATGGCACGAGTAGGAAATTCAATTACCGAATTGATTGGGCAAACACCGATTGTTAAATTAAACCGGCTGACAGGACCTGAAGATGCGGAAGTTTACGTTAAATTGGAATACTTCAACCCAGGCTCCAGCGTGAAAGACCGGATTGCGCTCGCGATGATCGAAGCAGCTGAAAAATCCGGCGACTTAAAAGAAGGCGATACCTTAATCGAACCGACAAGCGGCAATACGGGGATCGGCCTCGCCATGATCGCTGCAGCAAAAGGCTACCGCAGCGTACTCGTCATGCCTGAAACCATGAGCATGGAACGTCGCAACTTGTTGCGCGCATACGGTGCGGAACTAGTGTTAACGCCAGGACCGGATGGCATGAACGGCCCGAACGGCGCCATCAAGACGGCCGAAAAACTGGCGGCTGAAAACTCTTGGTTCATGCCCCAGCAATTCAATAACGAGGCAAACCCTGAAGTGCACCGCCTGACCACAGGGCCTGAAATCGTCGAAGCGATGGATCAACTGGACGGCTTCATTTCCGGCATTGGGACAGGCGGCACGATTACTGGTGCTGGGCAAGTGTTGAAAGAACACTACCCGAATATCCATATCGTAGCTGTTGAACCGACGGATTCCCCGGTCTTGTCCGGCGGGAAACCAGGCCCTCACAAAATCCAAGGCATCGGTGCTGGCTTTGTGCCAGCCGTGTTGAACACAGAAATCTATGATGAAATCATGCAAGTAAGCAATGAGCAATCCTATGAATTTGCCCGCCGAACGGCACGCAAAGAAGGCATTCTTGGTGGCGTATCATCAGGAGCCGCGATCTACGCAGCGCTTGAACTGGCGAAAAGACTCGGCAAAGGCAAAAAAGTATTGGCGATCTTGCCATCAAACGGTGAACGTTATTTGAGCACTCCACTTTACCAATTTGACGAAAATAACGGATGATCCAAAGAGCCTTCTGAAAAGAGGGCTCTTTTGTTTGTGCAGAAACCGCAGATTCACGATAAGATAAGAGCAGTTTGAATAATAATATTTCCCAGGAAATGATTGTTTCCTTCAATTCATACATGGACGGTGGAAAAAATGAACTTAAATGTATTCACAAAAACGCAAGTGATGGGCATATTGAATGTGACACCGGATTCGTTTTCCGATGGCGGGCAATTCGATAATATCGAAAAAGCGCTGGCCCGCGCCAAGCAAATGTTAAAGGATGGAGCTTCCATTATAGATGTGGGCGGTGAATCAACACGCCCTGGCCATACACAAATTTCTGACGAAGAAGAAATCGCTCGGGTAGTCCCGGTCATCCAGGCGCTCAGAGAACAGACAGAGGCAATTATTTCCATAGATACATACAAATCTGCCGTTGCCCAAGCAGCTGTCGAGGCCGGTGCGCATATCATCAATGATATTTGGGGCGCCAAATACGATCCCGAGATCGCCCGGGTGGCTGCAGACAAACAAGTACCGATCATTCTAATGCACAACCGTGCCGAAGCGGTTTACGATGATTTTTTGCACGACGCCAAAAAAGACCTTGAAGTAAGCATCCGCATCGCGCACGACGCCGGCGTTTCGGACAATCACATCTGGCTCGATCCCGGCATCGGATTCGCCAAGACGCTCGCCCAAAACGTTGAGATGATGCAGCGGCTCGATGATCTGGTGGCAATGGGTTACCCTGTACTCCTCGGCACTTCCCGCAAATCATTCATCGGCAAATTACTCGATGCACAAGTCGACGAGCGTTTGGAAGGCTCTCTAGCAACAGCGGCTTTCGGGGTCATGAAAGGCTGCCAAATCGTGCGTGTCCATGACGTGAAAGAAACGGTGCAGACAGTCAAGATGATGGACTTCTTAACAGGTAAGATAAAGGTGGAGGGATAGATATGGATTATATTCATTTAAACGAAATGGAATTTTATGGTTATCACGGTGTGTTTTCGGAAGAACAAAAACTCGGACAGCGTTTCCGGGCGACAGTGACGCTTGCCGTCGATCTAAAACGTGCTGGGGAAACTGACGAACTGGAACATACGGTTCATTACGGCGAAGTGTACGAAACATGTCGCGAAGTTATTGAAGGAAAACCCAAAAAGCTGGTCGAGGCCGTGGCCGAAACAGTAGCTGCTGAATTGCTGAGCCAATTCCCGCTGGTCCAGGGAGTCCGCGTTCAGTTAATCAAACCTGACCCGCCAATCCCTGGCCATTACAAATCAGTAGCAATCGACATCACCCGAGGCAGCTTCTGATGAATGAAGTCTACTTATCCTTGGGCTCGAATTTAGGAGACAGGAAAGCCCAGCTTCAAGAAGCTGTTCGCTTGCTTCAATCGAATCCCTCCATTTCGAACATGAAAATGTCTTCCATCTATGAAACGGCTCCAGTCGGCTATCTCGATCAACATGCATTCCTAAATCTAGTTATCCGATTGGAAACCAGTCTCTCTCCATTAGAGTTGTTGGATATATGCCAAGAAATTGAGCAAGCTTTGCACAGGGAGCGGTTGGTTCGTTGGGGCCCGCGCACAGTGGACCTTGATGTGTTGCTGTACGGCCAAGAGCAGCTGGCAACAGAAAGGCTCACCATTCCACACCCCCGCATGTATGAACGGGCATTCGTGCTTGTGCCTTTGCAGGAATTGATGCCCTCCCTCATTCTTCCGGAAGATTTAGAGATGCAAGAAGTACATGTGTGGAAAACGTATGATGATGTAAATACATTTTTGCGTGATGCAAATTAATGAACAAGATTATTTATAATTAAAAGAACTGTTAAGAATGGGATTAGAAGTTGCCAAGAAAACGGCAGCTTTTCTTATGTAACGGCACGAAAAATTGTGTACAATGGATAAATACACGAAAGCACGTGGTTTTAACAGAAAAAGGAGTGTAGGATATGTCAGAAGAGTTGAATGACCAATTAGTGGTGCGCCGCCAGAAAATGCAAAACTTCCGTGAACATGGACTCGATCCATTCGGAAAACGTTTCGAGCGTACGCACCTTTCACAAGAAATTGTTGAGCAATATGATCAATTCTCGAAAGAAGAACTAGAAGAAAAATCCGCTGAAGTCATTATTGCAGGCCGTATCATGACGAAGCGCGGAAAAGGTAAAGCCGGATTCGCGCACCTGCAGGATTTGAAAGGGCAGATCCAAATCTACGTCCGCAAAGATGCAATTGGAGATGATTCCTATGAATTCTTCAAAACCGCAGACTTGGGAGACATCATCGGCGTCCGCGGCACTGTTTTTAAAACAAACGTCGGCGAACTCTCCGTAAAAGCACAAGAAGTGGAATACTTAACAAAAGCCCTTCGCCCGTTACCGGAAAAATTCCATGGCTTGAAAGACGTGGAACAACGCTATCGCCAGCGCTATCTCGATCTAATTGTCAGCGAGAACAGCAAAGAGACGTTTATCTTGCGTAGCCGGATCATTCAAGCGATGCGCCGCTATCTGGATAACCAAGGCTTTTTGGAAGTTGAAACACCGATGCTCCATTCAATCGCCGGCGGAGCCACTGCACGTCCGTTCATTACCCATCATAATGCGCTAGATATGCAATTATACATTCGTATTGCTATCGAACTTCATTTGAAACGCCTCATTGTAGGTGGATTAGAAAAAGTTTATGAAATCGGGCGCGTCTTCCGTAACGAAGGCATCTCTACCCGTCATAATCCAGAATTCACTATGCTCGAACTTTACGAAGCATATGCTGATTACAATGACATCATGTCCTTGACAGAGAACTTAATTGCACACACTGCACAGGAAGTCCTTGGCACAACGACTGTCCGTTATGGAGAAGAAGACATCAATCTAGCTCCGGGCTGGAAACGTCTGCATATGGCAGATGCAGTTAAAGAATACACGGGTGTAGATTTCTGGCAACATATGTCGAAAGAAGAAGCACAAGCACTCGCCAACCAACATGGAATCGAAATCAAACCTACTATGGAAGTGGGGCATATCCTAAATGAATTCTTCGAACAAAAAGTTGAAGAACAATTGGTTCAGCCTACATTCATTTATGGACATCCGGTTGAAATTTCTCCGCTTGCTAAGAAAAATCCGGAAGATGAGCGTTTCACGGATCGTTTTGAACTTTTCATTGTACGTAGAGAGCACGCAAATGCCTTTACAGAATTAAACGATCCAATTGATCAGCGCGAACGTTTTGAAGCGCAACTCATAGAAAAAGAAGAAGGAAACGATGAAGCTCATGAAATGGATGATGACTTTATCGAAGCGTTGGAATACGGTCTTCCTCCAACAGGTGGCTTGGGAATCGGAATTGACCGCTTGGTTATGTTGCTAACTAACTCGGCATCGATTCGAGACGTGTTATTATTCCCTCAGATGCGACCAAAAGAATAAATTAGAAGTGAAAACCGGGTGAGCTGTTTAGCTCACCCGGTTTTTTTAAAAAAACTGTTGCGCTTGTTGCAAGAAGGTGATAAGATATTTCTTGTCGCGTTTTTAGTAAAAAGCGAGATGAGAAGAAAATAAAAATAACTATTGACTCCCGCAAGGAAGTTTGGTAGTATTTAAAAGTCGCTGTCACATTAAGCGAATCAATACATGAACCTTGAAAACTGAACAGCAAAAC
>NZ_JAPEHT010000107.1 GCF_028823615.1 Planococcus sp. A6
CCGATTGCAAAAAAAATCGAGCCCCCTTCTTTTCATGCCAGCGATATAGGATTTTCTAAAGAAGGTGCCCGATTTTATCTGCAGGTCCCTCCGAGTGAAACACTAAACGAACTATACAGCTCGCTGAAATTGGCAGCACACGAATTTCCGAATAGCGCTGATGCACAGTGGCAGCCGCATATTCCACTCATCGACAATGTTCCTGCTCCGTTTTGGGGCCCGTTGTTTGCCAGGTTGGCGCTGGAGTTCAATCCGCTGGAAGGAACAGGTGCTGCATTGGAATGCTGGTCTGTGATCGGCAACCGCACGACAATCGAATGGAGTTTGTTCTTGGAAAGCTGAAAAATAATGCCGGTTTTAAAAAGCTGAAAGTTTTTTCACAAAAACTATTGTCTTTTTTCAAACTGGCATATATAATAATAAATGTCCTTGAGATTGCGATTCCTTAGCTCAGCTGGGAGAGCGCTACCTTGACAGGGTAGAGGTCGCTGGTTCGAGCCCAGTAGGAATCATCATATGCACGCTAAGCGCTGCACAAAACACTAGCCGTAAATCGGCTGGTGTTTTTTTTTGCCACAACAAAAAAAGATGAAAGCCCGCGGGCTTCCATCTTTTTTTTATGCAGTTTGTGCTTTCCTTGTCTTCTTGTCTCTCGACATCCATTGAATTACGAACAAGACGATAAAGACAGCCGCCCCGATGAGATCTGTAAAACCTTCCGGATAGATCAAGGCGATCCCTGTCACGAATGTGATAATCCGCTCAAGCCAATTGAGCTTGCGGTACCAATAGCCGATCAAACCGGCCCCGATAGCGATCATGCCAGTGATCGCGGTGATCAATACCCAGATCAATTGTGTCCAGGTGGTATCGATCATCAACAGTTCTGGAGACAAGACGAACATATACGGAATGATGAATGCCGCAATGGCAAGCTTCGCCGCATTGAACCCAGTCCGTATCGGCTCCCCGCCGGAAATCCCGGAAGCTGCGAATGCAGCAAGCGCGACCGGCGGTGTGATATCTGCAATGATTCCGAAATAGAAGACGAACAAATGCGCAGACAATGCAACAACGATTGGAACAGCTGCGCCAGCAGGCTCGTCGACCATCAGCAAAGTAATGATGGCAGGAGCGGCAATGGTGGACGTGATGACATAGTTAGCCGTTGTCGGCGATCCCATGCCAAGCACGATGGCTGCAAGCATGGTGAAGAACAATGTCAAGAGGACGTTCCCGCCGGATGCAGAAACGAGCCCGTTTGCCAAGGATAAGCCCAGGCCGGTTTTTACGACCACCCCGACGATGATCCCTGCTGTTGCTGTCGCTGCTGCGACCGCAAGTGCAGTTCTCGCACCGTCCACAAGTGCATGGATGATGTCTTTAAAGCCAAGGCGTGTTTCTTTATTGAATGCACTGACGAAGATCGTCAACAAAATACCGTATAAAGCCGCTTGCATCGTCGGGATTCCGACTAGCAAGAACAAGATAATCGCAAGGATCGGCGTCAATAGGTAGATTTTTTTCAATACTTCTTTGCGATCCGGCATCTCTTCCGGTGATAAGCCTTTCAAACCAATCCGTTTTGCCTCAAAATGCGTCATGATCCAAAAAGCGCCGGGATGGCTGCCGCTTTGGCGATTTCCCAATAGGTGACACCGCCAATGAATTCGACCATCAGGAACGCTGCGGCCCCCATGATCGGTGGCATTAACTGGCCGCCTGTCGAAGCCGCTGCCTCAACGCCGCCAGCAAATTCTTTCTTATATCCAAGCTTTTTCATCATCGGGATCGTGTAAGACCCGGATGTAACAACGTTAGCGACCGAGCTCCCTGAGATGGTTCCTTGCAGGGCACTGGAGAAAATCGCTACTTTTGCGGGCCCACCGGTCAAGTTACCTGCCAGCGACACAGCGAGGTCATTGAAATACTGGCCCACGCCTGTTTTGACCAGGAACGAACCAAATAAAAGGAACGTAAAGATGAATGTTGCAGAAACACCGATCGGGGTACCGAGAATCCCGTCCGTTGTATAGAACATCAATTGAATCAAAGATTCCAGGTCTTGCCCGCGGTGGCGCATGAATCCCGGGAAATAAGGCCCAAAGAAACCATAAGTCAAAAACAGTATGCCAATGACTGTAATCGGCATCCCAACGGCCCGCCGTGTTGCTTCAAGCGTTAAAATGACCGCTAAGATCCCGACGATCAAATCCAGTTCCGTTACGCGGCCGATGCGGAAGACCAAATCATCGTACATAATCGGCCAATACGCACCGACTCCGATAGACAATAAGGCGAGTATGTAATCGTACCAGGCCACTTTATGGCGCGCGCCTTTCCGGCGGCGCAACGGGAATAGGATGAAAATGAGTGACAACGCGAATCCTAAGTGGACAGAACGCTGGATGTACGCTGTGTATTGGCCGAAGATGGCTGTATATAATTGAAACAGTGAAAAGGCCAAAAGCCCAAAAAACACAACATGTTTGATTATGCCTGACAAATCGCGTGTATTCGACTCAGGATCGTACTTCTGGAGAAGCTCTTTTTGCTGCTCCTCTGAAAAATGGCTTTCGTCTTCTGGCGGAAGCTTTTTCTTTTCTCTTTCTTCTGGCGATAATTTATCACTCATAGATGTTCACTCCTTCTAATTGCTGATAAATGGATAGGCGCTTGGCACGGAATGTGTAGATCTTGCCTCTTTCCAAACTCTTTTTCAAATCGAGTTCTTTCCCTGCGAATAGGAAAGCGAGTTCCGCGTCCACGTCCCCGACTAGCAACCGGAATTCGGGCAGCTTCCGCTTCATATCCTTAATAAAGTATTTCCCGTCTTTTTCGACAAAGCGCTCCCCTTCTCCTGCATTCGACGGCATGCCGATATTGAAATCTTCGTACTCAAGTTCCGTCATCACCAATTGCCCCTCATCATCAAGGCGGTAACTTTCGATCACATCCGATAGATGGATCGAATGCGTATAGCGGATCTTAAAGCGGTCTTCTATAACTGGAACACGCGCTGCAATCTCGTTTGTTTCCGAATCGATGAAGATGAAGTTTTTCTGATATGGGATGAAGAAAAGTGCGGAGCAGATAAGGATGAGGATGATTAATATAAGAAGGACTTTGAGAATTCTTTTATTCTGCAAGATGATCCCCCTAGCGACAAAAAATAAATAACGAAGGATAAAGCTTGCGCTTTATCGTCAGTTATTTTGACCAGTTCTTATTGGTTTACTTCATCAAAGTAACGCTGAGCGCCAGGATGTATATCAATCCCGATGCCATCTAGAGCTGTTTCCGCCTTGATGAATTCTGCTTTAGCGTGTTGGATTTGATCTGTGTTTTCATAAATCGCTTTTGTAATATCGTAGACTGTGTCTTCAGAGATATCGTTCTGCACAACAAGCATCGCAAGAACGGAAACCGTTGGAACGTCTTCAGTCAACCCGTAAGTGCCAGATGGGACAACATCTTCTGCATAGTACGGATATTTCTCGATCAATTCCGCTGCTTTTTCCGCTGCTACTGGGACAATATTGACATCTGATGTTGCACTCAAGCTTTCAACCGCGCCTGTTGGCGTTCCAGCTGTGATGAATGCTGCATCGATTTGTCCGGATTGCAAGCTTTCCTGCGACTCGCCAAAGTCCAAGTTCTGTGCGTCTACATCATCCATTGTCATGCCATGGATTTCAAGCAATTGCTCAGCGTTGATATACGTACCTGAACCAGGTGCCCCGACGGATACCGATTTGCCTGCCAAGTCTTCAAACGCAGTGATGCCAGATCCTTCAGTCGTTACGATCTGGATTGTTTCTGGGTATAGAGCACCGATTGCAGAGACGCTGTCGATGACTTCCCCTTCGAACATGTTCGAACCTTCAGATGCGTAGAAAGCCGTGTCTGTCTGCACAAAAGCGATTTCGCCCGTGCCATCAGCAAGTGATGTCATATTGGCTGCAGATGCTTGGGACACTTCGGCAGTCGTATCGATGCCTGTCTCATTCTCGATAATGGTCGCCATCGCTCCGCCAAGCGGGTAGTAAGTTCCCGTTGTTCCACCAGTCAATACACTGATGAATTCCGGCTCAGCTGCTCCGCCGCCTTCTCCTTCATTTGCTGCATCGTCTCCACAGCCTGCTAGGAATACGGATCCGGCCAAAGCGACAGTCGCGTAGAATCCAAACTTTTTGTTTAACATAAATCGGCCTCCCTTTATCTATAGTTTCTTTCATCCTTCATAATACCATGACTTTCTGTCCATCTGTCAATTTAATTTTTTCAAATGGAATCGGTTTCAAACCAAATTTCTGGCAATAAAACCCTTTTTTATATTTCTGCTCCAGGTACATGAGTTTCCGGCGTCGTCTCTTCAGGAGTGAGGTCTTCGAAGCTTCTGCCTTCCTCTTCCAAATCGCGCGTGCGGTGTGCGATGCGAGCCGAAGCACACGCCGCGATGCTTGCTACAAGATCGTCGAGGAAGGTGTGGACATGCTCGCCGTATTTCGTATCGAGTTTATGGATGATGCCGGTCTTGTTTTTGTCCAAATGGCCAAACGTGGTCACGGCAATGCTGCCATAAGTGAGCACTGCGCCTAGACCGATCATTTCATCGACTCCGAACAAGCCTTCATCCGAACCGACGATCTGCTGAAGCGGTTGGGACAACTTCCCTTGTTCAGCCAGTTCATCGAGTTCAATGCCAACCAACAGGGCATGCTGCATTTCCCGTTTGCGCAAGACGCTTTCGACCGACTCGACACAATGGGCCAATGTCAATCCTTCATTAAAAGGCAATTGCATTTCCAACACGATTTTCGCGATATCTTCTTTCGTGACGCCTCTTCTTTCCAAAGCTTCATGTGTCGCTTTGTTCACTTCTTCTGAATGCACACGGAAATGTCCTCCATCCATGTTGCCATCCCCTCTCTCTATTTGGATTTGTCTTCCTGTCCATTATACCTTGCATAGTGGAATATGTTACAATTTTTGTACAATAGAATTAGAAGGAGGCAACATCATGAACAAAGGAAGCGTAGAAGATTTCACGCTTTATAGCGATGCTCTTGGGGAAGACATGCAGGTGCTCGTCCACCTGCCTGCAAATTATTCTCCCCTCTATAAATACAGCCTCGTCATTGCATCGGATGGCAAGGATTATTTCCAACTCGGCCGTGTTCCACGGGTCGTTGATGAATTGCTTGAAAACCAGGAGATCGAAAACATCATCTTCGTCGGCATTCCCTACAAAAGCGTAGAAGACCGCAACCGGAAATACGAACCGACCGGCGAACAGCATGGCGCTTACTTGCGTTTCCTGGCCCATGAGCTGGCACCTTACCTAGACGAAAAATACCCGACCTACCAAGTGGGCATGGGCCGGACATTGATTGGCGATTCACTCGCAGCCACCGCTTCCCTGATGGCCGCACTTAAATACCCGAATATTTTCGGGCGCGTCATTCTCCAGTCGCCGAAAGTCGGGCCGGAAATGATGGAAGCCGTCGAGAAGTTTCCGATGAACAATTCATTCACGGTCTACCATGTCATCGGCTCGGAAGAAACCGAAGTCAAGTTGACCAACGGGGAAACCGCCGACTTTCTCACGCCGAACCGCGAGTTGAATGAGTTGATGAAAAATAAAGGGTTTTCGCTCTTTTACGAAGAATTCAAAGGAGACCATACATGGAAATACTGGCAGCCGGACCTGAAGAGGGCGCTGTTGATGAATTTCGGCATGTAGGCCTTAAGGAAACAAAGCGAACAATTTGATATAATTGAAGAGAAGATCATTTATTAGATGAGGAGGTCTATTGATTATGAAATATGGCATTGCAGCATTTCCATCAAAAAAACTACAAGACTTGGCGAATTCCTACCGGAAACGCTATGACCCGCATTACGAGTTGATCACGCCCCATATTACATTGAAAGGGCCTTTCGAAGCAGATGACTCTGAAGTCAAAGCAATGGCGGAGGAGCTCGGCAATATCGCCAAGCGCCAAAAGCCTTTCCGCATCCATGCAACGCGCGTCAGCACGTTCACGCCGGTGACAAACGCTTTGTACTTCAAGATCGAACCTTCAAAAGAGCTGATGGATCTTCACGAAGACCTCCACTCCGATTTTCTTGGCGGCATGCCGGATCATCCTTTTGTGCCCCATATCACCATCGCACAAAAACTTTCAGATTCGGAGCACGCTGATGTCTATGGCCAATTGAAAATGGCTGGCATCGACCACGAAGAGACGATCGACCGCGTCCACTTACTCTACCAATTGGAAGATGGTTCGTGGACTGTGTACGATACATTCCGGTTGTCAGGAGATGAAGCTTAATTGCAGAAAGTGAAAATCGTTGAAACCGAACTCGAAAAAGAACAGGCATTTGAAATCCGCCGAAAAGTTTTCGTCGATGAGCAAGGCGTCGCCCTTCATGTGGAAATGGATGAACATGATGACAGCGCCACCCATTTTATCGGTTATGAACTCGAACAGCCGATTGCCGCTGCCCGGGTTCGCGAATACGAACAAGGGGTCGGCAAAGTTGAACGCGTATGCGTGTTACCTGAATACCGCGGACATCATTTCGGGGCGGAGATGATGGAACAGCTGGAGGAATATGCCCGCTCGATTGGCTATTTCCGCCTGCAGCTCAACTCCCAAAGCCATGCCATCCCGTTTTACGAACGGCTTGGCTACGACGTGGTCTCTCCAGAATTCATGGACGCCGGCATTCCGCATCGCCAAATGGAAAAAACGCTATAATAAAAAACCTTCCGGAAAATTCCGGAAGGTTTTTTCATGATTATTATAATACGTGATAGCCGCTGTCGACGTGCAAGACTTCGCCAGTGATGCCGCGGGACATATTGCTGAACAGGAAGACAGCCGTGTCGCCGACTTCTTCCGGTGTAGTGTTGCGGCGAAGCGGTGCTTTCTCTTCGATTTCACGCAAAATCGAGTTGAAGTCGCTGACGCCTTTGGAAGAAAGTGTACGAATCGGGCCGGATGAAATCGCATTGACGCGGATATCGTGCTTGCCAAGATCCGCTGCCAAATAACGGACAGACATTTCAAGCGATGCTTTGGCAACGCCCATGACATTGTAGTTCGGCATGACGCGCTCTCCGCCGATGTAAGTCAAGGCAACGATGCTGCCGCCTTCTGTCATCAACGGTTTTGCGTATTTCGAAACGATTGTCAATGAGTATGAGCTGATGTTATGCGCGAGCAAAAAGCCGTCGCGGGAGGTATCGGAAAAGTCGCCTGACAATTCTTCGGTTTTCGCGAACGCGATGCAATGTGCCAGCCCGTCAATTTTCCCAGCGCTTTCTTTGATTGTGTTGAAGCATTTCTCCACATCTTCATCACTTGTGACATCACATGGCAAAATCTGCTCGTGATTGCCATCGAGTGTCGCGACCAAATCACGCACCGACTTTTCAAAGCGCTCCCCTGCATATGTAAAGATCAAGTTTGCTCCAGCTGCGTCCAACGAACGCGCAATTCCCCATGCAATGCTGCGCTTATTGGCGACACCCATGATGACGTATGTTTTATCTTTTAATGAAATTGACATATATATACCTCCTAATATTATTACCTGGTACTAATATTACCCCATAAAAAAAGAAAGTGCAATTGCACTTTCTAGGATATTGCTTCATTTAGTCAGTTGACGGCTTATAAATTCGTCAGGAATGTCGTCGCCAAGCCCAAATAAATGAGGATGGAAATGATATCGTTCAGAGTCGTGATGAACGGCCCAGACGCTACGGCAGGGTCGATCTTCATCCGGTGGATCAATAACGGGATAAAAGAGCCGGCCAATGTCGCGACAAAAATCGAACTGGCGACCGCCGTGCCAACCAACATTCCAATCAGCAGTTCAGACTTCCAAAAATAAACCAGCCCTACGACCACGATGCCGCAAATGACGCCCGTGATCAAGCCTGTCCCGGCCTCGCGGAACAACAGCTTCATTTTACTTTCTTCTTCGATATCACCCGTGGCAATACCGCGGACAGCAACCCAGCGCCTGCGTGCCGCTATTCCCTGCCATTCCGGCAATCAAGGGAATAAACACGGCAAGCAGCGCCACCTGGTCGAGCGTCGCTTCGAACATGCCCATCAAATTCGCTGTCAGCATGCCAAGGAAGGTCAGCAAGATGAGCCACGGCAAGCGTTTTTTCGCTGCTGTCAGCGGTCCACGGTCAAAGGTATCCATATCGGATACGGCAGCCAATTTGGAGTAGTCATCGGACGCCTCTTCATCCAACACGTCGATGATGTCATCAACGGTGATGATGCCGAGCAGGTGGTCTTGGAAATCAACTACCGGTAATGCGAGAAAGTCATAGTCTTTGATCATGCGCGCGACTTCTTCCTGGTCTTCACTTACCTGGACACTGACGACACGATCGTTCATGATTGATTCGATCAAGGTGTCCTCATCCGCAACGATCAAATCACGCAAAGTCACGATGCCCGATAATTTTCGATCTTCATCGATAACAAAAACGTAATAGATCGTTTCGGCGTTCGGTGCAGCATTGCGCAGGATGTTCATCGCTGAACGTACCGTCGAGTTTTTCGGGATCGCGACAAATTCCGTCGTCATGATGGAGCCCGCCGTATACTCTTCGTAATGCAGCAAGTCTTTGATTTGCTGGGCAGATTCCTTGTCCATGATCGTCAAATAGCTGGCGACTTGGTCTTTGTTCAATTCATTGAGTACATCGACTGCATCATCGGTGTACATATAGGACAGGATATCCGCAGCATAGCGAGCATCCATTTCCTTAAACAGGTCTTCGTATTCGTCATCGTCCACTTCAATGGCTTCAAAAATGTCCGCCATTTCTTTCGGAGAGAGATACTGATAGAGCAAATGCCTCGTTTCCCCGTCCGCTTTCTCATAAAAGCTTGCTTGGTCGTATGGATGGTGGGACAAAAATTCTTCTCGGAATGCTTCAACATCCCCTTTTTGCAATAATTCATGCATCAATTCTTCGTTCAGTTCCTCGTCACGGATCTTCGTTTCGTCCATCATGTATACTCCCTCCTTTCAATTGTTTCAGCTTTTTTCCTGATATGCGTTACACTGAAATCACCAGTTGGCAGTTAGGAGCTGAAGAATATGAAATATGATGTCATCGGTGATATCCACGGATGCTTCAATGAGTTGATCGAATTGATCGAACAACTCGGCTACCATTTCGAAAATGGCCTGCCTGTTCATCCCGAAGGCCGCCATCTCGCTTTTGTCGGTGACGCCATGGACCGCGGGCCGAAATCCCTCGCGGTGCTGCAATTATTATTCGCGATGCAAGATGCGGGCATCCTTTATTATTCCCCTGGCAATCATTGCAACAAACTCTATCGTTTTTTCAAGGGAAATCCCGTTGAGCTCTTACATGGCTTGGAAATGACCGTTGCCGAATGGCGCGGATTGGAAAAGCAACAACAGAAAAAGTTCAAGGATCGCTATCTCCAGTTTTATGAAGCTCTTCCCCTTTATCACCAGCTGCGGGATGAGTTAATTGTCGTCCATGCGGGCCTGCGAGAAGATATGATCGGCCAGGCATTGAACCGTCAAATGATCACATTCGCTCTATACGGCGAAATCACCGGCAGGTACCATTCCGATGGCCGTCCAGTGCGCGGCAATTGGGCGAGGCGCTATAAAGGCGAACCATGGATCGTTTACGGCCATACTCCGGTCAGGAAGCCGCATTTCCAGAATAACACCGTCAATATCGATACAGGCTGCGTCTTCGGCGGAACCTTGACCGCACTGCGTTTTCCGGAAATGGAGATTTGCCAAGTGCCGTCAAAACAGGCTTACCAACCAGAACGCTTCCACCATTATAATTAAATCAGTTTACGTATATCACCGGCAAGCGCAGATTTAAATGCCAGCCGCTCCCCAGAGACAGGATGATTGAGCTGCAATTCCGTACAATGCAGCGCTTGCCTGTCGATCAGCTCGCGTCCGCCGCCGTATAAATCATCCCCCAGCAGCGGATGTCCGATATGGGATAAATGGACGCGGATCTGGTGTGTCCTGCCAGTATTCAATTTCAGCCGGACATGGCTGATGCCGCCGATTGACTGGATTAACTCTATCTCAGTCTCTGCAAATTTGCCGTCTTCCCTTACTTCGCGTTCGATGATGCTGGTTCCTTTTCGTGCGATTGGGGCGGTGATCACCGATTTTCCAGCAGCCACTTCGCCGTGCACAAACGCTTCATAGCGCCGGTTCATCCGCTTTTCCTGTTGCTGCACGGAGAGCAGATGATGGATATGGCGGTTTTTGGCGATGCACACTAGCCCAGACGTGTCTTTATCAAGGCGGGTTGCAATATGCAATGTGGACGGGATTGCATGACGTTCGAAATGCCCGGCGACAATATTCGCCAAACTGCCGAACGGCTGTTCACGTGACGGGATAGTGTTTTGCCTTGGCGGCTTTTCGACAATTAAAAGTGCGTCGTCTTCATAAACGATGGCAAGCGGCCCGTTTTCTGCGGTCAAGCCTTTGCCCTGTGTTTCTATCGGAAAAATAACGGTCACGGCATCCCCAACTTCGAGCGGATGCCTGACCGTCACTTCCGAACCGTTGACCAGCAAATGGCCTCCGCTATACTTCACAGAAGCCAAGGTCCTTTTGGAAATCCCATAATTTTGCAGCGCTTCCCGTAACAGGCCGCGCTTTTTTGCAGTGAATTCAACTCGAAATGCTTTCATATTTTCAATCCTCCGACAGTTCGCTGTCGATGAATGAGTCGTGGACGCGGCGCCAAAACGGGAACGCACGGAAACGGGCGAAGCGTACTTTTTCTTTCGCCACCCGATACTCGATCGATTCGACATCTTTATGCAGCAATTGAAGATGGTCGATCGTCACCATGAAATCGGGTGCCTTCACCGGCAGCAAAGTGCAGCGGTGATGGGACGGCAACACAAGCGGTGACCCGACAGTCCGGAACACCCGGTTGTTGATTGAAGCCATCTCGGTCAATTGCATCGCCGGCAAAGACGGATGGATGATTGCCCCGCCGAGCGCTTTATTATACGCCGTGCTTCCTGAAGGCGTCGACATGCACAAGCCGTCTCCGCGGAACCGTTCAAAATGGCTGTCGTTCAAAAAGACGTCCATCACAAGCGTGACGTCCGGGGATTTCACGGTCGATTCGTTCAAAGCCAAATAAGTGGAAGATTCCTGGTCACTTCGGTAATGCACCGTCACTTCCAATAAAGGATATTCAATGACTTCAAATTCCTTTTTCGCGATTGCCAAGACGAGCTTCTCGATCTCGATCGGCTTCCAGTCAGCATAAAACCCTAAGTGGCCCGTATGGATTCCGACGAATGCGACAGCATCCAAACGGTCGCTATACTTATGGAATGCATGGAGCAAAGTGCCGT
>NZ_JAPEHT010000108.1 GCF_028823615.1 Planococcus sp. A6
TCTTAGCTGTTCGTTGCTATTTTTAAAAGTCATTTAAGATCAAAGTCAATTAAAATTTACGTTTACGCGCAGCTTCTGATTTCAATTTACGTTTCACGCTCGGCTTATCATAATACTCGCGCTTTCTTACCTCTTGCATTGTTCCGGACTTCGAAACAGTGCGTTTGAAGCGGCGAAGAGCATCTTCAATTGATTCGTTTTTACGAACTGTAGTTTTTGACATCTCTTTTTCCCTCCCTCCGAACACACGTTGAAGCAAATAACAACAAGTGTTATATACTAGAAAATTATAACGCATGAATTAGCCTTCGTCAATACTTAATAATCGTTGTCTGAAGTGAGGCCTTGCATGATCTGGACTCCTGAACTTGCGCCGATGCGAGTCGCTCCGGCTTCAACCATTTTCTCCACATCTTCAAGGCTGCGGACGCCGCCAGAAGCTTTGACGCCAAGCTCCGGGCCGACCGTTTCGCGCATTAGACGCACCGCTTCGACAGTTGCACCGCCGGTAGAGAAACCAGTCGATGTTTTGACGAAATCGGCTCCCGCTTCTTTCGACAAGCGGCTAGCCAATTTGATTTCTTCATCCGTCAACAAGCAGATTTCAAGGATGACTTTTACGATTGCTTTTCCTTTTGCTGCGTTCACGACCGCTTCGACATCCGCTTTCACGACATCTTCCTGGCCGCTCTTCAATGCGCCGATGTTCAAGACCATATCGATTTCGCCTGCGCCTTTTTCGATGGCATCTGTTGTTTCGAAAGCTTTCGTTTCAGAAGTCGAGGCGCCGAGCGGGAAGCCGATGACTGTGCAAACTTTCACTTCGCTCTGGTCGAGTTGTTTTGCAGCAAGCGCGACCCATGCCGGGTTGACGCAAACAGAAGCGAATTTGTATTCTGCCGCTTCTTTGCAAAGCTGTTCGATTTGCGGGGCTGTAGCTTCCGCTTTCAATAATGTATGGTCGATTAAAGATGCAATATTCGTCATGATTCAGTTCTCCATTCTACTAGTAGGTTTTCTTTCAGACAGGCAAATTGTCCATCACGCGGACAAATTGCCCTTCGTTCATCGGATATCCCGCCTTGGTGATTTTCACCTTGACGATTTTTCCGATCAGCGATTCATCGCCAGAAATGGCGACTTTCAAGTAATTATCCGTGTAGCCGACAAGCATGCCGCCTGTCGGATGGTCTGTCGACTCTTCTTCGGGGATGATCTCCAGGAGCTTGCCTTCATAACGGCTGGCGTACTCCTTTGCCAGCTGATCGTTCAATTCGATCAGGCGGTGGACGCGTTCATTTTTGACCGCTTCATCGATCTGGCCATCCATACGCGCGGCTGGCGTGCCGGTGCGCATCGAATACGGGAATACATGAAGCTCCGAGAACCTGTGGTCGCGTATGAAATTGAAGGTGTCCATGAATTCTTCTTCCGTTTCTCCCGGGAACCCGACGATGACGTCAGAAGTAATCGCCAGATCCGGCAAGGCATCGCGCAAACGCTCCAGGCGATTTGCGAAGAACGCCATCGTATACTTCCTGCGCATCCGTTTCAGGACCGTGTCGGAACCGGATTGGATCGGGATATGGAGATGGCGCACGACGATATTGGATTGTTTCAAGACCGCGATCACTTCGTCTGTCAGCTGACTCGCCTCAATTGATGAGATGCGCAGACGTTTCAAGCCTTTCACTTCTTGTTCCAAATCGCGTAATAGCTGCGCCAAATTATAATCTTTCAAATCTTCCCCATAGCCGCCCGTATGGATGCCGGTCAAAACGATTTCCTGATAACCGGCATCGACCAATTGCTGTGCTTGGCGGATGACTTCCTGCGGATCTCGTGAGCGCATCAATCCACGCGCCCACGGAATGATGCAAAACGTGCAGAAATTATTGCAGCCTTCCTGGATTTTCAACGACGCGCGTGTACGGTCCGTGAAGGCAGGGACATCCAATTCTTCATAGATGCGGTTCTTCATGATATTGCCCACGGCATTGATCGGTTTGCGCTCTGCGCGGTATTGTTCAATGTATTCCAGGAGCTTTGTCCGGTCTTGCGTACCGACAACGATATCGACGCCGGGAATTGCCATGATTTCAGCAGGCGATGTCTGTGCATAACAGCCTGTGACGCAAATGACCGCATCGGGATTGGAGCGGACGGCACGGCGTATCACTTGCCGGCTCTTTTTATCGCCTGTATTGGTGACGGTGCAGGTATTGATGACGTAAACATCGGAAAGACGTTCAAACTCAGTACGCTCATAGCCCTGTTCTTTGAATAACTGCCAAATCGCTTCCGTTTCATAATGGTTCACTTTGCAACCAAGAGTATGAAATGCGACAGTTGACATCGGTGGCCACCTCTTTCATTCAAATTCATAGGATATTGCAGACAATGCATAAAGCGGAGCCGTCTCCGTGCGCAAAATACGCGGGCCAAGCGCGGTGAACAATGCGCCAGCTTCCTTGAGTGCGGCCGCTTCTGTTTCCGAAATGCCGCCTTCCGGCCCGAAAACAAGCAAGATTGAGTCTTTATCATACAATGATTCCAGAATTTCGGCAAACCGCCTTCCGCCACTCTTTTTCGCTTCTTCTTCATAAGCGACGATGACTACATCGTAATTTTTCACGGCATTTGCCAACTCTTTAAAGCTGTGTACCGCCTGGATGTCAGGGATGTGGCTGCGATGCGACTGCTCAGCCGCTTCCTTGGCGATTTTCTTTAATCGTTCGATTTTCTTTACGCTTTTTGCGCCGTCCCATTTGACGATCGAGCGCTCAGCCGAGTAGGGCAATAAAGCATTCATGCCGAGCTCTGTCGCTTTTTGGGTGATTAGTTCGAGCTTATCACCTTTCGGGAGGCCACAAGCAATCGTTACTTTTTTCGGCAATTCGCTTCGGTCCTCGAGCTCACGGATGAGCTTGACTTGAACATCTAAGTCAATATCGGTGATTTTCGCCAAGTAAACTTTACCGGCAACAACAGCGATCAATTCTTCGCCAACTGATTGACGCATCACTTTGGTGATGTGCTTGGCGTCGTCTCCTGTAATCGTCAAATAACCATTGGCGGATTCTTTATCTTCCAAAAAATATCGTTGCATGGTCACACCCCATTATAGCGGTTTTTTCGAAATGATCGTTACCCAGTCTTCCATCATCATGATATCTTCAATGACAAAGCCTGACGCTTCAAGCGCCTGCTTCACGTCGTTTTTCTTCTGGGCGATGATTCCGGACGTGATGTAGATACCGCCCGGCTTGACGGCCTGGTAAGCATCGTCTGTAAACGACATGATGATTTCGGCGAGTATATTCGCCACGACTACGTCCGCTGGGTCGTCGATCGCTTCGAGCAAATTGCCATGGAATACATTGACGCGGTTTTGTACTTTGTTCAATTTAACATTCAATCCTGCCGCTTTGACCGCAATTTCATCGAGGTCCAGCGCTCTGACTGAAGCTGCTTCTAGCAAGGCTGCACCGATTGCGAGTACGCCCGATCCGGTTCCCACATCGATAACCGTATTGCCTTTGCCAACATGTTTTTCAAGTGCTTGCAAGCTCATGACAGTTGTTGGATGCGTACCGGTTCCGAATGCCATGCCCGGGTCGAGTTCAATGATCAGTTCATCGCTTGAAACCGGATGATAGGTTTCCCATGTCGGCACGATGGTGAATCTTTTGGAAATTTTCACCGGATGGTAATACTTCTTCCAGGACGTCGCCCAGTCTTCTTCATTTACTTCACTGATCGTGACAACATTGCGCCCGACATTAATATTGAATTCTGCAAGATTGTTGATGGCCAGCTTGATGCCTTCGACGGCTTCGCCGAGAAAGCTATTGACCGGCAGATACGCTTTTAGAATGACGCCTTCTGTTGGGAAATCTTCTGGATCGAGTGAATAGATTTCGCCGAATACATCTTCACGGTCTTTCGTCAGATCTTCGGAATCCTCGATGACGACGCCGCTCGCCCCGGCTTCATGCAGAATGTTGGAAATTGATTCAATTGCTTCGTTCGTCGTATGAATCGACAGCTCAGACCATTTCACTTACGACCAGCTCCTTTATTGAACAATTATGTAACAGACAGAAAACTCCCTATTGCACGGGAGTTTTCCATTTGTCCAAGGCTATGAATGCCTATTATGAATCACCTTTGATGGTTCTTTTGATCTTGTCGAACAATGAACTGCTTTGCTCTTCTGGGATATCCCCAGAAATTTCGGCAAACTCACGCAGCAATTGCTTTTGTTTTTCGCTCAACTTGGTCGGGACTTTCACTTTGATGGTGATGTGTTGATCGCCGACACCGTAGCCGTGAACGTTTTGTACGCCTTTCCCGCGCAGGCGGAAACGGGCGCCGTTTTGCGTTCCGGCTGGAATCTTCAGTTTCACTTTTCCAGAAACAGTCGGGACTTCGATCTCGTCACCGAGTGCGGCTTGCGGATAAGTAATTGGCAATTCCAGGTGGATATCATCCCCGTCGCGTTCAAATTGCGCATGGGGTTTGACACGGAACAGCACATAAAGATCTCCGGCTGGCCCGCCATTGAAGCCTGGGCCGCCTTGTCCTGATACGCGCAATTGCTGACCGTCATCGACGCCGGCTGGAACTGTCACTTTGATTTTCTTCATTTTTCTCACTTTACCTGCACCGCGGCAAGTTGTGCATTTTTCTTCGATAATCTGGCCGGTGCCTTCACAGTGGTGGCAAGCACGGCGGTTGACCATGCGGCCGAACGGCGTATCTTGCGCGACATTCAACTGGCCCGTTCCTTCGCAATATGGGCAAGTCTTCTTGCTCGTTCCGGGCTTCGCCCCTGAACCGTCGCATGTTTCGCATGTTTCATCTTTCGGGATTTCAATTTCTGTCTCCTCGCCGAATACCGCATCCAGAAAATCGATGGTCATGGAATATTGAAGATCATCGCCTTTTCTTGGTGCATTGCCGCCGCCGAAGAAGGTGCTGAAAATATCATCAAAGCCGAATCCTTCCGCACCGCCAAATCCACCGCCGCCGAAGCCTTGGTTTGGATCCTGATGACCGAATTGGTCGTATTGGGCGCGTTTTTGCTCATCGCTCAACACTTCATAGGCTTCTTTGACTTCCTGGAACTTCTCGGAAGCATCCGCTTCCTTATTGATGTCCGGGTGATATTGTTTGGAAAGCTTCCGGTACGCTTTCTTGATTTCCTCTTTTGAAGCATCCTTAGAAACGCCAAGGACTTCATAATAGTCTCGCTTATTCATAGGTCACTCTCCCTCTTGCAGTCAACTGTAATTGTACACGGTTTAAATTGCGCTTGCAAAGACATTGAAAAAGCCAAAGCAGTTGCTTTGCTTTGACTTTTTCGGCCTTGCATATCTTACTTGTCTTTATCGTCGTTTACTTCTTCAAAGTCAGCATCAACAACGCCGTCGTCATTTCCTTGCTGAGCTTCGCCTTCAGCGCCCTGTTGCTCTTGGGCAGCTTGCTCGTAAGCTTTCATGGCAAAGCCTTGAAGAAGCTCTTGCAATTTATCTTTCTTCGTACGGATATCTTCGATGTCCGTGCCTTCAAGCGCTGTCTTCAATTCATCGCGCGCTTCTTCAGCTTGTTTCTTTTCGTCTTCAGAAACTGCTTCGCCAAGGTCTTCGATTGTTTTATCTGTCGTGAAGACTGCTTGGTCCGCTTCGTTGCGAAGTTCTACTTCTTCTTTGCGCTTCGCATCTGCTTCTGCATTTTCTTCCGCTTCTTTTACCATGCGGTCGATCTCATCGTCTGTAAGCGTTGTGCTTGATTGGATCGTAATGGTCTGTTCTTTTTGCGTACCGAGGTCTTTCGCTTTTACGCTGACGATGCCGTTTTTGTCGATATCGAAGCTGACTTCGATTTGTGGCACGCCGCGTGGTGCAGGCGGGATATCAGCCAATTGGAAGCGGCCGAGTGTTTTGTTGTCCGCTGCCATCGGGCGTTCACCTTGCATGACATGGATGTCAACGGCTGGCTGGTTGTCCGCTGCCGTAGAGAATGTTTGCGATTTAGATGTTGGGATTGTCGTGTTGCGTTCGATCAATTTCGTGAACACGCCGCCCATTGTTTCGATACCAAGAGACAATGGAGTTACGTCTAGCAATACCACGTCTTGAACGTCTCCAGTCAATACGCCGCCTTGTACAGCTGCGCCCATTGCAACAACTTCATCCGGGTTAACGCCTTTATGCGGGTCTTTTCCTGTTTCTTTCTTAACAGCTTCTTGGACAGCTGGGATACGAGTAGATCCACCAACTAGAATCACGCGATCAAGTTCTGAAGCGGAAACGCCTGCGTCTTTCAATGCTTGGCGAGTCGGTCCCATCGTGCGTTCAACTAGAGCTGAAGTCAACTCGTCGAATTTCGCGCGTGAAAGATTCATCTCCATGTGAAGCGGTCCTGCTTCACCAGCTGTGATAAATGGCAAGGAGATTTGAGTCGTTGTCACGCCAGACAAATCTTTTTTCGCTTTTTCAGCAGCATCTTTCAAGCGCTGTGTCGCCATTTTGTCTTTTGACAAGTCGATGCCATTTTCTTTTTTAAATTCCTGCACTAGGTAATCGATGATCAGTTTATCGAAATCATCGCCGCCCAAACGATTGTCGCCGGCAGTCGATTTTACTTCGAAAACGCCATCGCCAAGTTCAAGGATCGATACGTCGAATGTACCGCCACCAAGGTCATAGACCAAGACTGTTTCGTCTTTTTCCATTTTATCGAGGCCGTAAGCAAGCGCTGCTGCTGTCGGCTCGTTGATGATGCGTTCCACTTCAAGGCCTGCAATGCGGCCAGCGTCTTTAGTCGCTTGGCGTTCTGCATCGTTGAAGTATGCCGGTACCGTGATGACGGCTTTCGTGACTTTTTCTCCGAGGTAGTCTTCAGCATAGCCTTTGATGTATTGAAGAATCATCGCAGAAACTTCCTGCGCTGTGTATTCTTTGCCTTCAGCTGTCACTTTTTCCTCTGTACCCATCAAACGTTTGACGGATTGAATCGTGTTCGGGTTCGTGATGGATTGGCGTTTCGCTACTTCACCGACTTGGCGTTCGCCGTTTTTGAACGATACGACCGATGGTGTTGTGCGGTTGCCTTCCGGGTTTGGGATGATTTTTGGTTCGCCGCCTTCTAGTACTGCGACTGCTGAGTTTGTTGTACCTAAGTCAATTCCGATAATTTTGCTCATTTAAAATTCCTCCATTAACATTAGATTCTTGAATTTCAGTTATTGAATTTCAGTTATTCGTTCACTTTTACCATTGCCGGGCGGAGCACTCTGCCATTCAGGGTATACCCCTTTTGAAGCTCCTGTAACACCGTTCCTGGTTCGCTGTCTGCATCGCTTTCCTGCATGACTGCCTGATGGAAATGAGGGTCGAACGGTTCGCCGACCGCTTTGATTTCTTCCAAGCCTTCCGCCGCTACAGCGTCAGCCAAGGATTTCTTGACCATTTCAAGACCTTTCAAAAGAGAGGCAGATTCTTCGCTTTTCGCTTCAACAGCAAGCGCGCGGTCAAAATTATCCATGACCGGCAAAAGATCTGTCAACAATGATTGGGAACGGAATTGCTTTGCCAATTCCTGGTCTTTTTTGGTGCGGCGCTTGAAATTGTCATAATCTGCCAAAAGGCGCAAGTATTTGTTCTGCTCTTCTTCAAGCTGTGCTTGGAGTTCAGCTTTCTCATCTACTGGCTCTTCTGCTTGTGGCTGATTGGATGATTCGACAGTTCCAGGCTCTGTTCCTTCAGCGGTTTCTGCTGTTTCGTCCACAGCATCTTGCGCTTCTTGTTGTGCAGTATCCTGCTCTAGGTCTTGTTGTTTGAACGTTTCTTTTTCATTCGACAAAATATGTGCCTCCTTTGGTTCACTTTCCTTGAAACAGCCGTGTCAGCTCTTTCGATAAATCGCCGCTTACATAATCAAGCAGCGAGACGATCCGGCGGTAATCCATTCTTTTCGGCCCGACAATAGCGATGGAGCCCATTTGCTCATCCCCGATATCATAAGATACCGTAATGACCGAGCAATCTTCCATGGCCGCCAATGCATTTTCCGAACCGATGCGGATCTGTAGCCCTTGAGCGCCGATCGGCAGGATTTCAGGAATGTGCTTCCCTTCTTCCATCACATCCATCAACTCACGGATTTTCTGAATATCATGGAAATCCGGCTGCTTCAAAATATTCAGCTTGCCGCCATAATACACATTATCCGCTCGAGGAAGCAGCAATGCTTGCTTGAACGTTCGGAACAATTCTCCGTAGCGCTCGATATGCTGGCGCAAGAGAGCGAGCGTTTGTGTGCAAATCGTGCAGCGAGACGCCGATGAGCCGCTCGTTCAAGATATTGACCATCTTTTCGATGTCGGATGGATCCAGATCCGGTGGGATGGAGAATACCCGATTTTCCACATGGCCCGAGTCGGTAACGATGATCGCCACCGCCATTCCCGGGGACAAGGGCACAATCGATAATTTCTTGACGACGTGTTTGCGGATATCCGGCCCCAGCAGAATCGACGTATAATTCGTCAATTCGGACAGGATGCCAGCCGAACGTTTGATGATTTCCTCGGTTTCGGTTACTTTTTCCTCAAAAACCGAACGAAGCTGGACAATGTCCTGTTGCGGTACTGGATTCGGCGTCAGCAAATGGTCCACATAATAGCGGTAGCCTTTTTGAGACGGAATCCGGCCCGAGGATGTGTGAGTCTTTTCGAGGTAGCCCTGGCCTTCGAGCTCAGCCAATTCATTGCGAATGGTTGCCGAACTTGAAGTGATGCCCGGCTTTTTAGCTAGTTGGTTCGATCCTACCGGCTGCGCTGATTGGATATAATCATCGACTGTCACTTTCAAAATGAGCAGCTGCCGTTCTGTTAACATGATCATCACCTCAGTTAGCACTCTATGAGTTCGAGTGCTAAGACTACACTAAAATTACCAAATCTTTTTTTGCTTGTCAACGGATGCGCTTCTAGGAAAGCAAAAATTGCTCGAAAACTTCATTGCCGACGAATCGGCCTTTATGCGTCAATTTAACACGGCCCTGTTCGATTGCCAGATTACCTTTTGCCGTTTCGCTGCGGAGAATCTCGCCGTACACTTTTTCCAGCGGGGCGCCGAACTTTTCTTCAAAATGAGCGATGTCGACACCTGCCGTCTTGCGCAGGCCGAGGAACATCTCTTCTTCCATCTGCGCCTTGACGCTCACTTGCGTCGCGTCAAGCACCGGCCGCTCACCCGACTCCAGCGGTTCCATGTATTTTTTCAAAGGCCCGTGATTGGAATAGCGGACGCCTTTCACATAACCGTGGGCACCCGCGCCGACACCGATGTATTCTTCATTATCCCAGTACAGGAGATTGTGGCGGGATTCATGGCCAGGCTTTGCGAAATTGGAAATTTCATATTGATGCAAGCCATGCTTTTCCATTTCATCCATGAGGCGTTCGTACATATCGCCTTCCAAGTCTTCGGTCACCGTATTGAGCTTACCCTTAACCATCAAGTTGTAGAACACCGTTTTCGGTTCGATAATCAATGAATATGCCGAAAAATGCGGCATGCCGAATGCGAATGCGCGCTCAAGCGTTTCGTCCCATTGCGCCATCGTCTGTCCGGGCAGCCCATACATCAGGTCAAAGCTGATATTCGAAAAACCGACTTCGCGTGCAGTTTCAACGGCACGCAGCACATCGTCATTGGCGTGCGTGCGCCCCAACCGCTTCAACAGATCCTGGTCGAAGGTCTGGACGCCCATGCTCAGCCGGTTGACGCCGCCTTTATAGAGCACTTCCATCTTTTCGCGCGTCAATTCATCCGGGTTCGCCTCAGAGCTCCATTCGACGCCTTCAGCCATCGGAACATACTGGTGTATCAATTCAAGCAAGCGCTCCAGCTGCTCAGGCGTCAAGGCCGTTGGTGTCCCGCCGCCGAGAAAAACCGTCTCAAGCGGATGGTCCAGTGCGCCTTCTTGCTTCCACAGCGCCAATTCCTTGCCGATCGATTCGATATAGGCGTCCACCGGCTGGTCTTTGAAGAACACTTTATTGAAATCACAGTAAAAACAAATCTGGTGGCAGAATGGGATATGGATATACATGCCTTTTACCATAAAAAAATCCTTCTTTCTAATAGGAAAAGGAGGCAGAAAAACCGCCTCCTTTTTTTCGTTTATTTGGATTGGTCATCCATTTTGAGAACAGCCATAAATGCTTCTTGCGGGACTTCCACGGAGCCTACTTGCTTCATCCGCTTTTTCCCTTCTTTCTGCTTGTCCAACAATTTGCGCTTCCGGGAAATATCGCCGCCGTAGCATTTCGCAAGGACGTTTTTCCGGATGGCGCTGATCGTTTGACGGGCCACGATCTTCTGGCCGATAGCGGCTTGGATCGGAACTTCAAACTGCTGGCGGGGAATCAATGTCTTCAATTTATCGACAATGATTTTCCCGCGCTCGTAAGCAAAATCCCTATGGACGATAAAGCTCAACGCATCGACTTTCTCAGCGTTCAGGAGAATGTCCATTTTCACCAATTTGGAATCTTTGTAGCCGATCAATTCATAATCGAACGAGGCATAGCCTTTCGTGCCCGATTTCAATTGGTCGAAGAAATCATAGACGATTTCCGCAAGCGGCAATTCGTAAATGATGCTGACGCGTGAGTTGTCGAGGTAATCCATCGTCATGAAATTGCCGCGCTTCTGCTGGCAGATTTCCATGACGGCGCCGACGAAATCGTTCGGGACCATGACTGTCGCTTTGACATATGGCTCTTCGACATATTCAATCTTTTGCGGGTCCGGCATCATCGCCGGGTTATCGATGTTAAGCACTTCCCCGTCCGTCATATGGACGTGGTAGATAACACTTGGCGCTGTCGTGATCAATTCGATATTGAATTCACGTTCGATGCGTTCCTGGATGATCTCCATATGCAAGAGGCCAAGGAATCCGCAGCGATAGCCGAAACCAAGCGCTTGAGAGGATTCAGGTTCGAATTGCAATGCGGCATCGTTCAGCTCCAATTTTTCCAGTGCATCGCGCAAATCATTGTATTTCGATGTATCGATCGGGTACATCCCGCAATAAACCATCGGGTTCAAACGGCGGTAGCCTGGCAATGCTTCTTGTGCCGGGTTTTCCGCAAGCGTGATCGTATCCCCGACGCGTGAATCCGCGACATTTTTAATGGAAGCGGTCAGGAAGCCAACATCGCCGACGGTCAATTCGTCGCGCAATGTCACTTTCGGCGTGAAGACGCCAGCTTCAACGACATCGAATTCTTTGCCGCTCGCCATCATCTTGATCTTGTCACCTGGCTTGACGGTGCCTTCCATGATCCGGATATAAGCAACAACGCCGCGGTACGGATCGTATAAGGAATCGAAGATCATCGCTTTGAGCGGTGCTGATGGGTCGCCTGTCGGCGG
>NZ_JAPEHT010000109.1 GCF_028823615.1 Planococcus sp. A6
GTGTTGTTTTCAACCGTCCAAGAAGGCAAGATCGGCAAGTTCACTTACACGGACGACCAAGGCTTATCGGAACGCTTGAAACAATAACGATCGAGTGGGAGGGATGACGATGTTCAATGAACCACCGAAATGCCAAGTGTGCGGCAGGGAAATTGAGGGCGGTGAATTAGTGGAGCTCCAGATGCGCTATCCGAAGCGCAAAGGGTTCGCGGAAGTCAAAGCGTACTTAAAACTGGAGGCCCAGTTTACGTGCGATGTGTGCTCGAAAAGCAAAAAATAACGAAAGCCCCCGTCCGAACGGCTTCCGGGGGGTGTGGAAGGCCGTTCGGACGGGGGCTTTCAAATGACCTAATTCTCGGCAAGGAATCCTTCTTCAAAGATGCCAAGCAGATGGTCCAGGGTGATCGGGTCGCTGTACGTCGAAGCTTTCGTATTGATTTCAATGACGCGCTCTTCGCTTACAGCAGGGATGTTGTTCCAGACATCGGTTTCCATGAATGAGTTGTCGACATCCGGGTTTTTGCTGAGGACGACGTAATCTCCTGCGAAATCAGGCAATACTTCGAGCGAGAAGGTATGTACGCCCGCTTCAAGTGCCAGTTCCCCGACTTTTTCAGGCATGTTCAAGCCCATTTCCTGATAGAGGATTTCAGTGCCGCGTGCGTAATTATCACCGAATACATAGAATTCCTTATTGCCGCTTTCGATGACCGAAACAGTGGCGTCTTCCCCGATTTTAGTGCGGATTTCTTCACCGGCAGCTTGTGCGCGGCTTTGGAAATCAGCGACCCAATCTTTCGCTTCCTGTTCTTTATTGAGCAATTTACCGATTTCCACTTGCTGATCCAAATAATCGAGTTTGCCCCATGTGAAGGCAACGGTCGGTGCAATTTCGCTCATCTTGTCGAGATTTTTCATATGTGTGCCTGCGATGATAAGGTCCGGATCCAATTCGATGATTTTTTCCAGATTGTCTTCCGTGACGATTTCCACATCGGACAGCCTGTCTTCAAAAAGCGGGTTGGCATTGGTCCATTCGTCGATGCCGACGATATTGCCTTCAAGCGCCAAGACATTCGGCCCATTCGTCAAGGCGATGATGCGCTGTGGGTCTGTCGGCACTTCAACGGGACCTGTTTCCGATTCGTATGTAAATGTTTCCGCTGCTGCATCCTGTTCCGGTTCTGTAGCGCCCGTCTCTTCTGACGATTCGGCAGAGCCGCAAGCTGCAAGTACAGCCAATAGCAGTAAAATCACGAACAATAATCCTGATTTTTTCAAGTTCTTCTTCTCCTTTGGTCGAGAATGATCAATCAATAATGATAATCATTTTCAATTAGATTCTGGTTTAATCCTACTTCTCTGCTCGTGTATTGTCAATAAACTTACGGAAGAGAATTTCGCCAAGCTTGTTGTTTTCTGCCAGATTGTGAAATGTTGAAAATTTTTAAAGGAAGTGATTCGAATGGATGTTGAGTTGACACGGTTTCGCGTGAAAAAAGGAAAGTCAGAAGTGGTGGACGAATGGCTGAAGTTCTTGAACAATCACATGGAAGAAGTTCTCGTTACCTTAGAAGGAGAGAAGATGTACGTCGAGACGATTTTCCGGGAAACACTGTACGGGGCTGAGTATTTGTATTGGTATTCGGTGCAGGGGGAAGGCGGGCAGGCGGTGGAAACCTCAACGCATTGGATCGACGAAAAACACATGGCATACTGGCAAGAATGCATCGATCCTGATTTTGAAGCCGTCGATTTATCGGTCGAAGCGGTCATGATTCCCCGCCATATCCGGAGCCAGATGAAGTAATAAAGACAAGAGCGGGCTGAAATAGAAGCCAGGCTCTTTTTTTATGAAAAATAATATCCAGTCCAAATTGTGCTTGCGCAATGAAAAACTAAGGTATATGATTTAAATCGTAATGTTTACTCTTTGTGTTCGATTCGTATTGCCAAAAGCCTTTATCAGGAACTTTTCATTACATAGAACATCTTTAGCCATCTGGACAAGGGGCTAAATTTTTTTCGGTTTTATAAATCGTAATAATTACTTTTTAAGAATTGGCTATGCTCGACTTGCGTGAGAAAAGTTTGCTGGTTTTACCGACATCATTCAAAAAGGAGAAGATTTTATGAAGAAACTATTGATTCTGCTCGCAGCATTGGCTGCTTTGGCGCTAGTATTGTCCGCCTGTTCGGATTCATCAGCGGAGGGCGGGGAAGATGCAGCCAAAGAAGTGAATTTATTATTTAATTTCGCGACCAATTCACTCGATCCCCATGTCGACACGAGCTATGTGCCATTACGTGCTGGGATTGCCGAGACTTTGGTTTATTTGAACGACGAAACTTTGGAGATCGAACCGTGGCTGGCAGAGAGTTGGTCGAGTGAGGATGGCCAGAATTGGACATTCAAGCTGCGCGAAGACGTGAAGTTTCAAAACGGCAAGCCGATGGACGGCGAAGCGGTGAAAGCTTCCTTGGAACGCGCCATGTCCGATAATATCGCCATTAAGAATGCGTTGCGCATCGAGTCGATTGCTGTCGAGGGGCCGAAATTGACCATCAAAACGACGATGCCGTTTCCGGAATTCCCTTCTGAACTGGTGCATCCGAATACCTCGATCATCGATATCAGCGAAACCGATTTTATCAATAAACCAATTGGGACCGGGCCGTTCGCGGTCGCTTCGTTCACACCGGGTACTGCAGTAGACTTGGTGCGCTTCGAAGATTACTGGGACGGCGCTGCCAAACTGGAAAAAGCGAGATTTTCATTTAACGAAGATGCCAATGCCCGTTCGCTTGCACTTGAATCAAAAGGCGCGGACATCGTGTTCCGTCCTGAAGTGGAAACGGTCGAACAATTGGAGGCAATCGACGGGGTAACGGTCGAGTCGACTTCGACATTCCGCGTCCATCAGATGACCATGAACTTGCAGCGCGAGTCCTTGAAAGATGTTCATGTCCGCCAAGCGATCGATGCATTGATCGACCGGGACATGATTGCTGAGACGATTTTGAGCGGCCATGCGGAAGTGGCAACAGGGCCGTTCCCGTCTTCTTTCTCTTTTGCACCGGATTATCCTGAAAAAAAGCGTGGAATCGATGAAGCACGAAAACTTTTGGAGCAGGCAGGCTATACCGAACAGGAAGGTGTGATGCAAAAAGACGGGGAACCTTTTACCTGGACGCTATTGACGTATAGCGCACGCGCCGATCTGCCCTTGATTGCACAAGTGTTCCAATCAGATGCCGGCCAGCTGGGCATTGAAGTGGTGATTGAACAAATCGAAATCCCTGAAGAGCATATGGCCGCCAACCGAGACTGGGATTTGACGACTTACAGCAACTTAACGGCGCCGCGCGGGGATGCGGGGTATTATTTGAACGCGACTTATCATCCGGATGGTGCACTCAATTTCAGCGGTGCAGACGATGACAAACTGACGGCGATGATCGATGAATTGAACCAGGTCGTCGGACAGGAACAGCGTTCGGACATCGCAGAAGAAATCGCCAGCTACGTCGATGAGCAGATGTACAACTCGTTTGTGCTGCATCCAAATACGCTTGTTGCTTATAATTCCGACAAAGTGAAAAATTGGACGACGACGAGAAGCGAATACTATATGCTGACGAACGAATTGGATGTGGAGTAAGTGATTCGCATCATTACTCGCCGCTTAGCCGAAGTTGCGGTCTTTCTATTATTGATCACGTTCGTTAGTTTCCTATTCGCGCGCATGGCTCCGGGAGACCCGGTGCTGTCGATCCTGCGTGTCGATGATTTATCTGTATCGGCTGAACAAGTGGAGCAATTGCGAGCGGACATGGGGTTTAACGAGCCGTTGCTCGTCCAGTACGGCGAGTGGCTGGTGGATTTTGCCCGCTTGGATTTCGGGAACTCCTATATTTCCAACCAGCCCGTCATGGATATGTTGTGGAGCGGCGTTCCGGCAACTGTGGAATTGACGCTTGGCGGTCTGTTCGTCATGGTGCTGGTCGCTTTGCCGCTCGGGTCACTCGCTGCGCTTTACAGAGGCAGCTGGATCGACCAAGTGAGCCGCGGTTTGTCGTTGCTCGGTGCAGCCGTTCCAAGTTTCTGGCTGGGCCTTATACTGATTGATCTGCTCGGCGTCCGCCTAGGATGGCTGCCGACAATGGGGAGGGACGGCTTGCATTCTGCCGTCCTTCCTTCTATTACGTTGGGTCTCGCGATTTCAAGCGTCTATGTCCGGCTATTGCGCTCGAGCTTGATTGATTCCTTGAACCAGGAAAATATCCGAGCTGCGCGCGCCCGCGGAATTTCAGAGCCGCGGATTTTCTTCAGCCATGTGCTGCGTGCGAGTTTGCCTCCGGTGATCACGGTATTTGGTGTCAGTCTGGGCAGCTTGATCGGTGGAGTCGTTGTCATTGAAGTGATTTTCGCCTATCCCGGAATCGGCAAGATGGTCGTTGATGCCATTCGCGGCAGGGATTATCCGATGATCCAAGGCTATATTTTTGTTATGGCCATCCTGGTATTTGTGATCAATAGCATCGTCGATCTATCGTATCGTTATTTGAATCCGCAACTGCGCTTAAAAGGAAAGGGGAGAGTGTGATGACAAGCCGGCTTACTGTAAATAAAGCGCGTGCCACCAAGGTGTTTTTATCGGCTATTCTGATCCTCATTGCTTCGGTTGCGGTTTACGCGTTTCTGATATTGAAGCATGATCCGTCGTTTGTTGATTTGAATGAGCGCTTGCTCCCGATGAGCTGGCAGCATCCTTTTGGTACCGATCATTTGGGGCGTGATATGCTAACGCGCATCCTGCTCGGGTTCCAATTGACGGTCGGCTATGGCTTTTTGGCGCTGTTGTTGGCGGTCGCTATCGGAGTTCCGATTGGCGTCATTGCTGGATTCAAGGGCGGCCTTGTCGATCGCTTGCTGATGAGGGTGGCGGATGCGTTTTTGGCGTTTCCGGATACAGTCGTCGCCATTGTGTTGAGCGGCTTGTTCGGTGCAGGCATCGAGAACCTGCTGCTTGCGATCATTTTGGTCAAATGGGTGAATTACGCACGCCTTGCCCGCAGCACGGTCGTTGCGGAACGCCAGAAAGATTACATCACCATGGCCAAAATCAACGGCTTGAGCGAATGGCGCATCATGTGGAAGCATTTGTTTCCCCATTTGATTGGCCATATTTTGGTGCTCGCCAGCCTGGATTTGGGGAAAATCATTTTATTGATTTCTTCCTTGTCGTACATCGGGCTCGGCGCACAGCCGCCCGCACCGGAATGGGGCGCGATGCTCAATGAAGCACGACCGTATTTCCAGACGGTTCCGGCCTTGATGATTTATCCCGGACTCGCCATTGTGACGGTCGTCTTGTTCTCTAATTTGCTTGGCGATTATTTACGCGATAAATTTGACGTGAAAAAGGAAGTGGCAGAATGACGTTGCTCTCTGTACAAAATTTAACGGTCCAGGCCGGAGAGGTCCCACTTGTTAAGGGCATTTCCTTTGATATCCAAAAAGGCGAATGGCTCGCCATCATCGGACAAAGCGGCAGTGGCAAAAGCGTCACCGCCTCCGCAATCGGCCGTTTGCTCGCACCGAATTTGAAAGCCCGGGGCAAAGCGCTTTATAACGGAAAAGATATGCTGCGGTTTGGCGCAAAAGAAATGCGCCGCTTGCGCGGTACTTCCATTTCCTATATCTTTCAGGACTATCAAGGTTCTTTTACGCCGTTTCATACAATCGGCCGCCATTTTGATGAATTTTTAAAAGCCCATTTCAAGCTGTCGAAAGCACAGCGCCGGGAAATGGCGGAACAAACGCTCGAGTCGGTCGGCTTGCAGCCCGAGATGTATACGCGCTACCCGTTTCAATTGAGCGGCGGGCAGCTTCAACGCAGTTCGATTGCTTTGGCGCTTTTGACAAAGCCGGACCTGGTCATTGCAGACGAACCGACAGCGGCACTCGACAGCATTTCGGCTTTCAAAGTGCTTCGTTTGCTCGCGGACCTGCAGCAGGAAACCGGCTGTGCGATGCTGTTCATCACCCACGATCTACGGCATGTGCGAAAATACGCCGACCAAATCATTGTGATGAAAGAAGGGGCAGTCGTCGAGAAGGGCGATAAGCAAAGCGTTCTTGACCAGCCGCAGCATGCTTACACCCGTTCGCTGATGACGGCATCACCAAGCTTATCCGCGGCATCCCAGCTGTTGAAGGGGGACGACACATCATGCGTTTACTGCAATTGAACGATGTTCAGAAGTCTTACCAGCCGGGCATTCCGGTACTAAAAGACATCAACTTCTCGCTTGACCGGAAGGAATGTCTCGGGATTGTCGGCGAAAGCGGATGCGGCAAAAGCACCCTCGCCCGCTGTATTTTGCAGTTGGAGGGGCTTGACCAAGGGGAGATTTTGTTTGAAGGCACGCCATTGCATAATAAAACCGAACGGGACATCCGACCGTACCGGCGCCAGCTGCAAACCGTCATGCAAAATCCGGCTTCTTCGCTGAACCCGAAGTTGAAGATCCGCCATTCATTGATGGAGCCGTTTCGCCAGTACGGGGCGCAGGTGTCTTTGACCCACTTTCAGCATGGCAGTGAAGAAGAGATGGCGCGCCAATTGATGGAAGCGGTGGAACTTTCTCCGGACCTGTTATCGCGCTACCCACATGAACTGAGCGGCGGCCAGAAGCAGCGCATCTCGATTGCACGCGCTATCAGCCTGGAGCCGGCGCTTGTGGTGTTGGATGAACCGACTTCGAGCTTGGACGTCCTGACGCAAATGTCGATTTTGAAGTTGCTGGATCATCTCCGCGACGCATTGGACTTATCTTATTTATTCATTTCCCATGATCTGCTGGCCATTCAGGCATTGAGCCAAAAAATACTGGTCATGAAAGAAGGGCAAATCGTCGATCGTTTCGAAAAAGGCGATTTGTTTGCACATGAACGCCATCCTTATACAAAACAATTGGTTTCTTTATTCGACTGAACAGGAGTGCACCATGAATCATAAAAAATATTTGGCGCTTGCATTGCCTTTAACCTTTTCAACCGTGACGACGCCTTTGCTCGGGGCCGTGGATACAGCGGTCGTCGGGCAGTTGCCGGACCCCGCTTATCTCGGGGGCGTCGCGATCGGAACCGTAATTTTCAATACGATGTACTGGCTGTTCGGCTTTTTGCGCGTCAGCACGTCAGGCTTTGCCGCACAAGCACTCGGCGCGCGGGATGAGCTGCAGGAGACGCTGTCGTTTATCCGGCCGTTTTTCATTGCGCTGTTAATCGGGCTCGTTTTCCTGATTCTCCAAAACCCGATTGCGACAGCGGCGATGGCCTTGCTCAATCCGGCTCAGGACGTAGAAGCCTTGGCGCTGGATTATTTCCATATCCGCGTGTGGGGCGTGCCGGTGACGTTCATCAATTACGTCATTCTCGGCTGGCTGATGGGCATGTCGCGCATCCGGCTTGCGGTAACGATCCAAATCGCCATGAACTTATTGAATATCGCGCTCGATTTGCTGTTCGTGACAGGGTTCGCTTGGGGCGTCACTGGGGTCGCATCGGCCACTTTGATCGCCGAAGTGAGCGCCATGGTTTTGGGCATTTATTTCCTCATGAAAAGGACGCAATTCACGCTGAAGCTATTGCCGCTCCAGCAGATTTTCGAAGGCGCGGCTTTGAAAAAGATGATCGCCGTCAATCAGGATCTGTTTATCCGGACCGTCTGCTTGCTCGCTGTGTTCAATATCTTTACATACAAAAGTGCGTCGTTTGGCACCGAGACATTGGCTGCCAATGCCGTGCTGATCCAAATCCATTATTTGATGGCGTATTTTTTCGACGGCTTCTCGAACGCTTCGAGCATTTTATCCGGCAAAGCGGTCGGGTCGAAGGACGAGGGCTTGTATAAACGCACGCTCGCTTTGGCCAGCCAATGGGCGCTGATCACTGCGCTGTTTTTGACGGCTGTGTATTGGCTGTTCAGCGGCCCGGTCATCCGTCTGTTTACCGGAATCCCGGAAGTCATCACCATTGCGTCTGATTACAGCATGTGGCTATTGCTGTTTCCGATTTCCACAAGCATCGGCATCATTTTTTACGGCATTTTCACGGGAGCCACCGAAACAGCGCCTGTCCGGAAGTCGATGATGATGGCGTTGCTGCTGTTTTTGGCCGTCTATTTTCTCGCCGTCCCCCTGTTCGGCAACCACGGCTTATGGCTAGCGTTCATTGCGTTTAGTGCGGGCCGTTCGATTTTCCTCTCCATGTATATTCCGAAGTTGAATCGGCATTTTTCGGCTTGAGCTGTTTTTCATTTCAATAAATTTCCATCTTCATATTCCTTTGATTCCTTAAAAATGATAGGATGAAAAAAATGGGAATTTATAGACTGCCTGGATGCGCCAATACGCATTGGAGCAGTTCCGTAAAAATGGGGAATAGCGATGCTGAAAATAATTCGAATTATCCTTCAATTAAGTGTTATCGGAATAGGAAGCTATACATTATTTACCGAAAAATTGGTTTTGACGCCGCTCGTCATGCTGCTCGCGGGATTGTTCATGCTCGTTGCAGGATTCGAACGGATCGAGAAAAATCAAAAAGAATTCTGGGGTTATGCTTTTGTGGTCATTTCGCTGCTTTTATTGACTGTCTCCTGGCAAAACTTGTTCTTGGCGGCATAATGAAGGCCTAATCAGATATGAAATGGGGGAGCGGGATGTCGAATATGGGGATGTTCGGAATGGGCAGTTGGGTGGGCATCGTTTCAGCCCTTTTATTTGTAGCCAGCTTTTACTTTACGTTAACGTTTTTCGAGCAATTGAAATTGGAAGATGGGCGCGTGAGCAAACAAGCGAAAATCGCAGCCGTGATTTGTTTAGCCGTCGCGTTATTGCTGCCGGTTGTTTATCAGCTGTATTTTGTGAATGAAATGATGCGATAGACGTATCGCTTGAAAACCCAAAAGCCGAAGCCCTTCGTCGTGAGGGTTTCGGCTTTTTGTTGAGTTGAATGAGTATTAATTTCAAGCGGATTTATGAAAGAAACCCTCAATATTGACTGTATGCGGCGATAAAGGGTTTTCCATGAGGTTTGTAGAAGTTTACACCAAGATTGGAAGGGGATATGAATTGTGGATAATATGATGATGTTCAATATAGGCGATATCATTGCAACGTTCTTCCTCCTGGGCTTTTTCATTTTGGCGATCGTGCTGGTAGTAGCTGCCGTAAAGTCATCGGCCAACAAGAACAAAAAGCTGCAGGCGGATGAAACGGATTTGCAAAAGCGCATCAAGGCACTGGAATTGCGCGTTAAAAAGCTGGAGAATGAACAATGAAAAGAACCTAAGGAACAATAGCGAAAGGGGGAAACAGAAATGGAAATGCCTGGTGGAATAACAGTGGCACTCATCATCTTTGGCCTTTTTTTGCTCATTACCGGGCTTTTGGTCGGCAGTATCCTCGTGATGCTGAAAAAGAGCAAGTCCAATAAAGTGGACGATGTGCCGAATCAACAAACACCTGTAAAAAGTGTCAAAGTAGAGGAACGGGAAACGCCGGAAGACGATAATCGGTAAAGAAGCGGGAAGGATTGCCGCTTCTTTTTTCATCATAAAAAACAGGAAGAGGTGCTCCAATGGCGCAATGCGAATGGCCGAAAGGTGACGAACGGATGCAGGCCTATCACGACGAGGAATGGTGCCGGCCAAGCCGCGATGAACGTTATTTATTTGAAATGCTGAGCTTGGAAGGCGCCCAAGCAGGCTTGTCCTGGCAGATTGTGCTGTCAAAACGCGATAGCTACAAAGAGGCTTTTCACAACTTCGATATAGACTATTGCGCCGCATTGACGGATGAAGCACTTGCTGAGATCAAGGAGCAATACGGCGTGATCAAACACGGTGCCAAACTCCAATCCGTCCGCACAAATGCACGGGCGGTGAAGGAGATTCAATCCGAATTCACCAGTTTCGCCGAATATCTATGGAGTTTCACGGGCGGCAAAGCGGTGATCAACGAATGGCAATCAGACGGGCAGATTCCCGCCCAATCGGAATTATCGGTAAAGCTCAGCAAAGATTTGAAAAAACGCGGCTTTAAATTCGTCGGCCCCGTCACGAGCTATTCGTTTCTTCAGGCAGTAGGAATGGTCGACGATCATATAATCAGCTGCCCATTCCACAGCGCGAACCGAACATAAATTAAAAAATTGGGAACAGTTGGAATTCTATATAGGCGCACTTCCATTTATATGCTAAAATATGGAAAAGGGGTGAGCGGGATGAAGCTGATATGCCAGGCAGCAGCGGGAGCGATGATGGTCCACTTTTGTATTGGGTTATTACATTTACGGTCGGATATGCGAAAACGATGCTGTACCAACCGAACATTGAAGCATTATGGACGAATGAGCATGTGCTGCAATCGGAAGTGTCATTCGGCTATGCCGTTCCCTCGTCCCCGATCGAATACGTGGCCAGTTTTCTCGCCACGGCTTTGCTGTTCTGGTGCCTTCTTACCCTATATAAGAAATTTGCTTCCAAGCCAAGTTGGTGAAACTCAATTGTCCGGAAAACTTTGCAGAGACTGTCAAAATGACGGTCTCTTTTTGTATGGGCGTACATTGTGAAATAAAATAAACTGCTCGTTCAGAGCCCGATTCCACGCTTTCGAGGCAGTATTCCGCTTTTTCATCTTCAGGCTTTGCACAAAAGGCGTATTTTCTTTAATCCTTACGCAAAATGGTTTATAATTATCTGCTAGTAGTAGAAATTTTGTGTCACACAGGCATACAATAGATGGTGAATTTAACACGGAAGCGGCGGACTCGAAAAGCCGCTAATACTCGCGTAGAAAAGGAAGGTATACATGAGCAATAGAGAAACTGATACAGATGTAATCTTAATCGGTGCCGGTATTATGAGTGCGACTTTGGGGATTCTTTTGAAAGAACTGTCTCCAGATATGAAAATCAACGTGTTCGAGAAATTGTCGAGCCCTGGTGAAGAAAGTTCGAACGAATGGAATAACGCCGGTACTGGCCACGCAGCCCTTTGTGAATTGAATTACACAAAAGAAAAACCTGACGGCACAATGGATATCAGCAAAGCCATCGACGTCAACGAACAATTCCAGGTATCTGCCCAGTTCTGGTCCCATCTCGTGAAAACGGGATTGTTGAAAAACCCGGAAGAATTCATTCGCCCGCTTCCACATATCAGCATGGTGCAAGGCGAAGACAATATCCGTTTCCTGAAAAAACGTTTTGACGCAATGGCTAAAAACCCCCTCTTTACAGGCATGGAATTTTCCGATGACCCGGAAGTGCTGAAAGAATGGATGCCGTTGATCATGGCAAACCGCCAAGACAACGAGCCAATTGCGGCGACAAAAATCGATACAGGCACGGACGTTAACTTCGGTGCTTTGACGCGCATGCTGTTTGACCGTCTCGTAAAAGAAGACGTAAACGTTCATTATCGCCACATGGTGCAGGATCTGAAACAAATGAAAGATGGCCGCTGGTTGTTGAAAGTTAAAAACCTTGAGACAGGCAAACTCGATGTACACACAGCGAAGTTCGTCTTTATCGGCGG
>NZ_JAPEHT010000010.1 GCF_028823615.1 Planococcus sp. A6
GCAACTGTCTCGACAACGCCCCCATCGAATCGTTTTTTGGTCACTTTAAAGATGAAGTCGAGTTTAAACAAGCGACCAGCCTAGCCGAATTAAAGGGGCTGGTGGATGAATACATGGAGCATTACAACGAAACGCGCAAGCAATGGAACCTAAAAAAGATGACTCCGGCACAATACCGAAGTCATCTAATCGCAGTCTAGCTGCCGGGTGCTTTTATTAAATCGTCCACTAAATGGGGCTCAGTTCAAGGCGGGACGCCATTCTTTTTAAAGCAACTGGTTAATCGCGATGTTGTTCGTAGCGGTCCAGCCGCGTCGCTTTCTTGGCATCTTCAACCTGCTGTGCAGTGACAGGCTGTTGATAAGCTTGCAGAGTTTCGCGTAATTGCCCAGGGCTGCTTGCGCCAGTTACCGCTGCAGCTACGGTGCTGTCTGACAGCACCGAATGCAGGGCGAGTGCATGGACATTGTCATGGATGGCGGAAAGCTTTTTCAACGTAGCCGTCAGCTGATCCGGTCCATACTGCAGATAGTCGCCCATCTTCTCAGCGCGTGTGAAACCTTCAGCCGTCAGCAAGCCTTTTGCCAAACTGCCGCGTGCAACGACAGAACGGCCGGTTTGACCGATCTCCGGCAAGAATTCTTCAGGGCGCCGGTCAAGGAGACTGTACTGCATCATGATAGAAGCAATCTCACTATTGTTCAAAAAGCGCCGGATGACATTCGGCCGGATGGACGAGATCCCGTAAGCGCGGATCAAGCCTTCTTTTTTCAATTCCTCGAACGCTTCGATCGTTTCTTCTGAGTTATCGGAGATCATTCCGCCGTGAAGCTGATACAAATCCAAGTAATCCGTTTTTAGGCGGCGCAGCGAGTTGTGGATTTGTTCTTTGATATAAGCTTTCGTCGGATTCCATTTCACTTCATCCGAGTCTTCCGACCATTCATTCCCTACTTTGCTGGCAAGGATGATGTCTTTGCGCCGGTTGCCAAGTGCACCGCCGACGATTTCCTCGTTCTTTCCTTTGCCGTAGAAATCGGCTGTGTCAAAATAAGTGACGCCATTGTCCATCGCTTCGTCGATAATGGCTCCTGCTTGTTTCGGGTCTTCCGGAAATGACATGCAGCCGAGTGCAATTTCACTGACTTCAAATCCGCTGGTTCCCAGTGTATTGTATTTCATCATTTCACCTCATTGTAAAAATTTGTTTCCTCTATGGTATACTTTGCGGTATTGAAACTACAAATGAAATGAGGGCCAGTATGAAGAAATTTGAAGAAAAAACAATTCATAGTGAACGTTTGTATGAGGGCAAGGTCATTAATTTGAAAGTCGACGACGTGACACTGCCAAATGGCAAACAGTCGAAGCGCGAATTGATCGAACACCCGGGAGCGGTAGCGGTCATCGCATTGACGGGTGACAAGAAAATCATCATGGTTGAACAATACCGCAAAGCGCTCGAACGCTCACTAGTCGAAATTCCGGCCGGAAAACTGGAACCCGGCGAGGCACCGGAGTACACGGCTATGCGTGAACTGGAAGAAGAGACAGGCTATTCAGCGGATAAGCTCGAAAAAGTGATCAGCTTTTCGACGTCTCCCGGATTTGCTGATGAAGTGGTGCACGTTTTCTTTGCGAGCGGCTTGCACCGTGCAGAGAATGGCGCAGTGACGGATGAGGACGAATTCGTGGAATTGCTAGAAGTGACGGTAGAGGAAGCGCAAGGTTTGATTGAGAACGAACGGATTTACGACGCGAAAACCGCTTACGCTGTGCAATGGGTTAAAAACTACTTATCAGATAAGAATTAATCCAATTACCAGTTAAGAATGATTCTAAATAATAAACGGCATCGATTGTTGTAATCGAGAACGCCCTTTTGATATAATGAATACAGTTTGAGGGAGGGCGTCGCATGGAAACAAGGATAGATCGGATAAAAAAGCAATTACACGCTGCGAGTTATAAGCTGACGCCACAGCGTGAAGCAACGGTACGAATTTTATTGGATCATGAAGAAGACCATCTAAGTGCTGAGGATGTCTATCTTTTGGTCAAGGACATCGCACCGGAAATCGGCTTAGCTACGGTATACCGTACATTGGAACTTCTGACCGAATTGAAAATTGTCGATAAAATAAATTTTGGGGATGGCGTTTCCCGTTATGATTTGCGTCAGGAAGGCGCAGCACACTTCCACCATCACCTGGTCTGCTTAGAGTGTGGGGCAGTGGATGAAATACAGGAAGATTTGCTTGAAGATGTCGAAGCAGTCGTGGAAAAGCGCTGGAACTTCCAGATCAAAGACCACCGTCTGACTTTTCATGGCATTTGTTGGCGCTGCCATGATTCGGGTGCTGATAAGCCGGAAAAAGACGCTTAAAAGGCGGCCTGTCGTAGGCCGTCTTTTTTTCATCTTCATTAAAACAGCGCAAAAAGGAGGAATCCCGATGAACGATGCGAAAGATGCATTGGATGATTATTTGCATTTTCTCCGAGTGGAAAGACAGCTGGCTGATAACACGCTGACTTCATATGAACGCGATTTGAAAGGCTACATCCAATATATGAGTGAAGTCGAACAATTGGAGCGGCTTGGGAAAATTGAGCGTGTCCATATTTTGAATCACCTGCGCCATCTGCAGGAAATGGCGAAAACTTCGCGTACAGTGGCAAGGCATATTTCTTCGATCCGCAGTTTCCACCAATTCTTGATCCGGGAAAAGCGCAGCGATTCGGACCCAACCGTTCACTTGGAAATGCCTCAAATGGATAAGAAGCTTCCGAACATCCTATCTATAGAAGAAATCGATGCTTTATTGAATTCCCCGGATACGTCAAAAGCCAGCGGGCTGCGCGACCGGGCCATGCTGGAATTGCTTTATGCGAGCGGCATGCGTGTCAGTGAATGCATCAACTTGGATATGGAAGATGTTCATTTGACGATGGGGTTCGTGCGCTGCACAGGAAAAGGCGGCAAGGAACGGATCATCCCGCTTGGCAGGGCAGCACTTGAGGCGAACCGCCAATACATCGAATCGGGGCGTCTCATGTTGCGAAATCCTTCTGAAAAAACCGATGCCCTATTCATCAACCAAAGAGGGAAACGCTTGACGCGGCAAGGGTTCTGGAAATTGCTCAAGCAGCACGCCCAGAAAGCGGGCATCCAAAAAGAGTTGACTCCGCATACATTGCGTCACTCATTCGCTACTCATTTAATCGAAAATGGGGCAGATCTGCGGGCCGTACAGGAAATGCTTGGGCACGCAGATATTTCAACGACCCAAATCTATACCCATGTCAGCAAGACGCGTTTGAAAGACGTGTACTCGCAATTTCATCCGCGTGCCTAACAGAGGTCTGACTTCCGACATGGGCCAATCATATGATAGAATAAAAGGGCAAATAAGGAGGAAATTACATGACAATGAAACCGTTTACTCGCATACATTTAATCGTACTGGATTCGGTCGGCATCGGCGAAGCGCCGGATGCTGAAGCATTTGGGGATAAAGGAGCGGATACGCTAGGCCACATCGCGCAATCTGTCGGCGGACTCTCGATGCCGAATATGGAGAAGTTGGGACTAGCCAATATCGTTCCCGTTAAAGGACTGGAAGCACAAAATGCACCAGCTGCCCATTTCGGGCGTCTCGAGGAGGCTTCTGTCGGAAAAGATACGATGACAGGTCACTGGGAAATTATGGGGCTCAACATCGATACACCGTTTAAAGTCTATCCAGAAGGATTTCCGAAAGAATTAATCGACAAACTTGAACAGGCGACGGGCCGCAAAGTCATCGGCAATAAACCGGCAAGCGGCACTGAAATCCTTGACGAACTCGGCCAAGAACACATGGAAACGGGCGCGTTGATTGTCTATACGTCTGCTGACCCGGTTCTGCAAATTGCTGCACACGAAGAAGTAATTCCATTGGATGAGCTGTACCGGATTTGTGAAACAGCACGTGAATTGACCTTGGACCCGGAATTTTTGGTCGGGCGTGTCATCGCTCGCCCATTCCTAGGTGAACCTGGTGCATTTAAACGCACATCCAACCGCCATGATTATGCCTTGACGCCTTTTGACCGCACTGTCATGAATGAACTGCAAGATGGCGGGAAAGATGTCATCGCCATCGGCAAGATCAATGATATCTATAATGGCGCGGGAGTGACAGAAGCTTTGAGAACAACGGATAACGCAGACGGCATGGATAAGCTCGTTCAAGTGGTCGGCAAGGACTTCAACGGCTTGAGCTTTTTGAACCTCGTAGATTTTGATGCGCTCTTCGGGCATCGCAGAGACCCTGAAGGTTACGCAAAAGCGCTCGAAGCATTCGATGTGCGCCTGCCGGAAGTGCTGGAAGGCTTAAAAGAAGACGATTTGCTGCTCATTACAGCAGACCATGGAAACGATCCGACTTTCCCGGGAACCGACCATACGCGCGAATATGTTCCGCTTCTAGCATTCTCTCCTCGTTTCAACGGCGGGTCTGACCTTGGAACAGGATCGACATTTGCGGATATCGGTGCGACCATTGCGGAGAATTTCGCTTGCGAATTGCCGAAATTCGGCACAAGCTTCCTATCGAAACTAAACTGAAAAGGCGGTAATGACCAATGAGAATGGTAGACTTGATCGAAAAGAAAAGGGACGGCCATGAGCTGTCCACAGAAGAAATCCGTTTTATCGTCTCTGGCTATACAAAAGGCGAAATTGCCGATTATCAAATGAGCTCATTCTTGATGGCTGTGTTTTTCCAGGATATGAGTGAGCGTGAACGGGCAGATTTGACGATGGCGATGGCGGAGTCTGGAGACCAGATCGATTTGTCGGCCATTGAAGGCATTAAAGTGGATAAGCATTCAACAGGAGGCGTCGGCGATACGACGACGCTAGTCCTCGGGCCGCTTGTAGCAGCGTGCGGCGTTCCAGTTGCCAAAATGAGCGGGCGCGGACTTGGACACACCGGTGGGACAATCGATAAACTTGAAGCGATCGACGGTTTCCACGTCGAGCTGTCAACAGAAGACTTTATCCGCCAAGTGAACGAACACAAATTGGCTGTGATCGGGCAAAGCGGCAATTTGACGCCTGCCGATAAGAAAATGTATTCCTTGCGCGATGTAACGGCGACCGTCAACAGCATTCCGCTGATCGCAAGTTCGATCATGAGCAAGAAAATCGCAGCCGGCGCCGATGCCATCGTGCTTGACGTGAAAACAGGCGAGGGCGCATTCATGAAAACCGAAGAAGATGCCAAAAAACTGGCGCACGCCATGGTCGGCATCGGCAATGCGACAGGGCGCAAAACGATGGCCATCATTTCAGATATGAGCCAGCCGCTCGGATTTGCGATCGGCAATGCGTTGGAAGTAAAAGAAGCGATTGAAACGCTACAAGGGAAAGGCCCGGAAGATCTGACGGAACTATGCCTCGTACTCGGCAGCCAAATGGTCGTCGTCGGCGGCAAGGCAGAAACTTTAGAAGAGGCGCGTGCAATGCTAGAAAGCGTCATTAAAGACGGTTCAGCACTCGAAGCGTTCCGCCAATTGATCGAAGACCAGGGCGGCAACCCGGCTGTAGTGGACGATCTCAGCCTATTGCCGCAAGCGAAATTCGTTACCGAACTGCCAGCCAAGCAGGACGGCTATATTTCCTTTATGGAAGCGGATGAAATCGGGACAGCGGCCATGGTGCTCGGCGCAGGCCGCGCGACGAAGGATTCGGTCATCGATCTATCGGTCGGTTTAGTGCTGCACAAGAAGGTCGGCGATTTCGTCAAAAAAGGCGAAGCTTTGGCGACGATTTATTCCAATACACAGGACCTCGCGGAATGCCAGGAAATGTTATACAATAGTATCGAGTATTCGAACGAGCCGGTTGAAGCGATTCAACTCGTCTCTGCTTTGATCACCGATTAAACGAATCTTGCTGGGTCTAGGCTCAGCAAGATTTTTACTATACATAGCCCATTCAGGAGGAGTCGACATGCATCTATACGGGACACAATCAATTAACGAAAAAGGCCATTTGACGATTGGGGGAGTAGACACCATAGACCTTGCAGCACAATACGGCTCACCGCTTTTCGTCTATGACATCGCGCTATTCCGCGAACGCGCTCAAGCGTTCCAAAAAACCTTCCAAAACGAACAAGTCGGTTATCAAGTCGCTTATGCCAGCAAAGCGTTCTCCGGCATCGCCATCTATCAAGTCGCAGCACAAGAAGGGCTGTCGCTCGATGTCGTGTCTGGCGGGGAGCTCTACACGGCGATCCAAAGCGGATTCCCGAAAGAGAAAATCCATTTCCATGGCAATAATAAGAGCCAAGCGGAAATCGACATGGCTTTTGATGAAGAAATCGGCTGCATCGTCGTCGATAATTTCCACGAAATCGAACTGCTGAAAAAAACAGCGGAACAGCGCCAGCAGAAGATGAACATCTTGCTGCGCGTCACGCCAGGGATTGAAGCCCATACCCATGACTACATCACAACCGGACAGGAAGACTCGAAATTCGGTTTTGATTTAAACAACGGCCAGGCAGACCGTGCTTTTGAGGAAACCTATGCTCACGGACATCTCGAGTTGATCGGCCTTCATTGCCATATCGGGTCCCAGATTTTCGAAACTGCAGCATTCCAGATGGCTTCTGAAAAACTGCTATTGAAAATGGCGGGGTGGAAACAAGACCATTCCTACACATGCAGCGTGTTGAATTTAGGAGGCGGATTCGGCATCCGCTATACGGAAGAAGATGCTCCACTTGAGCCTGCCGTGTATGTGAAAGACATGATCCGCACGGTCAAAACCGCGTCCGAAGGGGCCGGGTTCCCGGTGCCGGAAATTTGGATTGAGCCGGGCCGTTCATTGATCGGTGATGCTGGCACGACGCTCTATACGATCGGATCGACAAAAGATGTGCCCGACACTCGCCGCTATGCAGCGGTCGACGGCGGAATGTCCGACAATATCCGCCCTGCGCTGTACGGTGCGAAATACAGTTCTTTGCTCGCCAACCGCGCTCAGGAAGAGGCAGGGCAAGTTTATACAATCGCAGGGAAATGCTGTGAATCCGGCGACAAGCTCATTGAAGAAGCCCGTCTGCCGGAAGTTTTTGCCGGCGACATCCTAGCTGTTTTCTGTACCGGTGCATATGGCTATTCCATGGCGAGCAATTACAACAGGATCACCCGGCCGGCAGTCGTTTTTGCGGAAGGCGGCAAGCATCAGCTCGTCATCCATCGCGAAAGCTTTGAAGATTTGATCAAGAATGAAGTGGGTTATATGCAAGAGGAGGCTAAGCGTTGAGAAAGCAGAACATTATGCTGTTCCTGTTCGTCCTGTTGATGGCATTCGCCTGGGGCATCGCCTACTGGCTGTTCTTTGCAGACAATGTCACAGGCGGCTGATCCTGCGTAAACTTGAGTTATTGGGGAGTTTATAGTAGTATGGGTAAAGCTGCTTTTAAGATGAAAATGAGGGATCAATTATGTTATACAGATACAAAAAATCATTTGAAAAGATCGCCATGGGTTTGTTGTCTTTCATGCCCAAAGAGCGCGAACTGAAAAAGCTGCAGCAGACGATGCACATCTATGAAGAAAACCCGGAATGGCAATTGTTCCTATGGAAAAAAGAGGACGATTTTGTCGGGTTGTTAGGTGTGGAAGTCGCAGATGATCATTACACCATCCATCATGTGTCGGTGAATCCATCCCATCGGGGCGACGGGATCGGCCATCAGATGATCGATAAGATTCAAGACATGATGCAGCACCGGGAAATGCGGGCTACAGACGAAACCGAAGCTTTCCTGAATAAATGCCCAGTAAAAAAAGGCGGCCTTTAATTCTTAAAGGTTCCGCCTTTTTTTCTGTTGCCGGAGCGCAATGATTTCCGTTCGGTCGCGCAACCGGTGCTTGTGCATTAAATAATATTCATCGTGCGCCGGGGCCAGGTATTGCTGCTTCCGTTCTTCGATCGCTTGAACGAGTTCGCCTGGCACAAGTGGCAGGTCGCGGTGTTCGAACGGTGCGCGGTCGGTGACTCCTTGTATCGATTCGGTAAGGAGCCGAATCAATTGCTGCTGGTCGAAGCCTTCGGTCCAAATGCCTGCTTCAGCGAGTTTCGGTTTGGCCCGTATGAGCGAACGGAGGGCGCCGGGATAATTGCTGCGGCGCCAATGGTACATGCCGACTGCCAATTGGATCCACCCGGTCAGTGGATGGGTCTTGTCTTTCGGTGCTATTTGTTTCCAGTACTCTTCGCCGACTTCGTGGCATTCGAAATAATCTTTTTCATCATTGAAGTGGATGATGTACTGAAGGAATAAGGGATGGTTAAGCGGATGCATTTCAATCTCCTTTCTTTTATAATCAAGTATAGTAGGAATATGAACAGTCAGGTGGTAGTCACATGTCTTATGAAGTGAAAGTGGACGCCTTTGAAGGCCCGCTTGATTTATTATTGCATTTAATTCATCGTTTGGAAATCGATATTTACGATATACCCGTTTCCCAAATCACTACACAGTATATGGAGCATATCCGAGCAATGCAAGTGCTCGAGCTTAATGAAGCGAGCGAGTACTTAGTGATGGCGGCGACTTTGCTGGCGATCAAGAGCAAGACGCTGCTGCCGGTGCATGAAGGGGAAATCGATGAAGTCGATTATGAATTCGATGAAGAAGACCCTCGCGACGAACTGGTGTCACGGCTGATCGAGTATAAAAAATACAAAGAAGCGGCCAGCGAACTGAAAAAACTGGAGAATGACCGGGCGGTGCTATATTCAAAAGCGCCTGCTGATTTATCGGAACTCCAGCAGCCAGACACTATGGATTATGATGCCAATGCGTACGACATGCTCGGGGCATTCCAGAAGATGCTGCGCCGAAAGCAACTGAGGGCGCCGCTTTCGACACGCGTCGCACGCCAGGAAGTATCTATTAAAGAACAGATGGGCTCGATGGTCGAGCGGCTGAAGTCATTCAAAGGACGGGCTAATTTTTCCGAACTTTTCCCGTCTGATGACCAGGCAGTGCTCGTCGTTTCGTTTTTGTCCTTGCTTGAATTGATGAAGCGGCAAGTGATTGCGGTCGAACAGCAAAAGAATTTCACCGAATTGTCGGTGGAACTGAGAAAGGAAACGTGGCAAGATGAAGAAGAACCTTTTGGGCCAAATTGAAGCATTGCTTTTTGTCACAGGAGACGATGGCTTGAGTTTCAGCCAATTGCAATTTTTGACAGAAGCGGGTGCAGAACAAGTGGAGCAAGCGCTCGCGGAGCTGAAGAGCCGTTACGATGGGGAAGCTTTCGGGGTGACGCTGAAAGAACTGGCAGGCGTTTATCAATTGGTGACCAAGCCGGAAATGGCGGAAACCATCCAAAAGCTGGTTGAGAACCCGACTCCTCAATCGCTGTCGCAGGCTTCACTCGAAGTTCTCGCGATCGTGGCGTACAAACAGCCAATCACCCGGGTGGAACTTGAGGATTTGCGTGGCGTGAAAAGCGAAAAAGCGCTGGCGACTCTCGCAGCCAAAGGATTGATCCAGGAATGCGGCCGTGCTGAAGGGACAGGCCGTGCCATTCTGTACGGCACGACTGACGAATTCCTTAATTATTTCGGCTTGAAAAACTTGGAGGAATTACCTCCTCTGCCTGAAGAGATGGCACAAGAGCCGGAAGAAGACACCGATCTCTTCATGACAAAATTTCAAGAAGCATTCAAAGAAGAAGTAAATGCATAGGAGCTTACTGGGAAGACTGGGACGCATTAACAGTCTTCTTTTCTTTTGAGCGATGCGCTTTCTCTTTAGCTGGAATTATGCCATAATTCCGGTTAGAAAGACCGCGAAGAACGTGAATCGGCCGCCTATGCAGCCGATATTTAATTAGATGGGGTGAACTGGAAATGGAAAGATTGCAAAAAGTAATGGCGCATGCAGGAATTGCATCAAGGCGCAAAGCAGAACAAATGATTTTAGATGGCAAAGTGAAGGTCAATGGGAAAACTATTAAGGAACTGGGCGTCAAAGTGACACCGTCCGATAAGATCGAAGTGGAAGGCGTCCAAATGGAAAAAGAACGAAAAGTTTACTTTTTACTATACAAGCCGCGCGGCGTCATTTCGGCAGTGTCCGATGATAAGAACCGCAAAGTCGTGACGGATTTCTTCCCTAATGTCGAAGAACGTATCTATCCTGTCGGACGTCTCGATTACGACACATCAGGATTGTTGTTGTTGACGAACGACGGCGAATTCGCCAATAGCCTGACACATCCGAAATTTGAGATCGATAAGACCTACGTCGCGCGCTTAAAAGGAATCCCGACCAAAGAAGACCTCCAGAAACTCGAACGAGGCATCAAGCTGGAAGACGGCATGACAGCGCCGGCAAAAGTGAAATTATTGTCAGCCGACACGAAAGCGGCAAAAGCGATTGTCCAAATTACTATCCATGAAGGCCGCAACCGCCAAGTCCGCCGCATGTTCGAAGCGATCGGCTTCCCGGTACAGAAGCTAAGCCGCGAACAATTCGCCTTTTTGACATTGCACAGTCTGAATGCTGGGGAATCGAGAGAGCTTAGCCCCCATGAAGTGAAGCAATTACGCGTGCTTGCGGATACCGGCAAACGCCGCTAACGTTCACAAACCCTTCAAAACTGTGGTCAGGGGCCCTATGAATCTTTGCTATAATTGATGTGCATCCAATCCTTCGAAGGAGGATCTTTATGAGTACGGAGAAAAAACGAAACAAAAAGAAAAACCGGACAATCATGCGCTCCGTCATTTTGCTGCTATTGGTCGCGGCCATTGGTTACACGATCTACAATAGCGTGACAGCAGATGAAGTGGAAGTACTGAAAGTGGGAGATCCGGCGCCGGATTTTACGCTGACGGATCTCGACGGTGAAACCCATAAGCTGTCCGATTATAAAGGGCAGGGCGTGTTCTTGAATTTCTGGGGCACGTGGTGTGAACCGTGCATCAAGGAGATGCCTGCAATGGCCAGCCAGTACGAAGTATATGAAGATCAAGGCGTCCAAATCCTTGCGGTGAATATTGCGCAATCGAATTTTGAAGTAGAGACGTTCGCCCGTCAATACGGACTCAATTTTCCGATTGTCATCGACCGTGATAAAAGCGTCATGACTGCATATAATATCCGCCCGCTTCCAACGACCATGCTGGTGAATCCGCAAGGTGAAATCCAGCGAATCGTGACCGGTGAAATGACAGAGCAGGATATCGCAGGTTTTATGGAAGAAATCAAACCTGAATAAGGAGATTTTTGGGATGGACAAATTGATTTGCAAATGTGGCCATGAAAACCCGCCAGGAACGGTTCTTTGTGAATCGTGCGGCCGGCCGCTTAACGAACAGGAACAAAACAAACAATTGGCGGATATGCGCTATGAAGGAACGGCAAGACGTTCCCAAACGTATAATAAGTCGATTATCGACAAAATTTGGAATTTCTTTTCCAGTGTTAAAGTCGGCGTCGGTATCATCATCGTATTACTAATCGCTGCCGCTCTTGGCACAATCTTGCCACAGAAACAATACGTTCCGGCAACAACAGAAGCGGATATCGAAGCTTATTACACCGATATCTATGGAAGTGTCGGGACTGTGTACCATGCGCTCGGCTTCCATGATTTATACAATTCCTTCTGGTTTATTGGGCTAGTCGGGATGCTTGCGATCTCGTTGATCATTGCAAGCCTCGACCGTTTTGTGCCGCTTTATAAATCATTGAAAAACCAGCGCGTGTTGCGCCATTCCAGCTTTATGCACAAGCAGCGTATCTTAGCTGAAGGGCCAGGAGACGCGGAAACGCTCAAAAAAGCCGAAGAGAAATTAACCGATTTGAAATATAAGGTGTCGACCGATAAAAATGGCTTGCTTGCTGAAAAAGGCCGTTTTTCGCGGTGGGGCCCTTATGTTAATCACATTGGATTGATCATTTTCTTGTTCGGCGTCATGCTGCGCATGATGCCCGGTTTCTATGTAGACGAAACGCTGTGGATCCGTGAAGGCGAAACGCGTGCGATCCCGGATGCACCTGGCTATGTGTTAGAGAGTAAAGGCTTTACGTTGGAAACTTACACAGGTGAAGGCGAAGAAGAGAAATTCGGTGAAGCAATCGACCGCGTCGGAACAGTAGCGAAAAACTACCAAACGGATGTCGTTCTTTACAAAATTCCGGAAGGCGCATTGCCAGGCGATACTGCCGATATGGAAATGGTGGAAGAACACGCCATCCGCGTCAACCAGCCATTTAAATTCGATGGCTACGCCTTGTATCAGATGGATTTCCAACAAGATGAGCTAAAAACGATGAGCTTTGCGTTGCAGAACAAGGAAACAGGTGAAAGCCGCGGAGATTTGACAATCGATTTGGTAAATCCGGAAACCAATTACGAGCTTGAAGACGGATCCGTTGTCGAGTTGCTCGGCTATTATCCTGACTTCTCCGGTTTTGAAAACGGCGAACCGCAAACAGCGACACCGCTGCCGAAAAACCCGGGCTTCCTCGTGAAAATGACGACTCCCGATACACCGGACGGCGAGACGAGTTTCATCACTATCCAGAACACAGTTGAACCACTGGGCGATAACGACTATAAACTTGCCTTCCAAGGTGTCGAGACACGGGATGCATCTGGCTTGACGGTGCGTAAAGACCGCACTTTGCCGATTCTCGGGCTCGGCGGCTTGATCTTCATGATCGGCGTGGCGCAAGGGATGTACTTCAACCACCGCCGCTTCTGGATTCAGCAGCAGGCGGATGGCAGCATTTTGCTTGCTGGCCACACGAATAAAAACTGGTTTGGGTTGAAAAAAGATCTGGACCAGGTGACTGAACACGCTTCTCTTCCAGCATATCGCGACCAACAGGAAGACATGGAAGCACAGGAGAAAAGGGAAGGTGAACAATTGACATGACATTAGCCGATATCAGTTCCAATTTATTATACGTAGCCTTCATCGCCTACCTGATTGCGACATTCGTATTCGGGGGCGCTGTAAAAGGCAATAAAAAAGGCACTTACAGATCTGAAGAGCGCTGGGGTAAAGTCGCCATCACCATTACGGTCATCGGCTTCCTTGCGCAATTAGGGTATTTCATTACGCGGTGGATGGTCACTGGCCATGCACCCATCAGTAATATGTTCGAATTCACCACGGCATTCGGAATGACGCTTGTTGGCGGATTCATCATTCTTTATGCGTTATATAAAACAGCGGTGCTCGGGATGATCGTTTTGCCGATTGCCTTATTGATCATCGCTTACGCAAGCATGTTCCCAAGTGAAGTGAGCCCCTTGATTCCGGCCCTTCAGACAAATTGGCTGGCGATCCACGTCATCACCGTCGTCATCGCGGAAGGAATTCTTGCGATCAGTGCGGCGGCTGGCTTGATTTATTTGCTCAAAGTCGTCGACCAAAAGAAAAAGTCGAAGCAGCGCTTTTGGCTTGAGGCCATCATGTATTCGCTCGTCTTGGTTCTTGGCTTTGTCGTGACGAGCACATTCTTTACCTTGACGAATTACGAAGCGGATTTTGCTTATGTCAATAAAGACGGCCAGCCGTCGGAAATCACTTACAACATGCCGGCAATCTTCGGAATGAATGAATTCGAGCCAATGACAGACGGGGCATTTACGCCGCTATTGGAAATGCCGCCGATTGTCCATGCTGGGAAATTGACGACTGTACTTTGGTCGGTCGCAGTCGGGACGGTGCTATACGCATTGATCCGGCTGATTTTCCGCAAACGTATTTCCGAAATGCTGCAGCCGTTTACGAAAAACGTCAATCTGCAGCTGATGGATGAGATCAATTACCGTTCTATTATCATCGGATTCCCGATCTTTTCGCTCGGGGCATTGATCTTCGCCATGATCTGGGCGCAAATCGCCTGGTCGCGCTTCTGGGGTTGGGACCCGAAAGAAGTGTGGGCACTCGTTACCTTCTTGTTTTACGCAGCGTATTTGCACTTGCGGCTTGGTAGAGGCTGGGCAGGCGAAAAGTCTGCTTGGCTCGCGGTCATCGGTTTTGTCATCATCATGTTCAACTTGGTGGCAGTCAACTTGATTATTGCCGGACTGCATTCATACGCTTGACGACAAAAGCCTTTTCCTTCCAGTGGAAAAGGCTTTTCGTTTATTTTTGGAACCCTTATCGGTACAATGAAAGGTATAGAGATGAAAGTTGGAGGGATTAGGATGTCTGAAGAAATTACAATTCTTGTAGTGGATGATGAAGAGAGGATCCGCCGCCTGTTGAAAATGTATCTCGAGCGTGAAGGATATATGGTGGAAGAAGCGGAAAATGGCGTGGAAGCATTGGAAAAAGCGATGGAGACGGATTATCATTGCATCTTGCTTGATCTGATGATGCCGGAAAAAGACGGCATCGAAGTGGCTACCGAACTTCGGGAGACGAAAATGACGCCGATCATCATGCTGACGGCTAAAGGCGAAGAAGCAAACCGCGTGGAAGGATTTGAATCTGGAGCGGATGATTATATCGTCAAGCCGTTCAGCCCGCGGGAAGTCGTGCTGCGTGTTAAAGCAATTTTACGCCGGTCGTCGGCTTATTCGCCTTCTACGAGTTCGACCGTTTCAAAAGACTTGGTCGTCTTTCCACATTTGACGATCGACCACGATGCCCATCGTGTAACAGCAGACGGCGTCGAAGTGAATTTAACACCTAAAGAATATGAACTTTTATACTTCTTGGCAAAATCCCCAGATAAAGTGTTCGACCGGGAGCATTTGCTCAAAGAAGTGTGGCATTATGACTTTTTCGGCGATTTGCGTACCGTGGATACACACGTCAAACGCTTGCGTGAAAAATTGAACCGCGTATCGGAATCCGCCGCTAAGATGATTGTCACGGTTTGGGGTGTCGGGTACAAATTTGAGGTTGGCAATGAATAGAATATGGAATAGCATCGTCGGGAAGCTGTGGGTAACCATTTTGCTTCTCGTTTCCTTTGTCCTGTTTATCGTGACGGTGCTGCTGTTGGAGTTTCTCGGAAACTTTCATAGCGAAACGGTGGAAGAAGCACTTCATAATGAAGCCAATATGATCGCGAGGATTTTCAATGATCATGGCAATGAAGGCAATTTGTCTATTGTCGACGAAGTGTTGGGTCCTGAAACCAATGCGGTCATCGCAGAAGAACCGGGGGAAATCTCCTATTATCTGCATGACGGCTTGAATGGCGAGGAAATCAGGGAAAAAATCGTCAGCGAAAACGAATTTCAAAAAGTATTCGAAAGCGACGAAACTGTAACGAAAGAAATGCTGCTGCCATCTTTGTCGGAAGCAGACCGGATGGAATCATATATTGTCATGGCTTCGCCTCTTCAAACAAGCGATGAGCTTCACGGAACAGTTTTTATTTACCAGTCATTGGAAGTTATGGACCGCACAGCTGAAAGGACGACGAATATCGTTTTCCTGTCCGCGTTTATCGCGTTATTATTGACAACGTTTTTCGCATTTTTCCTCTCGACCCGCATCACTTCCCCGCTGCGCAATATGCGCGAAGGGGCATTTGAATTGGCGAAAGGAAATTTCGATACGAAAGTGAAAGTCTCTTCTGGAGACGAAATCGGCCAATTGGCGATTGCCTTTAATCAGATGGGACGCCAATTAAAGCATCATTTAGAAGTGATCAATCAGGAAAAAGAGCAATTATCGAGCATCTTGACTTCAATGGCGGATGCCGTAATCACGTTCAATCAGGACAAGACCATCCTGTTGAGCAATCCGCCGGCAGAGAAGCTGCTGCAGCAATGGCTCTTCAAAGACGGTACGACCGATGCCAATGCGTTGCCATCTGAAATGCTGCATATGCTTGACCACGTCTTGACCTTCCAGGAGGAAATCGAGGAAGAGCTTGAAATTGAAGGTGCGTACTATGCAATCAATTTCAGCCCGCTTTACAGTGGCGAAAGCGTGCGCGGCGCGGTAGCGGTGCTCCACAACATGACAGAACAACACCGGCTTGAGAAGCTGCGCGAAGATTTCATCGCCAATGTATCCCACGAACTGCGGACGCCGATCGCCATGCTGCAAGGCTATAGTGAAGCCCTGCTCGATGACGTCGGTGCAAGTGAAGAAGAGCGCAATGAAATGACCAAAATCATCTACGAGGAATCCCAGCGCATGGGCCGACTCGTCACTGACCTCTTGAACTTGGCACGATTGGAATCAGGCCATATGCGCCTCTACAAAGAGTTGGTGCAGTTCAATAATGCCATCGAGCGGATGACTTTGAAATTTAGCCAAGCTGCGAAAGAGAAAGGCATCGAACTGAGCTTCACGACAGAACTTGACGACTGGGCAGCAGCCGAACTTGATGAAGACCGCATCGAACAGGTCATGACGAATTTGATCGATAATGCACTTCGCCACACTCCACAGGGAGGGCAAGTGCACGTGCATGTCGAAAACATGGGAGACCACGCAAAAGTTTCGATCAACGATACCGGGGCTGGAATTACAGAAAAGGATCTGGAGTTCGTCTTTGAGCGCTTCTATAAAGCCGATAAGGCAAGAACGCTCGGTAAAGGCGGCACAGGACTCGGTCTCGCGATTGCCAGCAACATCATCAAAGCGCATTCGGGAGAAATCCGCGCCGAAAGCAAATTCGGCGAAGGCACTTCGTTCATCTTCACATTGCCGCTGAAGGCGATGTAACTTTTTTGTTGTCGTGACGACTAATCCAAGGAACGGAGGGAGTTGCGTGAATGACTCCGTGTTTCATCGGCTGTACGATCAGTACCATCAGGATGTCTTTCAGTTTTTGGTGTATTTAGTGAAGGACCGCCATGTGGCAGAAGATCTGATGCATGAAGTTTATGTGAGGGTGCTGCGCGCTTATGACCGGTTCCAAGGAAAGAGTTCGGAAAAAACCTGGCTTTTTTCAATCGCCAAAAATGTTGCCATCGATCATTTTCGCAAGACCGCAGTGAGAAAAAAGCATTCGATGGATTTCTTCGACTGGGAAACCCAGCAATTGGTGTCGGCTGAACGAATACCTGAAGAAGTTTCATTGCTCAATGAAGACAAGATCCGCTTGTACCAAATGCTCGATTTGTGTACTGGCGACCAGAAGCTTGTCATCATCATGCGTTATTTCCAAGATCTCTCCATTGCGGAAACTGCTGAAGTCCTGGAGTGGTCGGAAGGCAAAGTCAAGACGACACAGCACCGGGCGATCCGGTCCCTCCGCCAAAAATTACTAGAAGCAGAAGGGGGAGGAGAATATGCCGAATGACAAATGGAACGATGAAGAAATCGAAAATTTGTTGCGGGATTTCCCCAAAATACAAGACAGGCGGCCCAAAGCCGAAGTGTATAAAAAGCTTTCCCATAAAGAACAAGCACCCAAACAGCCGAAGCGCTGGCTGCCGCTATTAGTTGCCATCGTCGCATTCCTGAGCATCTCGGTGCTCGTCGCCTCTTTGCTGCAGCAGAATGGAACCGACTCAAGCAGCGAGAGTGAAAGCAGTGAAGCGGAGTCGACGATGGCAACAGATGAGGCACCGACGGAACAAGCAGAAAAAGCAGAACAAGCGGATGGGTCTACAAAAGAATCCGAAGGGGCAGCGAGTTTGGCCACGGATGGCCCGGAAGTGAAGCGGAGCGCAGTTTATGAGAGCGAACTGGAAGGTGCTCATGTGTTGCGCATCGGGCTTGCTTATCATGGCTATGTTGTGCCCACAAGTTTCGTCATTCCTGAACAGCTAGCCGATACGGCAGAGCCGAACGCTCTCGAACTATATGAAACATTCGCCGGTCAAATCGATGAATCCGGCTTGGGTTTTGATGAGTATCATCCATATGAAGGCGAGCTCCAGCAAAACGGTTCGACGATCAGCCATTTCTTGCCGGACGGCCATTCCTATGATCAAGGTTCGGCCTCCACTTTGCTGTATCTGAACAGTTTGGAGGAAACGTTCATGGGTCAGCAGGAAATTCGTGTATTGAATGAAGACGGGGAGGCAGCGCAATTATCCCATGTAGGGACAGTGGAACCAATCGTTCCGGGAGAGCAAGGGCAAAGCTTTTACTTGCTTGCTTCGTCAACAAGTGAGTGGCATTTGGCTCCGGCTTACGGCATGTCGTCGGAAAATGTAGGAGATGCACTGATGGCACTTCAGCAATCGCCGAATGAGGATTACCGATCGCCGATTCTGGAAGGAATCAGTTACCGCATCGAGGTGGACGGTGCGAACGCCATATTGACATTCGAAGAGCCTTTGGACTTGGAGGCGCTTGATGGAATGGAAGCGATGCAGATGATTGAAAGCATGGCGCTCACGGCTCAGTCCTACGGCTCATCGTTGACGGTATCCAATACGGCACAAGCGGAATGGGCAGGATTCGATTTCTCCAAAGAACTTGAACTGCCCGTTTCGCCCAACCGCATCGACTGGCCAGAAAAATAAAAAAAGACAGCAATGTAAGCAGTATGGTTTACATTGCTGTCTTTTTTTTATAAGATTGACTTGTATAAAAAAATATCGATTCATCTTCGGGGCAGGGTGTAATTCCCTACCGGCGGTAATTGGACATAATGGTCCATCAGCCCGCGAGCCGTAAAAAGCAGGATTTGGTGAGATTCCAAAGCCGACAGTATAGTCTGGATGGGAGAAGGTGAAGGTACGGACGCATGCCGTTTTTAATGGCGGACCGTTTATTTCAGTGTGCCTAACTCTCCCTTAAGTGAAACTTGCTTAAGGGATTTTTTATGGCAGCATGCGATCCGAACCTTTCTTCTGGTGAATCACGACAAGGAGAGAGGAACATGAAGAACAAGAAATTGCAATCGATGATTGTCATCGGTATGCTAAGCAGCATCTCATTTGTGTTGATGCTATTCAATTTTCCGCTGCCGGCATTGCCAGCATTTTTGAAAGTGGATTTCAGTGACGTGCCTGCACTAATCGCGGCGATCACGATGGGGCCTGTCGCAGGCGTCTTGGTAGCATTCTTTAAGAACGTATTGGACTGGATTTTTTCAGGAAGCCCGACTGGCGTCCCTGTAGGGCATATGGCGAATTTCGCGACGAGCCTATTGTTCATTTTGCCGGTCTACGCCATTTACCGTAAAGTTTCCACAAAAAAAGGAATCGCATTCGGTTTGGTCATCGGAACATTCTCGATGGCAATCGGCATGAGCTTGCTGAATTATTTCGTCTTTTTGCCAATGTACACGTACTTCCTGAACATGCCAGAACAGACAGGGAACGCATTGTATACGACCATTGTTCTCGGGATCCTGCCGTTCAACTTGATCAAAGGCTTGGCACTTACGACCGTCGTCTTATTGATCTTCGGCAGCATGCATACCTGGATTGAAAAACAACGTTCCTATTATTTATCATAAAAAGAAGCGGCTGGAAGATGATTCTTCCGGCCGCTTTTTCTATTGACCAAAATTTGGTCAGTCTTCATATTTAAGTGGATCCCCTTCAAACCCCTTTTTCTATTGACCAAAATTTGGTCAGTCTTCATATTTAAGTGGATCCCCTTCAAATGGCTCGTCTGCAACTTTAATGGAATCGGTTGGGCATCCTTCAAATGCGTCTTCCATATCCTCCATCAGCTCATCTGGCACTTGTTCAGTCCCCGTGTTATCATCAAGAATAACGAAGGCGATGCCCTCATCATCATAATCGTAAATGTCTGGTGCCGCTGCTCCGCAAGCTCCGCATGCGATACACGTATCTTTATCAACAATGGTATATTTAGCCATTCCAGTTCCTCTCCTTTATCTCCGAACAAGTTCAGTTATACTATCGTGTTTATTCTATAGATATTTCATGATTTTTTCAACCCAAAACCGCCAGGAGGGTAATTCAGTGCGATTCGATGAAGTCGTTTTAGCGATTATGAAAGCGGTAGACGGTCAACGGACCGTATCTTCCCCTTATCATTTAATTAAAGGAAAGAAATCAGGGCAAACGATTCAGGACATCGGCTATTTCGGGTTGCATCCTTATTTTGCAGTGCTCCCGAAACTGGACAAGCAAGAATATCTAGCGTCCATTGACAGGCTGCAGGCGCAGGGCTATTTGATCCCAGATGACAACAGCGTCCAGCTCCATCGCTCCGCATTCGATCTGGAAATTCCACCTACGCTCTTGAATGGCTGGAAGTACAGAGGCAATGAAAATCGGTTCTTTGCGCGCCTATCGTTGGTGGTCCAGACGATGTCCAATTTTATGCAAGGCCAAAAGCGCTTTGATCCAGTCGTCACCGATGAAACGGTACAGGCGTGGGCCAAAGCTTATTTGAAACGCGTCGATTTTCGCTCATCCGCTGTTCAAGAAGCTTTCAAAAACCAGCTCGAAACCAGCTTGGCTAAGGCAAAAACAACCGAAACGCATAAAAATATTCTGGTGGAACGGTTGTCGGGCTATGGAGTCGGCGGGCTCACCTGGGATCAATTGGCCATGCAGCATGGCGTTTTGCCGATAGATGTAAAGATTGCGGCTGTTGAAGCCATGCATGCTTGGCTGGATGTGCTAGAAGGCATGGAATATCCATTGCTAGCGGGTATGCTTGAAGGCATCATCCAGCAATCCGCCTTAACAGAATCGGCGAAGCGGACGCAAAATCTGTCTGAACGTGGATTTTCACTCAAGCAGATTGCTGAGCTCCGGCAGCTGAAAACAAGTACGATCGAGGATCATTTCGTGGAGATGGCCATGAACGACCCAGCGTTCAGCTCTGCACCGTTTATGGACGAGCAGTTATTTCAATCGATCCATCACATCAGCAAGGAGTTGAAGACGATGCGCCTGCGGGATATTAAAGAGCGGTTGCCGGAAGCCAGCTATTTTCAGATCCGGTTGGCGCTGGCGATGAGAGGTGGCGTCACATGAATCTTGAAAAGCTATTATACGAAGCTTACGGCTACACGGAATTCCGCCCCGGTCAAAAACAAGTGATCGAACAAGTGCTGGCGGGGCGTGACGTTTTGGCGCTGCTGCCGACCGGAATGGGGAAATCGCTGTGTTATCAGCTTCCTGGCAAAGTCTTGCCAGGCGCCATTGTCATTGTTTCGCCGCTTTTATCGTTGATGCAAGACCAAGTCACCCAATTGAAGAAGATGGGGGAAAAATCGGTCATTGCCATCAATTCCTTCATGAAACCGGAAGATCGCGAAAGGGCGTGGAACACGCTCGGTAATTATAAATTCATCTTCGTGGCTCCCGAGATGCTTGTACAGCCGTATGTGCTCGGCAAATTGAAATCACTCGGCATCTCGTTGCTAGTCGCGGATGAAGCCCATTGCATTTCTCAATGGGGCTTCGATTTTCGCCCGGATTATTTGCGCATTGCAGAGATTCTACCAAAGCTTGGCAATCCGCAGACTTTGGCGTTGACCGCAACGGCGACCGACAAAGTTACAGATGAAATCAAACGTTACTTAAAATTGAGTGACCCATTCGTCTATTCACATCCAATGGACCGAAAGAACATTAGCTACGATATCCGCAAATTCGACAATGACAGCGACAAATTGGAAGAATTATTGAATTTGGTGTCAACATACGCCGGGCCAGGGATCATCTATGCCGGAACACGCCGGAAATCGCAGGAATTGGCGGAGTGTATTCTCGCACTCGGCATCCGCGCGGCATTTTACCACGGCGGAATGGAACAGCAGGACCGTATTTTTGTGCAGCAGCAATTTGCCAATAAGGAGCTGGAGTGGGTATGTGCGACCAATGCGTTCGGCATGGGGGTCCATATTCCCGATATTCGCCACGTCATCCATTTCCAATTGCCTTCTTCAATAGAAGGATATGTTCAGGAAGTCGGGCGCGCAGGCCGGGATTCTTTGCCTTCACTTGCGACGTTATTGTATGCCGCCGGCGATGAGCGGCTCGTGGAGAGTTTGATCATGGATGATTTGCCCGAACGCCATGAAATCGAGCTAATCTATGAGCGCGGGGAAGAAGCGAAGCAATTGATTGAGCAGGGGATGGTGAGGGAGACTGCGTATCGTATCATTTCCTATTGGCGTGAGCGTCTACCCCTTGAAGGTACATTGAACCAGATCGAGCAATTGAAAAAAGAAAAACAACGGCAAGCAGCTTCCGTCCGCGGGCTGGTTCATTCAAGCGGCTGCATCCGGCAATACATCAGCATGAGCTTCAATCAAGAAAACCCCGCCATACCGGCTAATTGCTGTAGTTTTCATGGGATTGACCATAGCTTGTTCAAAGGTAATCGAAGCGAGCCGAAAGCATCGACACAAGGCTCTTGGAAAGAGCGTTTGAAGGTCCTTCTTCCTATATGAAAATCTCTATTTCTATTATTTACAAATAAGCCTTTTTTCGTCATAATAGATATATTAGTACAGATAGGGGTAGTCGTGAAATGGGAAACGATAATTATCATGAATCAATGGAAAAGAATCGCCAGGAATTGTCACAGGAACGCATGGCAGAATTGACGAGGCGCGCACGCCAAATGCCCAAGCCGAAAAGCAGGGGCTTATTATTGCCTTCTTTGTTTTTTATCTTTATCTTGATTCCGGTCACTTTGTTGATCTATGTTGCGTTTTACTATGAACCGGATGACACGCTAACTGCCAAAACAAACGAAAATGAAGTGAGCTTCGAACTGAACTCCCAGCCGCCTTCTGACAGCACGGTACTTGCTGCTGCAGACGACGAGGAGAAAGACGAAGAAGAAAAGAAAAACGCCAAAGCAAAAGAAGCACAAGAACAGAAAGAACTGAAAGAAAAAGCTCGTGAACGTGAAGAAAAGGCGGCTGCAAAAGCGAAAGAGAAAGAGCAGGCAGCTGCGGAACAGCAAGCAGAGAAAAAAGCCCAGGAAGCAGCGCTGGCAGAACAAAAAGCGCGTGAGGAAGCTGAAGCAAAAGCCGAAGCCGAACAACGTGCGCAAGCTGAAGAAAAAGAAAAAGAGCAGCAACAAGAGCAGGAAGAAACACCGACTGCCGGCGGCAAGACGGTAACCGTCCAATCGAGTGAAACGCTTTACCGTATTGCCGTCAATAATTACGGTGCGAGCGGTGCAGCCGCCGCTGTTGAGAAGATTAAACAGGCGAATGGATTGGCATCTAACGATATCAGCCCCGGACAAACATTGATTTTGCCTTAAGGCGGGATTAAATGCCTCCTGTTAGGGAAAAGGTAGGAAGAATCTAAAAAGAGGTGAGCGAATGTTTGTCAAAAGTGCATTAGTGAAAAAAGAAAGATGTTTTACGGTAACACCGGAAGACACGATGGAAAAAGGGCTCAAGCTATTGGAGCAGCATTCCATTGATGCATTGCCTGTCGTCGATGGCGACCAATTCAAAGGGATCTTTACCTGGTATCATGCATACCGTGCGTTCTTCTATTCGGATGCCCAGAAAGACGAGTTTGTGCGTTCGACAAAAGTGGAAGATATTATGGTCAACCAGGATGTGTACTTGAATATCGACGATGTGTATGAAAAAGCCTTAGTCGAATTACGTGATTTCCCGATCATCGCTGTCGTCGACGAAGAGAAGTTTCTCGGAATCGTCACCCGCTTTGATGTCGTTAACCAATTGCAAAGTGCATTCGGCATGAAGCAATCAGGGGTTCGCATCACCGTTACATCGGTCGAATCAGAAGGCCGCATTGGCCGGCTAGGTGAAATCATTGAAAAACATAAAGAATCCGTCGTTTCGCTCGTTACTTTCGATGAAACCGACAAAATGGTGCGCCGCATCGTTTTGAAAGTGAAGAAAAAGAACAATATCGACAAGTTCACGAAGGAACTGGAAAAATCCGGCTTCCGTATTCTAGATATCACTGAAGATTGAATAGCGGCTTGAACAGGAAAACATAAGCGCAGCTTATGTTTTTTTGTTGCTTCGGAAAGGATGTACATGATGAAGTGGATTTTACGTATTATATTAGCGGGCCTGGTTTTACTGGCATGGATGTTCCGCTCCGCCCATAGTGAGCATAAAGAGACCGCGGTTATCCGCTTGTCGGGAAACGCTGAGTTTTCTCCTTTTAAACTGCTGTTCATTTCCGATGTTCACCGGCGCGAGCTTCGGCCTGATATGTTCAACGATCAAGTCGATCTCGTTGTCATCGGTGGGGATTTTGTCGAACGGGGGGTTCCGGAACGACGCATCCGCGAAAACTTACGGATTCTAACTGAACTTGCTCCGGTATATTATGTGTTCGGAAACAACGACAGGGAAATCGGCGAAGAGCGATTAAGGGCTTTGCTCGAAGAACAAGGCGCTACTATCCTTGATGATGAATCTGTTGAATTGTTTGGCAATGCTAAGCTTAAATTGACCGGAATCGATTATTTCGCTTTTCGGGAGCATAGTGTGGAAGATGCTTTCCGCACTGTCGAGAAAGGCGATTCCGTCATTTTCATCTCCCATACGCCTTTTGTTTTTAAGCACGTAAAACAACATTATCCAGTCAGCCTATTGATTGCCGGTCATACACACGGCGGACAAATTAGGCTGGGACCATACGGGATATTCGACCGGGGCTCTTTGACTGTGTCGGGAGGAATTACCGAACTCATCAGCAACGGGTTCGGCACGACGACTTTGCCGCTCCGGCTCGGCGCAAAAGCAGAATACCATGTGCTTGAAATTCACCCTTCACCAGGCAGGAAGCATTTGGCACAAAGCTCTTCAATCGGCTAAGATGGATATGGACATTATTACAGGAGTGGTTGAAATGGAACATGCAGATGTCATCATCATAGGAGGCGGGCCGTGCGGTTTATCGGCCGCCATCGAAATACAGAGAATGGGCCTGCACCCCGTCATTCTCGAAAAAGGAAATATTGTCAACGCCATCTATCATTACCCGACGCACCAGACGTTTTTCAGCAGCAGCGAAAAATTATCAATCGGGGATGTGCCCTTCATTACCGAAGACCGCAAGCCGAAGCGCAATCAAGCGCTCGTTTATTACCGTGAAGTGGTGAAGCGGCACGCGTTGGATGTGCGGGCGTACGAAACGGCCTTATCGATTGAACAATCGGACGGCTTTCTCGTGAAAACGACCAAAAATGATTACAAGGCGAAATATGTCGTAGTGGCAACAGGCTATTACGACCATCCGAACAAGCTAGCAGTGCCAGGTGCGGACTTGCCGAAAGTGATGCATTATTTCAAGGAAGGGCATCCTTATTTCGACCGCGACGTGCTGGTGATCGGCGGCAAGAATTCGGCGGTAGATGCAGCGCTTGAGCTGCATAAAGCCGGCAGCCGGGTGACGGTGTCTTATCACGGCACGAGCTATTCGAAAAGTGTCAAGCCGTGGATTTTACCGGAGTTCGACGGGCTCGTGCGCCAAGGTGAAATTACCATGCTGTTCGATTCCATCGTCGACGAGATTCGTGAAGATGAAGTGGAACTGACCGTGAATGATACGAAAGAAACCTTTGCGAATGATTTTGTCTTCGCCATGATCGGCTATCATCCGGACCACCAATTCCTCCGTCAGATGGGAATCGACATCGATGCGGCAAGCGGCAGGCCATCCTTCAATGAAGAAACGATGGAAACCAATGTCGAGGATTTGTTTATCGCTGGCGTCATCGCGGCCGGTAACAACGCCAATGAAATCTTTATTGAGAATGGCCGTTTCCATGGCCAGCAAATCGCAGCGGCGATTGCGAAAAAACAAGCGCTTAAAAATTCAACAGACTAGATTATCCAAAAGAGGTGCATCATGAAAAAGAAAGTATCGTTAATTACGACAGGAGGAACCATTGCAAGTAAAGCCATTTCAGACGATGGCTTGCTGAAATCCGGTGCCATTTCAGGAAAAGATTTGGCGGAGCTTTGCCAATTGCCGGCTGAAATCGAAGTGAAAGTGATCGATGTCTATCAATTGCCAAGCATGCATATCGGCTTCGATGAAATGAATATCGTTAAGGAAGCCATTTTAAAAGAATTGGAAGATCCGGAAGTGGAAGGTGTCGTCGTCACGCATGGCACTGACACCTTGGAAGAAACGGCCTATTTCCTGGACTTGACTGTCGGCGATGAGCGGACGGTCGTAGTGACAGGAAGCCAGCGTGCGCCAGAAGCAGTCGGAACGGATGTCTACTCCAATTTGCGCAACTCGATTTATGTGGCTGTCGATCCGGTAATCAAAGGCGTTGGAACGGTCGTTGTTTTCAATGAGCGGATCTACAGCGCGAAATATGTCAAAAAAGTACACGCCAGCAACCTGCAAGGCTTCGATTCATTTGGCCATGGCTATTTGGGCATCATCGATAACGATAAGGTCCGCATCTACCAGAAGCCGGTGCTGCGTGAAGTGCATCGCGTGCCAGGAGGGATGCCGCGCGTCGATATCATCAAATGCTATTCAGGCCAAGAAGGATCGATTGTCGATATGCTGGCTGAAAGCGGATCGAAAGGCATCGTCCTAGAAGCGGCTGGCCGCGGACAGATATCACCCCATATGGTGGAGGCGGTCGAACGCGCCGTGAAATCCGGTATTCCCGTCGTGTTGACGACGAGCGCCGAAGAAGGCAATGCCTATCCGGCTTACAGCTATCCCGGAAGCGCTCACGATTTGCTGACGCGTGGCGTCATTTTGGGCAGTGACTACGACAGCAAGAAAGCGCGTATCAAATTGGCAATCCTGCTGTCGGGCAATGAGGAAATCGATAAGGAAGCGTTTGAAATTTAACAGCACCGTCTGAATGGAGGAGGGCGTCTATGTTAGAGCTGTTGACGGTAGCTATTGCGCCCGGGCTCGCATTGTTCAGTTATTTTTATTTGCGTGATCAATTTGCAGGAGAACCGTCGAAACTGATCTTTCATTGCTTTTTATACGGCGCTCTTCTGACATTCCCTATTCTGTTTATCCAATATGTGTTTGAAGCTGAAGATGTGTTTCAAAACACCTTCGTGAAATCCGTCTTGTTTTCGAGTTTATTGGAAGAGTTCTTCAAGTGGATCGTCCTGCTTGCAGCAGTATTTCGCCATATCGATTTTGAAGACCCGTATGACGGGATTTTATACGGTGCAAGTTTATCGCTCGGATTCGCCACAGTCGAAAACATTTTATATCTACTGGAGTTCGGGCTAGGCGCAGCTTTCCTGCGGGCATTCCTGCCAGTGTCGAGCCATGCCTTATTCGGTGTGGTCATGGGCTTTTATTACGGAAAAGCGAAATTCACCGAAAAAAGGGAGAGCAAATGGTGGCTTGTGGCAGCTTTATTTGCGGGGGCACTTTTGCACATCGCCTATAATGCTTCTCTTTACGCCTACGATAATCTATTGTACGGCGCTGTCCCGTTCATGCTGTTCTTGTGGTGGTTCGGTTTGCGCAAAGTTCGCCAAGCCCACCAGTTATCGGTCAGCCATTACCATAAGCACACCCCTAGTTGATTAGATCAAAAGCCTTCCGTTGGAGGGCTTTTTCTTTTTGTGCTGCTTTGGCTTCTGAACTATTCGCCGGGCGCTTTGATTTTGCCCAAAACCTGTTGCATATTGTGATAAAATGAAATCATTACATAAGATGAGGTGACTGTTTTGACGAAAGCTATACAAATCGCGATCGATGGGCCGGCAGCTGCGGGCAAGAGCACGATCGCTAAAATAGTGGCAGAAAAATTGGGCTATATTTATATCGATACTGGCGCGATGTACCGCGCCATCACGCTGAAGGCGTTGAACGCAGGCATTAACCTGGCGAGCAATGAAGAAGCCGGAGCTTTGCTTGAGGCAACTGAAATCGATTTGATCCCGGTAGAAGGGGGACAGAAAGTGCTGCTCGACGGAGAAGATGTCTCGGAAGCGATCCGCTCCCAGTACGTGACGAAGGCTGTGTCCGAAATGGCTGCCCACGAATTGGTCAGAAAGCGTATGGTCGAGCTTCAACAAAAACTGGCTGAAGATCGCGGCGTCGTCATGGATGGCCGCGACATCGGCACGCATGTCTTGCCGAACGCTGCCCTCAAAGTATTTATGTCGGCCACGGTCGAAGAACGCGCAAGACGCCGCTTCGAGGAAAATAAAAAACGCGATATCTTGACGCCGCTTGTCGAGTTGCAGGAGGAAATCGCCATGCGCGACAAGATGGATTCCGAGCGTGAAGTTGCACCTTTAAAGCAAGCGCATGATGCCGTGTTCTTAGATACGACTCCTTTGACAATCGCAGAAGCGGCGCAAGCTATCCTGAAATTAGCGGAAGAGAGGCTGATGGCATCGTGAATTTGTATGCAATAGGAAAAACGCTCGTGAAGACTGCGCTGAGCCCGATGTATCGTTTCCAGGTCAGCGGAACTGAAAAGTTCCCGAAAACAGGCGGAGTGCTTCTTTGCAGTAATCACATCCATGCACTCGACCCGCCGGTAGTCGGCATGACCGCTCCGAGAACCGTTCATTTCATGGCGAAAGAAGAATTGTTCAAAGCGCCGGTGCTCGGCTCGATCCTTCCGAAGGTCAACGCCTTTCCGGTGAAACGCGGGATGAGTGACAGGGAAGCGCTGCGGACGGCGTTGAAATTGCTGAAAGGCGGGGAAGTCGTCGGGCTGTTTCCAGAAGGTACGCGTTCGACTGACGGCGTATTGAAAAAAGGCTTGAGCGGCGCCGGGTTCTTTGCCCTTCGCGGCAATGCAGACGTCATGCCATGCGCCATCATCGGGCCGTATAAGCCGTTCGGCAAAGTGAAAGTAGTTTACGGCGACCCGATTTTGATGGACCCTTATCGCGAACGAAAAGCTTCCGCAGAAGAAGTGACAGAAGCCATCATGGCCAGTATTCAAAAAATTCTGGATGAAAACACCGGAAATAAGTGATTATTTTTGTTTTTATTAGAGAATTCGAATAAAATAGAAGATGGATAGTTTGTGAAGGAGGGCTACTTATGTCAGAGGATATGAATTTGATGGAAAACCGTGACTTCCAAACAGGAGATCGCGTAAAAGGAATAGTCGCCAAAATCGAGGAAAAAGCGGTGACGGTGACAATTGATGGAGCGCCGTTCGACGGGATCATCCCGATCAGCGAGTTATCGAGCCTCCATATCGAAAAAGCTTCAGACTCGGTCCAAGAAGGAGACGAGCTTGAGTTGATCATCACGAAAGTGGAAGACGAGAACTTTGTGTTGTCGAAACGCAAAGTCGATGCCGAATCCGCTTGGGACGATCTCGAGAAGAAATTCGAATCCGGTGAAATCATCGAAGCGGAAGTGAAGGATGTCGTTAAAGGCGGCTTGGTCATTGACCTCGGCGTGCGCGGTTTTGTGCCGGCTTCACTCGTGGAAGATTATTTCGTCGAATCTTTTGAGGATTACAAAGGCCGCGTCATGACCTTTAAGATTGTCGAAATGGAAAAAGAGAACAACCGCTTGATTCTCTCCCACCGCGCTGTCGTGGAAGGCGAGAAAGAATCCAAGAAAGAACAAGTGATGGATTCGATCAATGCAGGAGACGTGCTTGATGGCAAAGTCCAGCGCATCGCATCATTCGGCGCCTTCGTGGATATCGGCGGAGTGGACGGTCTTGTCCATATTTCCCAATTGTCACACGAGCATGTCGACAAAGTGTCGGACGTCGTGACAGAAGGCCAGGAAGTGAAAGTCAAAGTCCTTTCTGTTGACCGTGACTCCGAACGCATTTCGCTGTCGATCAAGGATACTTTGCCAGGGCCATGGGATGCCATCGACGAGAAGGCACCGAAAGGCTCTGTCCATCAAGGAACAGTGAAACGCCTTGTCAGCTACGGAGCGTTTGTTGAAGTGCTTCCGGGAGTAGAGGGCCTTGTGCACATCTCGCAAATCGCGCACAAGCATATCGCGACGCCTCATGAAGTGCTTCAGGAAGGCCAGGAAGTTGAAGTGAAAGTGCTGGAAGTCAATAAAGAAGACAAGCGCTTGTCCCTCAGCATCAAAGAACTTCAGGAAAAAGAAGCAGAACAGGATTTCTCACAATACGATATGCCGGAAGAAGCATCCGGATTCTCGATTAGTGATGTCATCGGAGATAAATTAAAAGGGTTCAAATCCGAATAAATGTCACGGGCAAAAAGAAAGATGGATCATATCAATTACGCACTGTCCACCGGGCAATGTCGGGCTACTTGGCTCGACTGCGTCCGTTTTGTCCATCAGGCGCTGCCGGGCATCGGCGTCGCTGATGTATCGTTGGAACCCAAAACAGGTGATTTGAAACTAAAATCACCTGTTTTTATTAATGCCATGACCGGAGGCGGTGGTTCCGAGACTTTGCAGCTGAACGCGATGCTTGCGCGGGCTGCAAAAGAAACGGGAATCGCCATGGCGGTCGGTTCGCAGATGGCCGCGCTGAAAGACAAGCAAGAGCGCGAAAGTTATAGCATCGTCCGGAAAGAAAATCCGGACGGGGTCATCTTCGGCAATCTTGGGAGCGAAGCGACTATTGAGCAGGCTTTCGAAGCGGTCGAGATGATTGAAGCGGATGCATTGCAGATTCACTTGAATGTCGTCCAGGAATTGACGATGCCAGAAGGCGACCGGCAGTTCCTCGGGGCGCTCGAGCGCATCGACATGATTGCTGAAGCTTTGAATGTGCCGGTCATCGTCAAAGAAACCGGCTTCGGCATTTCACAAGAAACTGCTGTATCGCTTGACCAGACTCAAGTGGCGGCCATCGATGCAAGCGGCTTTGGCGGCACCAATTTTGCGAGCATTGAAAATGAACGCAGGAAACGCAAGCTAGCTTATTTCGAAGATTGGGGTATCCCGACGGCTGCCGCAATCGTCGAATGCCGACAAGGCTTCAACCGCACGGTATTGGCTTCAGGAGGCCTCCAGGACGCAGGAGACGTCGTCCGGGCATTGCGGCTCGGTGCAGATGCTGCAGGCATCGCAGGCAGTTTCCTGAAGCATGCAGTCAGTCTCGGGGAATCCGGCTTGATCGAAGAGATCGATGGGCTCCACGAAGATTTGCGCATGCTGATGACCGCACTCGGCGCCCGTACAATTGAAGATATCCGCTCCGCCCCTGCTGTTATCAATGGGGAATTGCTTTCCTATTTGCAGCAAAGAGGCTTTGAGACGGAACATTTTGCAGTTCCTTTGAAAAACTGAATATTGGACAATTTAAGGGGATGGACATTATTCAGATGCCATCCTCTTTTTCGTGTATAATAGGCTTATCAGAAGTGGAAGGATGAATTAATTATGTCAAAACCGGTAGTAGCAATTGTTGGCCGGCCGAATGTAGGAAAATCCACGATTTTTAATCGCGTGGTAGGAGAACGCGTCTCCATCGTGGAAGATATTCCAGGGGTTACGCGTGACCGCATCTACAGCTCGGCAGATTGGCTGACGCATGAATTCAATATCATTGATACAGGAGGGATTGACCTTAGCGACGAGCCGTTCCTTGAACAGATCCGCAGCCAGGCAGAAGTGGCGATGGATGAAGCGGATGTCATCATCTTTCTCGTCAACGGGCGGGACGGCGTGACGGAACAGGACGAACAAGTAGCGAGAATCCTGTACCGCACGAAAAAACCTGTGGTGTTGGCTGTCAATAAAATTGACAATCCCGATATGCGCCACATGATCTATGATTTTTATTCCCTTGGAATCGGCGAACCTTACCCGGTTTCAGGATCGCACGGGCTTGGCCTGGGCGATCTGTTGGATGAAGTAGCGAAGCACTTCCCGAAAGAGGACGAAGAAGAATATCCGGACAATGTCATCAAGTTTTCATTGATCGGGCGCCCGAACGTCGGGAAATCTTCATTGGTCAATGCATTCCTTGGCGAAGACCGTGTCATTGTCAGTGAAGTGGCCGGAACAACACGTGATGCCGTGGATACGCAGTATGAATATGATGAACAGCCGTATGTCATCATCGACACGGCAGGCATGCGCAAAAAAGGGAAAGTATATGAAAGCACGGAAAAATACAGCGTATTGCGCGCTTTGCGCGCGATTGAACGTTCCGACGTTGTCCTGGTCGTCCTGAACGCTGAAGAAGGCATCCAGGAACAAGACAAGAAAATTGCGGGTTATGCCCATGAAGCAGGGAAAGCAATCGTCATCGTCGTCAATAAATGGGATGCCCTGAAAAAAGACGACAAGACTTTGAACAAATTCACGCAGCAAATCCGTGAGCATTTCTTGTTCTTGGATTATGCCCCGATCATTTTCGTTTCCGCGCTCAGCGGGCAGCGTGTGCACAACATCCTTGACATCATCAACCGCGTCAATGACAATCATTCACGCCGCATCCAGTCGAGCATTCTCAATGAAGTGATCGAAGATGCTGTAGCGATGAACCCGGCACCGTCCGACAAAGGGCGACGTCTGCGTCTTTATTATGTGACGCAAGTGGCAGTCAAGCCGCCGACTTTCGTGGTGTTCGTCAACGAACCAGAATTGATGCACTTTAGCTACGAACGCTTCTTGCAGAACCGCATCCGGGAAAGCTTTGATTTCGAAGGCACGCCATTGCGGTTGATTACGCGCGCACGTACCTAAATTCAATCAGCAGGTGTTTCTACTTTCCTGTTGATGTTAATTGATCCAATCGGACTTTACGGAATATCATGGCTCCCACTTGAAGAGGTGGGAGTTTGGTTTTCTGCTAAAGCAGGATAAAGGAGAGATAAAGATGGAAAAAGTCACTGTATTTGGTGCAGGGAGTTGGGGAACGGCGCTCAGTTATGTGCTGGCGCAAAATGGCCATGATCTTCTATTATGGACCCATCGCCAAGACCAAGCGGATGAGATCAATCAACATACAAATAAGCGCTATTTAAAAGAGACCATTTTACCGGAGTCTTTAAAAGCGACAGCGAGCCTGGATGAAGCAGTGGCACATGCTGATATTTTCGTATTGGCGGTACCCACAAAAGCCATTCGTGAAGTTTCGCGGGATATCCGCGGGCGGATGACGAAAAAAGGCTTGTTCGTCCATGTTTCTAAAGGCATCGAACCGGATTCACTCAAACGGATCAGCGAGATGATCCGTGAAGAAATCCCGGCTGAGCTGATCGAGGAAGTCGTCATTTTGTCCGGTCCAAGCCATGCAGAAGAAGTTGTGCAGGAGCATCCGACAACGGTCACCGCAGCGTGCGAAAATACGCAAGCGGCAAACCGTGTACAGGATCTGTTCATGAACTCCTATTTCCGCGTCTACACGAATACCGATGTGATCGGAGTGGAAATTGGCGGGGCATTAAAGAATATCATCGCTTTAGCGGTCGGGATTACAGACGGCCTCGGCTATGGAGATAATGCGAAAGCGGCCATCATGACGCGCGGCCTTGCTGAAATTGCGCGTCTCGGCGTCAAGATGGGTGCAACACCGCTGACCTTCTCGGGCTTATCAGGTGTCGGTGACTTGATTGTTACATGTACGAGCGTCCATTCACGCAATTGGCGGGCAGGCAATATGCTCGGCAAAGGCAAGAGCGTCGATGAGGTGCTGGCTGAAATGGGGATGGTCGTCGAAGGGATCCGGACTACGAAAGCTGCCCATCAATTGGCCGCTGAATACAAAGTGCCCATGCCGATAACGGAAGCTTTGTATGCGGTGTTGTTTGAAGGCGTCAAGCCGGAGAATGCCGTGGAAGAGCTGATGGGGCGTATGAAGAAAAATGAGATGGAAGATTTAATCGACTTGCTGTAATTGTCACAAACGGAGGGGCTGCTTGCTGCTGCCCCTTCTTTTTTTATGCTATACTATGGACTGAAACTCCACGAAAGGCGGCTTATTCATGAGTTCTTTGGATAAAATGTGGGTATCGTTTGCAGGCATCGCTTTTTTGATCATTTCCATGGGGATGATTTATTTGAGCCGGTACAAATTGCAAAACGGCATCCTGAAATTTCTATTTGCGCTGATCGCGTACGTTCTGCTGATCCTGGGCTTCTTTATTATGGTTTTCACTGTATTCAGCGGACCGACCGGTGGCGCCTGAGGGGATGGACATAATGAAAAAAACAACAGCGTTGCTGCTCGTCCTGCTGACGGCAAGCCTGCTAACGGCTTGTGCGTATCCCAGTAGCGAGCGGGCGGAAAATCAGATTCCCTATGAAGATCAGTTAGCCACTGCGCAACAAGCGGTTGAACGCTACCAAGAGGCCAATAGTGGCTTATTGCCGATCAAGACGCGAGATATGGACGTTGACCAATTCATCAAATACCCTATCGACTTTTCGAAAGTCGTACCGGAATTTACAGCGGAGATTCCGAGCAACGCATTTGAAGTCGGCGGAATCTACCAATACGTCTTGATGGATGTTGAGGAAAATCCGACCGTCAAGCTCGTCGACTTGCGGGTAGCGGAAGGCATTCGTTCTGTCAATGTCAGAAAGAGCGCGAATGGCGGCAGGGCCCCAATCTCCGAAATCATTGCCGATAATGTCTACAAATTCAATCACGAAGCAATGGGCTTCAGTGAAGAGCCGATGGTACAAAGCCCATATAGCGGCAAGATGCTGCCGATGGTCATCACTGGGCAAGGTGATGTGTATATCGATTATTCCATTGATTTGTATGAAGCGATCCAAAACTATGAGGGCGAACTCGAGCAAGGGCAGGATATCCGTTTTATCCTCTACGAAAACAGCCCGGTCGTGCCAGCTTATTCGCTTCCGTATACCATCGATGAAAATGGTGAGCCCATTTTTCTGACGGATGAAAAAGCCTGATACAGCACGGATTTGCCCGAAATCCACATGTTTTTGAAAATATTGGGAGTATTTGGTGGTTTTCTTTGAAATGCGGCCTATTTGTTGTTGCTATGCGATTTTCGTTGTGATACTCTTTTTACAGGATTGATGGCAAGCATCCCCTTTGAGAGGAGGTGAATAGCATGAACAAAACAGAATTAGTGAACTCTGTTGCAGAAGCGGCTGAACTTTCTCGTAAAGATGCTGCGAAAGCAGTTGACGCTGCATTTGAAGCGATTCAAGATGCTCTAACTAAAGGTGACAAAGTACAATTGATCGGATTCGGTAACTTTGAAGTTCGTGAGCGCGCGGCCCGTAAAGGACGCAATCCACAAACAGGTGCTGAAATCGAGATCGCCGCAAGCAAAGTTCCTGCCTTTAAGCCAGGTAAAGCACTTAAAGACGCAGTGAAATAAGCTTCGGCTACTGTACATAGAATGGCTTTTGCGAGATCTAATCTTGCAAAGGCCATTCTTTTTTTCGGCCACGTTTTTGCCAATACCCCCCGTAAATGCTACAATTCAGGTGAGAAAAGCGGAGTTGTCTCTCGGCTCAGCAGAAATAGGCGCGTGAAACTGCAATGTTCAATGGCTGCTTTCAACCGCTGCCCCAAATAGAGTGATTTTTCTACAGGAGGAAACAATGTGATAGATATGAAAAGCCATAACGTAGATCTGGATAAAATAGAGCAAGCTGTCGGGATGATTTTGGAGGCAGTCGGAGAAGATGTCGGCCGTGAAGGGCTGCAGGATACCCCGAAGCGCGTCGCGAAAATGTATGCGGAAGTTTTTGCGGGATTAAAGGAAGACCCGAAAGAATATTTCCGCACAGTGTTTCACGAAAATCACGAAGAACTTGTATTGGTTAAGGATATTCCGTTCTATTCGATGTGTGAGCATCATTTGGTGCCATTTTTCGGGAAAGCGCATATCGCCTATATCCCGCGTGACGGAGTGGTCACAGGGCTCAGTAAATTGGCGAGAGCTGTTGAAACAGTCGCAAAACGCCCTCAGTTGCAGGAGCGCATCACTTCTACCATTGCCGATTCAATGATGGAAACCTTGAACCCCCACGGCGTATACGTCATGGTCGAAGCCGAACATATGTGCATGACGATGCGCGGCATCAAGAAGCCAGGTTCGAAGACCGTTACGGCTGTGTCAAGAGGGATATTGGAGACAGACGACATCAAACGTTCGGAAGTCATTACTTATATCAATATGGACTAATAAACTAGAAAAGCAGGTGTAGACAATGGCACAAACTGAATATGTGGTGATCCGTGCACAAGAGGACGGAGTCAACGTCATCGGGCTGACGCGCGGAAATGACACGAAATTCCATCATACGGAAAAGCTCGACCGCGGCGAAGTGATGATCGCCCAATTCACCGAACATACATCGGCGATGAAAATTCGCGGCAAAGCGGAAATCCATTCCGCACATGGCATCATTGAGAGCGACGCGAAAAAATAAGCGTTAATGGTGAAGGCCATAAGGGCAATATGCTATAATATGAGCTATGGCTAACCTATGAATGGAGCAGGCAGTATGAACGGACAACAAATACAATCCAAAATCATCTCCATGGAAATCGACGTACTAAAAGCAGTCCGCCAACGAACGCTAGACCAGTTGACGGAAGGGCCTTTTGTTAAGGAAGCGCGCCTGTTTTTCTTGCTGCTGCCGTTTTTTAACGGAGAGCAATGGTCGGACAAAATGGAGACAAGCGCCCGGACAGTGGCAATCGTCTACGCTGCGCTGCACGCACACGACCGGGTGAAAGAAGAAATGCCCATTAGCAAAGAACAGCAGCTGACAGTACTTGCCGGAGATTTTTACAGCGGCATCTACTATCAATTGCTGGCTGAAGGGAAAAATATCGAAATGGTTCAAAAGCTTGCTACGGCAATTATCCAGGTGAGCGAAAAGAAAGCCTCTTTCCATGAACTTGCGATCCAGCAACCGGAACAAGTGGAAGAAACGGCGACAGTGATCGAAACAGCTTTGCTGAATGCGTTCTATAAAGAAAATGGCTTTGGCCATTATAAGCAGCTGATGGAACAATCCTTGTTGTATATTCGCTACACAGAAGAGCTGGAAACGCTGAAGAAAGGCGAGTTCAGTTATCTTCTGAAATTGCTCAGCAGATCATTGGTTCATTCGACATTTATCGAGCGCTGGCTCGTTGGCCGCCTGGAGGCTTTGGGCAATGAAATACTGGAGTCCATCAATGATTGCGAACTGGATTTTGAACTCAAAAATATATTGCTCCACCAAATTATTCCGCATCGGCATAGCGCTGAACCGCTGACGCGAGAAGGATGACGATGATGCAGAAAACGAAAGAACAACGAGTTCACGAAGTGTTTGAAAAAATTTCCGAAAACTATGACCAGATGAATTCGGTCATCAGCTTTCAGCAACACAATAAATGGCGCAACGACACGATGCACAAAATGCAAGTAGCGAAAGGCGCGGCTTGCATCGATGTTTGCTGCGGCACGGCAGACTGGACGATTGCACTTGGAGAAGCTGCAGGGCCTACCGGTCGTGTGGTCGGGTTGGACTTCAGCCAGAACATGCTGAATGTCGGTCATCAAAAAACAGCCCATATGCCTCAAGTCGAATTGGTGCAAGGAAACGCGATGTCTTTGCCTTACCCAGACAATTCATTCGATTTTGCGACCATCGGTTTTGGGCTGCGCAATGTGCCGGACTACGAACAGGTGCTATCAGAAATGCACAGAGTCTTGAAACCTGGGGGCATGATTGCCTGCTTGGAGACTTCACAGCCTGAAAGCTTTGTATTCAAGCCGTTTTTCCGGATGTATTTCCGTTTTGTCATGCCAGTATTCGGCAAGCTTTTTGCGAAAAGCTATAAAGAGTATTCGTGGCTTCAGGAATCAGCAAAAACATTCCCAGGCATGAAAGAGCTTGCGAAACTGTTCAGCAAGGTCGGCTTCGACAAAGTCAAATACAAACCGTACTCAGGAGGGGCTGCTGCCCTCCACATGGGATTGAAAAAGTAAACAAGCGGGAGAAGGTTATTAAGTGGAAAAGATGAAGTTGAAATTGCTCTATTCCGACCTGAAACCGGAGCTAGAACTAATCGAAAAAGAACTGGAACAGGCAGTGGATTCCGAATCCCTTCTATTAAATGATGCTTCTCTTCATTTATTGCAGGCCGGAGGAAAACGGATCCGCCCTGTTTTTGTTTTGCTTGCCGGAAAATTCGGGGATTATGATATCGAATTGCTGAAGCGGGTCGCTGTGCCTTTGGAACTTATACATATGGCATCTTTGGTCCACGATGATGTCATAGATGATTCAGAGATTCGCAGAGGCCGCCCGACCGTTAAGTCGGAATGGAATAATAGCGTGGCGATGTATACAGGCGATTTCATTTTGGCCAGGGCGCTGGAACGCATTACGGAAATCGAATCGCCAAGAATCCATGATATTCTGTCGAAGACATTGATCGAAGTGTGCCGCGGCGAAATTATTCAGATCGAAGACAAGTATAGGCTTGACCAAAGCTTGCGGGATTATTTGCGGCGCATTAAACGCAAAACCGCATTATTGATTTCTTCCAGCTGTGAATTGGGGGCCTTAGTGGCAGGAACCGATGAGAAAACTGCAGCGCATTTGCGCCGTTTTGGTTATTTCATCGGCATGTCGTTCCAAATTATCGACGACATCCTCGATTTCACAGCCAGCGACCAGGAATTGGGCAAGCCGGCTGGCAGCGATTTTATTCAAGGCAATATTACTTTGCCGATTTTATATGCGCGCCAGAATCCGCAGATCTATCAGATGCTCCGTGACAATTTGAACCAGGACATTTCAGATGAAAAACGCCTGGAAATCGTCCGCACGATCCGCACAAGCAGCGCGGTCGATGAAGCGAAGCGGATGAGTGAACGTTATTTGGAAAAGGCGCTGAAAGAACTGGACTATTTGCCGAAAGGCCCCGCGATGAAAACGATGCGCAAAATCGCCTTCTTCATCGGCAAGCGAAAGTTTTAGTTTCCAGTTGACAAATGATCGGACAATGATAGTATTTTTTAAGGTGGGCAATGTGCCCGAGCTTTTTAACAGAGGAGTGTTCTATAATGGAAAAAACATTTTTGATGGTAAAACCTGATGGTGTCCAACGCAATGTCATCGGTGAAATCGTTTCCCGTTTTGAGAAAAAAGGCTATCATTTGGCAGGCGCTAAATTGATGCAAATCCCGACTGAGCTTGCTGAACAGCATTACGGTGAGCACAAAGAGCGCCCATTCTTCGGCGAACTTGTAGACTTCATCACTTCTGGACCAGTCTTCGCAATGGTTTGGGAAGGCGAAAACGTCATCTTGACTGCGCGTCAAATGATGGGAGCTACTAACCCGAAAGATGCAGCTCCAGGAACGATCCGCGGCGACTTCGCAGTCACTGTCGGCAAAAACATGATCCACGGTTCCGATTCAGCTGAAAGCGCTGAGCGCGAAATCGGCTTGTTCTTCAAAGAAGAAGAATTGGTATCTTACGAAAAAACAATGAACAGCTGGGTCAACTGATCCAACTATTGAAAATGCGGCCGCGCAATCGGCCGCATTTTTTTATTTTAAGGAGCGATTGGAGAAACAAAAAGTGCACAAATAAATAGAAAAATGAAAGCGATTACTTTTGGTGGCAGGGGTTTATTGCTATTCGAATGTTTAGTTTTCTTCATATTTAGGATAGAATTGAACAAATGCCATATGGTATAGTGTTACTTAAATACTTTAGCACGTTGAAGGGAGAAAGCGTACATGCGTTACTTAACAGCAGGAGAATCTCACGGTCCACAATTGACCGCCATTATTGAAGGGTTGCCAGCGCAATTGCCTTTGACGGCGGAAATGATCAATAAAGAGTTGAAACGGCGTCAGGGAGGCCATGGCCGCGGCCGCCGCATGCAAATCGAGACAGATACGGTAGAGATCGTTTCAGGCGTCCGCCACGGGAAGACTTTGGGCTCTCCTGTCGCACTTGTCGTCAAGAACGACGACTGGAAGCATTGGACGAATGTCATGGGGATCGAACCGATCGAAGAAACCGATGAAGTGAAACGCCAATTAACACGCCCGCGCCCTGGGCATGCTGATCTGAACGGCGGCATGAAGTATGGGCACCGTGACCTCCGGAATGTATTGGAACGCTCTTCTGCACGGGAAACGACAGTGCGCGTAGCAGTTGGCGCAGTAGCCAAGCAGCTACTCTCAGAACTCGGCGTCAAAATCGTGTCACACGTGACAGAAATTGGCGGCATTAAAGTCGACCCGACAAGCTACATAGGAAAATCCGCAGATGAGATCCGGGCGATCGTCGAAGAGGATGCCGTCTATTGCGCAGACTCTTCAAAAACAAAAGAAATGAAAACGGCGACTCGATCGGCGGTACTGTAGAAGTCATCGTGGAAGGCATGCCAGCCGGAATTGGCAGTTATGTGCATTATGACCGTAAACTGGATGCGAAAATCGCAGCTTCCGTCATGAGCATCAACGCATTCAAGGGCGTAGAGTTCGGCCTTGGATTCGAAATGGCGCGCCGCCCGGGCAGTGAAGTCCATGATGAAATCATTTGGGATGAAGAAGCGGGATATACCCGCAGCACGAACAACCTTGGTGGCTTTGAAGGCGGGATGACGACGGGCATGCCGATCATCGTCCGCGGTGTCATGAAGCCGATCCCAACGCTCTATAAACCTTTGAAGAGCGTGGACATCGAAACAAAAGAGCCGTTCCAGGCAAGCATCGAACGCTCAGACAGCTGTGCGGTTCCGGCAGCGTCGATCGTGGCAGAACACGTCGTCGCCTTTGAAGCGGCAAATGCATTACTTGAACAATTCGACGCGGACCAATTGCCGCGGCTGAAAGAGAACATCGAAAGCTATAAAGCCTATACAAAGGAGTTTTAATCCATGAGGGAGTTGCGGGTCGAGACCGAACATCCATATACGGTGCATATCGGACAAGGAGCGGTCAAGCTGCTGGCAAAGCACTATCGTGATTTGCTCGCTGCAGCTGACCAAGTCGTCGTAATCGCAGATAGCCAAGTGGCTGAACTGCATTTGCCGCAGCTACTCGAGGCGCTGGAGGATTTTCAGCCGAAAGTTTTCCGCGTCCCAGCAGGTGAAGGAGCGAAATCAGCCGAAAGTTTTATGGATTGCCATAGCTTTTTGCTTTCGGAGAATTGCTCGCGAAATACGGTCATTCTCGCATTTGGGGGAGGCGCAGTCGGGGATCTGGCTGGCTTTGTCGCATCGACTTTCATGCGCGGAGTGCCTTTTATCCAAGTGCCGACAACGATCTTGGCCCATGATAGCGCTGTGGGTGGCAAAACCGCCATCAACCATCCGCTCGGCAAGAACATGATCGGCACCTTCTATCAGCCGCGTGCGGTCATCTACGACGGCGACTTTCTCCAGACATTGCCTGAAAATGAAATTCGTTCAGGGATGGCTGAAGTAATCAAGCATGCATTCATTTCGAATGAAGGCTGGCTGGATGAACTGATGGGTTATCAAGATTTCAGCATGATGTCCGGAAAGGAACTCGAAGGGCATCTGGAAAAAGGGATCGCCGTCAAATCGGCGATTGTTGAAGAAGATGAGTTTGAAGGCGGTGTCCGCAAGTTCCTCAATTTCGGCCATACGCTGGCCCATGCCATCGAAGCACATTTGGGTTATGGCAAACTGACCCATGGAGAAGCAGTAGTGCTTGGCATGGCCTATGCACTTGAATTGTCCGAAAGCCCCGAGTTGCCGCGTTTCTTGAATTGGGCGAAAGTGAACCGTTATCCGCTCGAGCTATTGGTTAATATGCCATTCGATGAACTATTGCCTTATATGAAAAAAGACAAAAAATCGACCGCTGCTGCACTGAACTTCGTATTGCTTGGCGCAGTGGGCCGGCCATATATTGAAACGGTTCCAGAACAACGAGCACAAGCGGCTTACGACAAGCTGAGAAAAACGATCAAGGAGATGATCTGATGATTCGAGGAGTCAGAGGCGCCATCACCATCACAAAAGATGAGGCGCCCGAAATTTTGGAGCAAACGCGTCGCCTGGTCTTGGAAATGGCCAAAGAAAACGGCATCGAACCGGATGAAGTGGCTTCGGTCATCGTATCGACGACGACGGATATTTCTGCAGCTTTTCCTGCAAAAGCCGTGCGCACTATCGAAGGCTGGACGTATGTGCCGGTCATGTGTACGCATGAAATGGATGTACCCGGCAGCATGCCGCTATGCATTCGCGTGATGATGCACGTCAATACAAAACTTGCACAGGATAAAATCCAGCACATCTACATGAATGATGCTGTCAAACTGCGTCCTGATCTATCCCAGAAAAGTCAGGTGAGCCAAGCGTGAAAACAGAAGTCCTCATTATCGGCCTCGGATTGATTGGCGGATCGTTAGCAAAAGCATTGCAGCGCAATGAAGATGTTCATGTATCGGGCTATGATGCGGACGCATTGACTGCCAGAAAAGCTTTCAAAATGGGCATCATCCAAAGCTCGCCGCCTTCTCTTGAGCAGGCAGCGGCTGCGGCTGATGTCATCGTTTTTGCTACGCCCGTCGGAGCAACTGTCAAATTAATGGAACGAAGTAAATACTGGGATTTAAAAGAAAATGTCATTTTGACAGACACTGGTAGCACGAAAGTCCAAATTATGGAAGCTGCAGAAAAGTTGGAGCATACCTTTATCGGCGGCCACCCGATGGCCGGTTCCCATAAAAGCGGTGTCGAAGCCGCCAAAGAAGTGCTTTTTGAAAATGCCTTCTATATCTTGACGCCCGGCAAAGAGACGGCTGAGAAAGACGTTGAGAAACTGGTGGGGCTATTGTCGGTCACCAAAGCGAAGATCAAAGTACTCGAAGCAAAAGAACACGATCATATGACGGCGATCGTCAGCCATTTCCCTCACTTGATCGCTGCTGCTCTGGTTCATCAACTGGACCGTGAAGAGCAATTTCCGTTCGCGCGGCAGCTCGCAGCGGGTGGATTCCGCGATACGACGCGAATCGCTTCGGCGAACCCGGATATGTGGCGTGACATCACGACGCAAAACAATGAGATGATTGTCGAACAGCTGGACCACTGGATGGACCAGATGACGCATTTGCGCGAGATCTTGCAGAAGAACGAGCCCGAACCGATTCACCGCTTTTTCGCGAAAGCGAAGGAGACACGTGATGAACTGCCGGTTGCAGGGCACGGTGCCATGTATTCGGTATTTGATTTGTATATCGATATCCCAGATGTGCCGGGAATCATCTCAGAAATGACGGGCTATCTGGCAGAAGCCGGCATCAGCATCGTCAATTTGAGGATTTTGGAGACGCGTGAAGATGTCTTCGGGATTCTTGTCCTTAGTTTCCAGACAGCGGAAGACCGGGAAAGTGCGCAACGCGTCTTTTCCGAACGAACCGCTTATGATACGTATATCTCCTGAAAGGAATGAAAATCATGTCCAAAACGATCAGTTACGCAAAACCTGTGCTAACGGGCAGCGTTCAAGTGCCCGGCGATAAGTCCATCTCACACCGGGCCATCATGTTCGGCGCACTGGCACAGGGAACGACGACCATCGAAGGTTTCTTGATGGGAGATGACTGCCTGAGCACCATCAGCTGCTTCCGTTCTCTGGGAATCGATATCCAAATAGATGGCGAACACGTGACAGTGACAAGCGGTGGCAGGAAAGCCTGGAAAGAGCCAGATGTCGTATTGGATACCGGAAATTCCGGCACGACGACGCGCTTGATGCTCGGTTTGCTCGCAGGTACTGATTTCCATTCGGTCATGGCAGGGGACGAATCCATCGCACGCCGCCCAATGAAACGCATCGTTGAACCGCTGCGTTTGATGGGTGCGGATATCCGCGGGCGCGCCAATGGGCATTTCACGCCGCTCGCCGTTCAAGGGACAGCTCTTCAGGCAATCGACTATACGATGCCTGTTGCAAGCGCACAGGTGAAATCGGCAGTGCTGCTTGCAGGTCTGTCGGCGCAAGGGACCACGACCATCCACGAACCGGTTCCGTCGCGCGACCATACGGAAATTATGCTGAAGCATTTCGGAGCGGACATCTCCCGCAACGGCGACATCATTTCATTGACTGGCGGACAGGAGCTGCATGCTGCGCATGTCCAAGTGCCAGGCGATATCTCCTCCGCTGCTTTTATTATCGGTGCGGCGCTCATTGCTGAAGGCAGCGAAATCCAATTGAAAAACGTTGGCGTCAACCCAACGCGTACAGGCTTGCTTGATGTGTTCAAAGCCATGGGCGCGGACATCCAAGCAAGCGGCCATAAATCCGAAGGGGAAGAAGCTGCAGATTTGACGGTCCGCAGCACTCTCTTGACGGGCACGGACATCGGCGGCGATGTCATTCCACGATTGATCGACGAAATCCCGTTGATTGCACTTGTGGCGACCCAGGCGCAAGGAAAGACCGTCATCCGCGATGCGGAAGAATTGCGCG
>NZ_JAPEHT010000110.1 GCF_028823615.1 Planococcus sp. A6
TTTGCTTTCTGGAAACAATGCTATACTCTCAAGTAAATGACTGCATTAATTAGGAAAGGTGAGAAGGTCCATGAAGATCACAAAAGCGATCATCCCGGCGGCGGGTCTGGGTACCCGTTTCTTGCCGGCGACCAAAGCGATGCCGAAAGAAATGCTGCCAATTGTCGACAAGCCGACAATCCAGTATATCGTCGAAGAAGCAATTGCCTCTGGCATCACGAGTATCATCATCGTCACAGGAAAAGGCAAGCGTGCCATTGAAGATCATTTCGACCATGCTTTTGAACTTGAACATATTCTGAAAGAACAAGGAAAGCTCGATATGCTTGATTCGGTTCTTGCCACTTCAGAAGTGGAAATTCATTATATCCGCCAAAAACAGCCGCTCGGCCTCGGGCATGCCATCTGGTCGGCGCGGCATTTTATTGGCGATGAGCCGTTTGCGGTGCTGCTCGGGGATGATATCGTCCAAAATGATCCCCCGGCGCTCCTCCAGTTAATCGAGCAGTTCGAGAAAACAGACAACCCGGTCATTGGAGTCAAGGAAGTCAGTGAGGATGAAACCCATCGTTACGGAATCATTGCCCCGTCCGAAACCGAAGGACCGCTCATGAAGGTCGGGCATTTCGTCGAAAAACCTAAGCCTGGAGATGCCCCATCTAATTTCGCCATTATGGGCAGGTATGTCCTGACCCCGGAAATCTTCCGTTTGCTGGAAGAGCAGGAACCGGGGGCTGGCGGGGAAATCCAATTGACCGATGCCATCGGAAAGTTGAATGCGACCCGTCCGGTCCAGGCATTCGCTTTTGAAGGTAAACGTTACGATGTGGGGGAAAAGTACGGATTTATCGAAACGACCATCGAATTCGCATTGCAGCGCCCTGAACTGAAAGCGCAGTTGCTCGACCTATTCGAAAAGAAACTGGCTGAAGAAAAGGCGAGAGAATAGTTTTCAGTAGTGATTGAATTTTCTGATAACAAATGACATACTTGATATATGTTCAACCGAATGGACACTGTGAAGGAGGAGATTCGATGATTACAGAAGATGATATCCACGTCGACTACCGGATTGAGATGCGGCCGGGGACTGAAATCTTTGCATGCAAAGCAGATTGTACGTTGAAGGGGCAGGAAGAGCATCCGCAAGTCGGGGATGCCCATTTCTACCTGTTCAATCCCCAGCGCAGTTCGCTCGAGTCACTGGCCATGTATGCAGAGCATATCTCCGAAGGCTTAGGGGATGTTTACCGTGACTTGAAGCATATTCCGGATATCGATGATGTCTTTGGCCTGGTGGCAGTGTTTGATGATTTGCAGGTAGCTGAGGAAGAGCGAAACAAAGGCATCGGGGAATCGTTCGGGCAAAAAATGCTAGAGGAATTGAAGTTCTTGGATGTAGAACTGCTGGTCGTCATTCCAGGTTATTATACGAATACTTCCAAGCAGGATGAAGCATATAACAAGAAAATCAGGACATATTATAAGAAGAATGGCTTTAAACGTTTGAAGAAAAATATGGAAAATCCGGTCATGTATACGTATTTATAACAGAAAAAAACTGCCGATCCGGCAGTTTTTTTTAATGCGTTTATATGGAGATTGAATAAAAATCGGAAATGATTTTAAAAAGTTAATGCCAATATTTGCATCCGCTTTCATAGGCTTTGAATTAAGCGCATTATGCCTTTCTTCATACTGAAAATGATATCTGAAAATTAGAATTATATAGATAATAATACCTATAATAATTAAAAAATCACAGGATATTATTACTGACAATACTTTTTATACTAGTTTAAATTCATTCTATGTAGTAGTATAGGTTTATGATATTTCAATATTTATAATATTGGAATAAATAACAGGTACTTTAACCTATGCGATGGGGTGGGCGGAATGAAGAATAATTTGAAGCTCGGAATTTTGATTTTGATGGTGCTTGGATTCGGTTGGGCGTTATTCTCGCTGGTTCTGCCGTTTTCCACCGAAATGCTGCTTGTGGCGGGGCTATCCATCTTGTTCATGACATTGATTCATGAACGTTATGTATTCCTGTACGGCATCAGCATCATTTTGAGCTACGGGGTTTTCTTGACAGTATTTGCCTTTTTCTTCACGCAGCGGCCAGATTTGGAAATCATGTATGTCTATAGCCACTTGTTATTCACCGGTTTCATCTTGTCTTTTTGGCTATTGCTGAATCAGATCAAGCAAATCGGCTACGAGGCGAGCGAATTGCGCCGACAAGTGCAGCTTCTTCAAAAATATCATGGTGAAACTGACATCCTGACGGTCAATGAGTTCACAGAGCAGGCGCAATGGGTGCTCAAGACGACAGAACGCCGGCAAGAAGAGGCGTGGTTCGTGGAAATCACGATCAATACGAAAAACAAGCGTACCCAACAAAACATTAAAGAGTCGCTTGAACGGGCAACGCTGGCCACGATTCGCCAGAAATTCGACTTGGCGACCTCGACCGGACAGTCAATTTACCTGCTGCTGAAGGATATAGACGAAGAAGGGGTACGCCTCATGATGGAGCGCTATCGTGACAAAGTGAAGCAGGAATTGAATTTGCTGGATTCACCGTATGAAGTCAGAAAGGAGCAGGTGTCCAACCTGAATGAATTGTCGCGTGCTTTGGGTAGAGCGATATGAATATACTCATCACAGCCACAGTTGTCCTGTTTTGGATCTTGCTGCTGTTCTATTCCGCGGTGACAATCGGCGGCGTTTGGTACCGGTTGCGGTTTCGCAATCCGCCGAAAATCAAACATTATCCGAGCGTGGCCGTGTTGATCCCTGCACACAACGAGGAAATCGTAATTGAAAATACATTGCGCGCAATGGCGCGGCTGAAATACGAAGGCAAACTCGATATTTACATTTTGGATGACAGTTCCAAGGATGGGACGGCTGCCATCGTCCAGGAATTCGCTGAAGTCTTTTCGCGCATCCATTACATTCCTGTACCGCCCGGCAATCCAAAGGGGAAATCGCGGGTCTTGAACTACGGCTTGAGCGTAACGGATTCGGATTATTTTGTCGTCTACGATGCGGACAATGAACCTGAGCCGGATGCTTTGGAGAAATTGGTCCAGGCAGCTGAGACGGTGCCGAACGCTGCAGGGGCTGTCGGATATGTCAAGACGAAAAATGTCGATACAAATGTCTTGACCCGGATGATTTCGCTTGAATTCCAAGTGTTCCAATTGCTCATGCAATGCGGGCGCTGGGCACTTTTCAGACTTGGTTCACTAGCGGGGACGAACATGCTTTTGCGCCGTTCGGTCATCGAGAAGCTGGGAGGCTATGATGTTTATGCCTTGGCAGAGGATGCCGAACTGACAGTCCGTCTGACAGCTGCTGGTTATGTGCTGCCGGTCATTCCGACTTCGCGCACATGGGAGCAGGAACCGGAAACGCTTAAAGCTTTCATCAAGCAACGGACACGCTGGCTTACCGGCAATTTGTATTTATTGGAGAAGTCAATGAAAGATTGGTCGCACTGGAAAGGCAGAACCTTCGTGCTCAGTTTACAGCATCTCTTCACGTACCTGATTTTTGTGCTGATGCTGCTGATTTCGGACATCTTTTTCATCCTGAGCATTTCCGGAGTTGACATTCCGAACGTCGGTGCGCCACTCATGATGCTTTGGTTTATGACCTATATCGTCTATACCGCTCAGCTTTTGAGTGCGCTTGTCGTCGACCGGAATGTTTCGTTGACCAATGTGCTGTACGTGCTGATCATGTACTTCACGTATGCCCAATTGTTCATCTTGCTGCTGATCCGCAGCGTTGCTACTTATACATGGAGCAAATTGCGCAAAAAAACGATTGCCTGGGACAAAACCCAGCGCTTCAAAGGGAGAGTGGATTCATGATGAAATGGCTCTTGCCGGTGATGGGTGTGGCAATGCTCGCTGCCTGCAGCGAGGAAACAAGCGAACCATCGCCTCAACCAGATGAGCAACAGGCGCCAGAGGATCAAGAACAGCCGGTGGAGCAAAAAGCGGTTCCGGAAGATTTTGCGGAAGCCTATTTCGACGAAAATAATTTTATCCATGCTTATCCTTCGGCTCCCGATTCGCAATATTTGTCCGAGAGCATCGGCTTGTATATGGAATATTTGGTCATGATGGAAGATGAAGAGAAGTTTGCAGAGCAGTACGAAAATCTCATGGACGCATTTGTGGTGGAAGAGGGAGATAACTTTTTAATCAATTGGCTAATTTTCGAGGATGCAACAGTTAATGCTTTAATTGACGATATCCGGATTGCAGCTGCGCTAAGGGAGGCGGACCAATTATTCGGTCAACCAAAGTACTCGGAAACCGCAGACCGGATTATCGAAACCATTTCCCGTATCCAAACGAATAATGGCTATACGGTCGATTATTATGATTGGGAAGTGGAATTTCCGGCGCAAAGAGTAACCTTGAGCTATTTAATAGATGACGTTCCGAAAGACATGAATGCCGATCGTGTACTGGAAAATGTCGACACCAATGAAGTATTTTTTCCAGAGTATTTCGATGTAGTGGAAGAAGTTTATGTGAAGGGTGATGTAATCCATCCGATTGACCAATTGCTCATAGCGATCAACCGTGAACGGATCGGGTTATCGTCAGAACGTTTTGAAGAGTGGCTTAAAACCGAATGGGAGGAAGAAGGGCGGTTATACGGAAGGTACGACCGCGAGACCCTTCAGCCAGCAGTCACTTATGAATCACTCGCAATGTACTTTTTCATGAATGAATATTTTCTAATTATCGGTGAAGAAGAAGCTGCTGAAGAAGTGAAAGTCCGCGCGACCGAAATGATTGAAGAAAATGGTGAAGGTGAGACGCATTTCTTCGACTTCATCCATTATCATCTCATGACGGAAGATGAGTCGAAGTAGGAAAGGGGGCGCTGTTGATGAAAAAAATCATGTCTTTCATATTGCTGCTCGCCTTCCTGACCGCCAGCACGTGGCCAATCGCTGCAGCTGATGATTCGTCCAGCAAACAAGCGAAAGTGCTGATTTTGTATCATGCGGAAGAGCAAACACAAAGGGAAGAAGTGCCGATTCTGGATATGCTGGCAGGGCATTTCAGTTCGGATATCACCATACAATCCATTGAGGAAGCTGCAGCAGAATACGTAAAAGGCGATTACACACACGTCATATACTTTGGGCTTGGGAAACGGCAATTGACTGAAGAAGAACTGTTCGTTGTCGACCAATATGACGACGTGAAAAAAATGTTTATCGGGAATTATTTTGAATACTTTAAAGAAGCTCCCGATCTTAGCATCCGAGATTATCGGAACATTGATTCCGTCAGCGGAGATGGTAAAATGTTCGATTTGAAGGAAGAAAAGGACATGATGCTCATCAATGGTATCGAACAGATGGAAGTTCTTTTCGAAGGGCAGGCAGCAGACGGGGCATATCCGCTGATCTTTAAAAACGATAATTTATATTATGTCGCGGCCAACTCGATTACTGGCCGGATTAGCGACATTGTAGGTGAATCGCTTTTCGACTTTTTTGATGAGGAGAAATCCCCGCCTAAAAAACTGATCCGCCTGGAAGACATCCACCCAAGGAGCGATCCGGTACTGGTCAAGCAAGTGGGGGATTATTTGGCAGAACGGAACATTCCATACGCGGTGACGGTAGTGCCTGTCTATACGAATCCTGAAACCGGGCAAAGCATCCATTTATCCCAGGCTATCGAGTTGGTGGAGGTTTTGCAGGAGATGCAGAAAAACGGCGCAAGCCTAATCCAACATGGGTATTATCATCAATACCGTGAAGATGAAACCGGTGAGGGATTCGAATATTGGGATGTGGACCATGACCGCCCCATTTATCAGTCGAACACAGATGAAGTGAAGCTGCGCGAAGATTTTGCTTCTGATGAAGAATATCAAGATTTCGTCCAAAATGTCGGCTTGCCATACGAACAAACGTATATCTACGATTCCATCGTCAATGGGGTCTATGAAATGACAGCAGAAGGGTTATATCCGATTGCGTTCGAAGCGCCCCATTATTCCATGTCGCAAACGGGCTATAAAGAATTGTCCAAGTATTTCACGACTTATGTTGGGCAGATCCAAATTTCAGACCGGACATATGACGGAACTTTCGTGCCATTGTATGAATCTACTCCGGCAGGACTTCATGGAATGAAAATCATTCCCGAAACAATGGGTTATATCGATCCGGATAATGGCAAAGCAGTCGACGAAATGATAGAGAAAGCCGATTATGCTGCGCAATTCGGTGATAGTTACTTGGCGTTTTTCTATCATCCTTACTTAGGAATCGAAAAGTTTGATGAAGTGATGACTAAACTTGAGAAATACGATCAATACGAATGGGTCGACTTGAAAGAGATGGACCATAAAACAGAAGTAGACGGTATGGTAGTCGAAACAGCAGGTGGCGATATCGAAGTTTCGCGCCCGATGAGCGTTCTTGTTGCGCAAACGACAAGAGATCTCTGGTGGGTTTCTATTCCGCTGGTCATCTTCGTCATCATTGCCGTAGCAGCCGTGGCACAGAAATTCCGCAGACGCAAAACGGACAGCGAGTTCTGGGAGAAGCAATGAGTGAGCTTAGAAAAAGAAAGTGGGACAGAGAATTTCTCTGTCCCATAGTTTTTTTGTGCAAGCTAGTGTAAGATAATTTTGGTAATGAAATTCAATATCTTTTTGACTTTTTTACCAATTATTTTACGAGGAAGATAATAAAATGAATAAATTGAAATTTTTACCTTTTTTCATATGCTTAGCTTTGCTTTCTGGAATCATATTGCTTTATTTTCGTTGGTCCTTCTATGAATACGCTGTAGCAGCTGCTTTCCTTTCTGTCCCTTTTATCTTGTTATTGCCGAGGAAATGGCTGCCTGCCTTTCTATTTTTGGTCTTGCTTGCGGCGATTGGGACGGCATTTCAGCAGCCTGAAGCTTCACTCACTTCAATAGGAACTTATTTCCTGTTGTCGGTTTTTCAATTTTCGCTTTGGGTTGTTTCTGACCAAGTGAAATTGGTGGGGGAAGAAACAAAGCGCCTGAAAGAACAACGGCAAATCTTATTGGATAAAGAGGGTGAACTCCGTGCGCTGGAGTTACAGGAATTTGTCGAACAGGCTTTATGGATGTTGAAAACAAGTAAGCGAAAAGAGCGCACATGGTTGATGGAAGTGACGCCTTTTGCCAACTGCCCTGTCCAGACATCGGAATTGGAGCGTGCGGCATTGCAATCGATCGTTCGGGAACGGGATCTCGTAACGAGCCGAAAAGGCGCGGTTTATGTATTGGTCAAGGAAACGGAAGAGGATTCGATTCAGCCTTTATTGAAACGAATCGAGCAAAAAATGAGTGCGAAGAGTGAATCGGCAACATACGAAGTTAAAAAAACAGCGATTACTACAGTCGGTGAAATGGGGAGTTTACTCAATTGAAGCGATTAAAAAGAAATAAATTATTCGTGTTGGCGTTTTTGGGTAGCTTGGCGACAGGAGGGTGCGGAATGGTCAACGGGCAAGGGACGACGGTTCAGGAAACGGTCGATACTCATTATGTGAATGATGAAGGGGTCATCCATGCCTATCCGGACAACCGGGATTCTGAATATTTATCGGAAAGCCTCGGCTTGTATTTGGAGTATTTGCTTCAAGTTGAAGACGAAGAAAATTTCGCGGAGCAGGCGGCAATTTTAAAAGACCGTTTCTTGATCGAAACAGGTGGCCAGGTGTTTATCCCTTGGCGCCTATACGAGGAAGCGAATGTAAATGCATTGATCGATGATGTGCGCATCGCGGCGGCTTTAGAAGGTGCAGCAGAACAATTTGCAGAACCAGCTTATTTGAAACTTTCACAGCAGATTGTATCTGCGATTGAAGACCGCCAACACCAACAAGGAACAGCGGTTGATTATTATGATTGGTCCTATCAGCTTGCAGGAAATCGGCTTACGCTCAGCTACCTCATCGACGAAATAACCGTGCTTCCGGAATCGTTCGCTATGCTGGATACGGGAGAGAGCGAAGTTTTTTTTCCTGAGTACTATGATTTTGATGAAAAAAAATATGTGAAAAGCGGCGAAGTTCATATGATCGACCAATTATTGATTGCGGTCAACCGCTTCGACCAGGACATCGAATCCCCTGAATTTGAAAGCTGGCTGATCGAAGAGTGGGTTAATCAAGGCCAATTGGCCGGGAGGTACGACCGGGAAACCGGAAAACCGACTGTCGATTACGAGTCCCTAGCAGTCTACTATTACTTATGGCAGTATTTCGAACGAATCGAGCAAGCGGAATTTGCGAAACAGGTAGTTCAGCGTGCGGAGTCGCTCGCAGGAGAGGAATTACCGGGCGATCTGCATTTCTTTGACTTTATCCATTATCAAATGATGATGCATGAACAGTAATCGAGCTGTTTCGACGCGAGGGTGAAAAGGGATATCCTTTTCATCCTTTTTGAATGGAGAAGACTCGAGTGTTCCGGTTTATGTAGTTAGTTTATTTTCCAGAAGGGTATGGAATCGTTAAGAAGAAGATTTCTGGAGGTGGTTGAATGGAGATGGTCATGGCGGTTCTGATCGGCCTGGCGTTGAGTGCCACGGTCGGATTCCGTATTTTCACCCCATTATTGATAACAGGGATTTTCGAACGGGTGGATTGGGTTACCTTGTCTGAAGGGTTTAGTTGGGTTGGCAGCACGCCGGCACTCATTGCGTTCGGTGCAGCCACGATATTTGAGGTTCTGGTCAATTATATTCCGGCGGTTGGATCATTTATGAAATTGATTTCCACGCCGGTCGCGGCACTTGCGGGAATTTTGCTGACGGCATCGTTTATCGGCGATATGAACCCATTTCTGGAATGGGCGATTGCGATTATCGGAGGAGGGGGTGTGGCTACGGCTTCACATGCGACCTTGACCGCAGTGAAAGGGGTCAGCGATACAGCTTTAGTGGGCCCGGCTGTCTCAGTTGCAGAGGATGCCACCGCCACCATTGCGCCAATTTTGATTTTCTTCGTGCCCGTATTGGCTGTCGTGTTTCTACTGGTAATGGCGGCCGTAACGCTTTTTATACAGGAAAAGCCCGGCTTAATTCGCTGTGGAATCAATCTTAAATTAATAAGGAAATAGAAAAAGCCATCCGGGGATGGCTTTTTCTTATGCCTTCAATGTCAGCGTGGGATGATCAGTACTTGTCCGACGCGAATGGAATTGACATTGGTGATGTTATTCGCTTTGGCAATGGCAGTGACAGTCGTATTGTATTTTCTGGCGATGCTGTAAAGTGTATCCCCGGCTTTCACTGTATACTTGACAGTCGTCACTGGCGGCGGTGCTTGTTTGACCGGAATGATCAAGACTTGCCCGACGCTGATGAGATTGACATTGGTAATCTTATTCGCGGATGCAATAGCTGCAACAGTCGTATTATATTTGCTGGCGATGCTATAGAGCGTATCTCCGGATTTTACCGTGTACTTGACGGTAGTTGCTGGCGGCGGTGTCGGAGCGGTCGTGCCTGGAATCACCAAGACCTGTCCGACGCGGATTAAATTGTAATTGGTGATATTATTTGCTTTCGCAAGAGCGGCGACAGTGACATTATATTTTTTTGCGATGCTGTAAAGCGTGTCGCCCGCTTTGACTGTGTAAGTCGCTCCGCCTGTTGGAGGCAATTTCAACAGCTCGGAAACGGTGACGAATTTGTAGCCTTTCGCTTTCAGTTTGCTGATCATGCCTGGGAGCGCGCCGGGAGTTCCAGAAGCTCCGGCACCTGTGTGCATCAAAACGATGGATCCTGGCACGATATTGTTGACGACTTTATTGGTGATTTCGGTGGAAGATAAGCCTCTCCAGTCAATCGTATCGATATTCCATTGGATGGTGTGCGTGTAGCCTGCATCACCGACACCTTTCAACACGGTCGCATTGGACGCGCCGAATGGGGCTCGGAAAATAGGTTTGGTCGATTTGCCTGTGACGTTTTTATAAGCGGTTTCCGTTCGGGCGAGTTCACTTTGCATAGCGGCAATGCTGATCTTTGTGAAGTCCGGATGCGAGTAGGAATGGTTGCCGACCTGATGTCCTGCATTGGCGATGTTGCGGATCCAGCTCGGGTGATGGTTGATTCCGGAACCTGTCACAAAGAAAGTAGCTTTAACATTATTGGTTTTTAGGATGTCGAGGATTTTGTTGATGTTCGTTCCATCGGATCCGTCATCAAAAGTTAAGGCGACCACTTTGCTCGTTGTGTTGCCTTTCGTGACATAAGTAGAGGATGCGGCATCGGCCTGGCCTGTGAACGACAGCAGTGAAAAGAGCAATAATCCTGTGATAGCTAGCAACTTGCTCCATCTGGATAACATTCTGCTCACCCCTTATATGATTTAGCCGACAGACGGCTTATGTATATGGAAAACTTTGCATGATTCAAGGCTCATAATATCTCGATGTTTCTTTTTTAAATCAGTTTTAATAGTCTTATTATATCACGTTCTAATACAAAAACTATTTTTATGATTGAAAATTCAGTAAATAATAAATAAAATATAATAAATCTTTCCTAGACAATGGAAGCTTCCCGCTTAATCTATGATGTGGCGATCGAGCTAGTGTAAAAGCACTAGTGACTGAAAAAGTCTCGAGGCGGGTATGGAAAAGCAAATGATGGAACGGGAGGGGCTTTTGCATGCATTATATGAATGAACCGACCATTGAAGCGCGTGGGGAACAGCCATATGTCGGCATTACTGCAAGGATTTCAGGCCATATCGGAGAAGCGCCTGAACTTGCAGCTGAAGTATTGTCATGGTTGAGTGCGCGTAATGAATCGCCTGTTGGGCTGCCGTTTATCCGCTTCTGGTGCTTGGACGATAATGGCCAGCGGCTGATCGAAGTCGGCATTCCGACAAAAAAGTTGATGGCTGAAGATCATCGCATCATTTCGGGGTATTTGCCGGGAGGAGATTTTGCCCATGCAATTCACAATGGGCCGCCGGAACAATTTTGGTCATCTGCAGACGCGCTAGTGGGCTGGTTGGAAAGGGATGGTCTTTCGGCAGCGCTGCGTTACGAAGCTGAAACGAAGATATGGGACGGGCATATGGCTTTTTTCATTACCGACCCACTTGAAAAAAAGACGCAGGATGCTTGGGTGATTGAGTTGTTCATTTTGCTGCTCGCTGACCATGCCGCATAAAAAAGA
>NZ_JAPEHT010000111.1 GCF_028823615.1 Planococcus sp. A6
AAATCTCAAACATGATGAATTTACTATATGGCCTGGGTTTGATTTTATTTATACAATCCATAAGAAAAAAAGCGCACCACAAAGGGAGCGCTTTTTTTATATCATGTAATGGAAGCTTCGTAGATTTCTTTGATGGACTTTTCGAGCGTCGTGTTGAACTCTTCATCCGACTGGTCAGCGCTCAAACCTTCTGATAAGGCACGTGAGAAGCTGGCAATCAAGCCCTTGTTTTCAGCAAGCTTCTGGTTCGCCTGCTCGCGCGGATATCCGCCGGACAATGCAACAACACGCACGACACGAGGGTGGTCGATCAATTCTTTATAGAAATTCGCCAGCGTCGGAATCGTCAATTTCAACATGACGTACTCGTCGTCGCTGAGCTTATCGAGATGGCTGAGGATTTCGTCATTCAGCATGGCCTCGATGCGTTCTTTGTCTGCGCTGTTGATATCGACTTCCGGCTCGATGATCGGCACGAGTCCTGCAGCGATGACTTCTTTCGCCACTTCGAATTGCTGGTCGACGACTTGCTTGATGCCTTCCGCATTCGGTTCTTTGATGACTGAGCGCATCTTCGTGCCGAAGACATTGCGTTCGACCGCACGTTTCAGCAGTTCGTTCAAATTCGGGTTTGGCTTCATCAATTGAACTCCGTTCTGTTCATCCGCCAGGCCTTTATCGATTTTAAGGAAGGGAACGACACCTTTCGCGTCCCATAGATAATTACTTGTATATTTGCCGTATACTTCGCGGTCCATCGTCTGTTCAAACAGGATGGCTCCGAGCACATAATCCGATGAAAATGACGGGGCCGTCATGACGCGCGTTCTCATTTCGTGGATCAGGTCGTACATTTCATCTTCGTTGGAGTAAGCATCTTCATTAACGCCGTAAAGTTTTAACGCTTTTGGCGTACTGCCACCACTTTGGTCGAGTGCAGCGATAAAGCCTTTGCCGTTCTTCATTACTTCAAATTGTTTTGTGTTCATCGTCTCAGCTCCTTAGATTAAGAAATTTTGACTCCATTAATCCTGTTCCCTGCTAAGTGTACCAATAATCGGGTTTTTCATCAAAAAAAGATTTCAGAATTGTCGTGCATGTTAATCTTCAATAGAAACGCCTGGATTTTTGGCTATTTCAAAGTCGAAGCGGACGCCTGTCAATTGTTCGGATACGTCCCATAGTTTTCGGGCAAGCGCTTCATCAACGGCTGTCGGGTGGGGGGTATCGAGCGCGGGATAGCCTTTTCTGCGCCCTTTGCCGGCAGGGCCGATGTATTCACCGCCTGTGAGATCCGGTTCGGTAGCGGCGTGGACGGTAGCGAGCGCTCCCATGTCGGGCGGCTGGAGAAAGCGGTTGGCGAAATCCCTAAGCAACACCGGCGCATCGTATTTTCCGATCTTGAAGATATTAGTGGCAGAAACGCCGGGGTGGCAGGCGACGCTAATCGTCTGGATATGGTGCTTTTTCAGCCGCCGGTCAAGTTCCATCGCAAACAGCATATTGGCGAGCTTGCTTTGGTTGTAGAATTTTTTCGGGCGATAGCCTTTCGAGCCGTCAAGATTATCGAAATCGATTGAGCCGCGGTTGTGGGCGAGGCTTCCGAGTGTGATGACACGCGAGCCCGAGGTCTTTGCAAGCAGCGGCAGAAGGTGGGCGGTCAACGCAAAATGGCCGAGGTAATTGCTGCCGAACTGCAATTCAAAGCCGTCTTTCGTTTTTCCGTAAGGCGGCATCATGATCCCCGCATTATTGACCAGTAAATCGAGTGAACGGAAATGCTTTTTGTAGCTGTCCGCAAAATGGCGGACGCTGGCGAGATCGGCCAAGTCGAGTTTCAAAACGGCAACCGTCGCTTCCGGATGGTAATCGAGAATCTCCCGTTTAGCGTTTTCGCCTTTGACCAAATCGCGGACTGCCAACAGAATCGAGAAGCCCCGGCCGGCGAGCATGTTGGCGGCTTCCCATCCGATGCCGCTATTGCCGCCAGTGATAATAGCGATTTTATGATGAACATCTTCCAAAAAATCATCTCCCCTTTATTTAAAATAAATGCTGCGTGAAGCTTCTTTTTCTATCTAGTTTACCCCATTTGAAAATTGAAACCGCATACATTCGAGAAAAAACGAAAATCTTGTGAAAAGATCATCGAATTGTCTAAATTTTTACACAACAAAGTCCGCTGATGTGTTAGAGTAATTCAATAATCAAAATGAAGAGGGTGAATCAGATGGCAAAAAACATCACAGAGCTGGAAAGGGAAGTCGTTGCTAAAGAGGTGACCGTGGCCGATATTATGGTCGCCAATCAGGCGCTGAAGGATGTCATCATCCGGACGCCCTTACAGCGCAACGAGATTCTTTCGGCACGCTATGGCTGCAATGTCTTTTTGAAGCGGGAAGACCAGCAAGTGGTCCGTTCGTTCAAATTGCGAGGCGCCTATAATTTCATCCGCAGCATGACCGAGTCCGAACGGTCCAAAGGCGTCGTCTGTGCTAGCGCCGGCAACCATGCACAAGGTGTAGCTTATTCCTGCAAGGCACTCGGCATCGAAGGGAAGATCTTCATGCCGCTTACGACACCGAGCCAGAAAGTCTCTCAAGTGAAACGCTTCGGCGGTGAATATGTAGAAGTCGTCTTGATCGGCGATAGCTTCGATGATGCCTTTGCGGCAGCGATGGAAGTCTGTTCGGAAGAAGGAAAAACCTTCGTCCATCCATTCAATACGGAAGCTGTGATCGCAGGGCAAGGGACGGTCGCAGTTGAAGTACTCAATGATATGCAGGAACCGGTCGATTACATGTTCTGCGCTATCGGCGGTGGAGGATTGGCGTCTGGCGTCGGAACGTATTTGAAAGGCGTTTCTCCCGCAACGAAGCTGATCGGTGTCGAACCGGAAGGCGCGGCGAGCATGAAAGCTTCTCTCAAGGAAGGCCAAGTGACGCGGCTTGATACGATTGATACCTTTGTCGACGGGGCAGCGGTCAAGCAAGTCGGGGATCTATCGATGGCGATCTGCCAAAAAGTGCTGGATGACATCGTTCCGGTCCCGGAAGGCAAAGTCTGTACGACCATTCTTGAGTTGTATAACGAAAATGCCATCGTCGCAGAACCGGCCGGCGCGTTATCGGTAGCTGCACTCGACTTTTACCGGGAAGAAATCCGCGGGAAAAATGTCGTCTGCGTCGTCAGCGGCGGCAATAACGATATCGAACGCATGCAGGAAATCAAAGAAAAATCCCTAATCTACGAAGGCTTGAAGCATTATTTCATCGTGACTTTCCCGCAACGAGCGGGAGCACTCCGGAAGTTCATGGGCGATGTGCTTGGCGAACAGGATGACATTACCCACTTCGAATACACAAAACGAAATAACCGGGAACATGGCCCCGTCTTAGTGGGGATCGAATTGAAAGACCCGGCAGATTACGGGCCACTCGTGGAGCGCATGGCGCAAAACGGCTTCCCGTATAAGGACATCAATAACGATTCATTGCTTTTCAATTTACTGATCTGATCTGATTTGATGGCTGTGCTGCCTGCTGTGTTTTTTAGTGGGCGGCACAGTTTTTTTTATTTACTGGAAAATTGTAGATATTATAATTCTCCTGCACTAAAAGAGCTTATTTTTTATCAATAATAAACAGAAATATGGTGATAAAATATTATTTTAAATATTCAGTAATTTAGGGTTTACAGGAAATGTGAAATAATGTAGGCTGATACTATCACATCATCTTATGCAAACTATCGATTGGCATATCTGATAGCGCTTTATAGTTGGATGGTGTCGAATGAATTGAATGGCTGCTCCAGGATAAGGCAGAGAACAAGTATTACCGGTTCTGTGCAACTGTAAACTTAAACTTTGGTTGAATGTGGCAGACTATAGAGCTGTGCACAGCGCCGGAAATATTCTCCTCTGGATAGAGGAGCCTGTTCCGGTGCTTTTTTTAGTACGCAAAAAGGGAGAGAACGTTATGGAAGAAAGGAGAGAACTTGTTAAGCCGTTGGGGAACGCTTGGCAAGAACCACAATCACCAGTGAAAGACAGCACTCGAATCGGTACTAGAACTGCAGGAGGGACGATCCGGTTTCTCGGCTACGATAACGGCGGTACAGCTATCAATCAAGTGGATGTTTGGATGAGCTGTGAAGAGCTGCCTGTTTTTATCCAGGCGCTTGTCATCCACCCAATGCCCCTGCCGACGGACTATCTGCAGACAGCTGAACCCCATGAAGACGGGTTTTGGGTAAGGATCCGTTCTCATGAGTCACCGAAAGTATTCGTTACAAGGCTGAGTTCAGCGATTGGCTGCCTGGAACAGCCAGCGTAAACAATCCAAACCAAGTGGAAGGCGGTAGTTTCAATGGGTAATCGGAGTGACCTGATTAAACTAAGCGAGGAAGACATTTACCTGATCCTGTACTTGTGGAAAATGAAAGGCTATGAAACTAAAGAGTTGGCCCAGCGCTTTCATATCAGCGCTGAGTCTTTGGAGGATTTGCTGTCCGGCCATGTGAGAAGAGACTGCTACAGGGGATTCAACCGAATTGAAAAATATTTGGTGGAGACTTACTGAGCGGTAAACTTTTGATGGGAGTGTTCAATATGGGAAATCACAGCGAGATGAAAAAGATCAGCGCTGCTTTTGCAGCCAGCTATGAGCGCTTTATCCAAGGTTATCTTCAATATAAAGCCGAGCGCACCCGGCAGCATCCTGATGGGGAGGTCGAACGCTATGACAACAGCACACGAATTAAACAAGCTCAGCGATGAGGCCGTCTACAGCATCTTGTATTTCTATCATATTGAAGAATTTCCCGCTGAACACTTAGGCTTGAAATACGGTGTCAGCAGCTTGACGATCGAAGGCATTGCCAAAGGCCGATACCGCCCGAAATGCCATGAAAATTTTATGATCGTCGAAGGCATTTTGGAACGCCGTTTAGTGAAGCGGGCCGAAAGCCGATAAACCAACTTTGCTTATTGAAAAAGCCGGATACCCATCTAAAAGGGAATCCGGCTTTTTTTGTGCTTATTCAGTTACTTTGTCTGTCAGGTACCCATAGCCTTGCGTTTCCATCTCTTCAAGCGGTACGAATCTCAAGGCCGCGCTGTTCATGCAATAGCGCAAACCGCCGGCATCTTCCGGCCCGTCTTCAAAGACATGGCCTAAGTGGCTGTCGCCCGCACGGCTCCTGATTTCGGTCTGCATGCCGAACAGTGAAAGATCGTCGTGCTCGGTCACGACTGCCGGATCGATCGGTTTCGTAAAGCTTGGCCAGCCGGTGCCCGAATCGTATTTGTCTTTGGAAGAAAAGAGCGGTTCACCAGTGACAATATCGACATAGATGCCAGGCTCATAAAAGCCATCGTATTCATTATCGAATGCAGTCTCCGTTCCGTCTTCCTGGGTGACGCGGTATTGTTCATCCGTCAACATCTCACGGATTTCCTCTTCACCTGGTTTCGGATAATCAGCCGGATCGATCAATTGCGGAACTTCCTGGTCTTCTAGGCTAGTGAAGTCAACATGGCAGTAGCCGTCCGGATTTTTCTCCAAATAGTCTTGATGGTAGTTTTCCGCAAGGTAATAGTTTGTCATTGGCTCGACTTCGGTAACAATCGGCTTATCGTATTTTTTCTGCTCGTCAGCAATAGCCTCATCGATTGCCGCCACAGCGGATGGATCGTCATAGAAAATTGCGGTCCGGTATTGGTTGCCGCGATCATTGCCTTGCTGGTCGACGAGTGTCGGGTCGATGATCAGGAAGTAACGGTCGAGCAGTTCCTCGAGCGAAACGCGTTCCGGATCATAGCGCAAATGGACGGTTTCGGCATAGCCGGTATCACCTGTCAGCACTTCTTCGTAAGTCGGGTCTTCAATCGTGCCGCCTGCGTAGCCGGACGTCACTTCATAGACGCCATAGATGCGTGCCATATAGGCTTCAACGCCCCAGAAGCAGCCTCCTGCAAACCAAATGTCTTCCAGGTTTTCGGTATCGAACTCCAGCTCTTCGTTGGGATTGTCTGGAAAGCGGGATTCTGAAGAAGAAGAGGCGGTAGTAGAATCGGTGACTGCTTCGCTTGAACAGCCCGCCAGCAGCAATAATAAGAGCAGGGGGAGAAAATATTGTTTCATCTGTGGTTCCGCCTTTCTAGCGAATCGAATTCATCAATTCGAGTATTTCATCATTGGTCACGTGGCCGGTGCGTTGTTCGGTAATTCTCCCAGCGGAGTTGATCCAGGCAGAGCTAGGGTAGGCCTCCATTTCAAACTGCCCGAACACTTCTCCTCCATCATCGAGCAAAACGATGAAATCGCCATCATGGTCGATGGTGGAGAACCAAGCTTTGAACTCATTGGCATTTTGTTCAGCGTATGTTCCGGGGGAGATGACGGTGAGGATCGTGAAGTCTTTATCGCTTTCGGCCAATTCTTCCAGTTCGTTCAATCCGGAAAGGCAAATTGAGCACCAGGATGCCCAAAAGAACAGATAGACTTTTTCGCCTTCGTAGTCTGCGAGATGATGGACAGTGCCGTCGAGGTCAGGTAATGCAAAATCAGGAGCCGCGGGGCCGCGGTTTTCCGATAAAGCTTCCGAGCAGGAAGTGAAAGTGAGCAGAAGGGCAGCTAATACAAGCAGCCGGAGTGGTAATTTCATGGTGATCATCCTTCCAGGTGAGGGCAATTCGCAAGGGTTTGGCGTTTTCTTGCTTGAATTGCTATCTATTTGAGCTATTCCCCAAATAGAGGCCTTTGAACCACGGAACTGAAAGGATGCGGCATACTTATCGGCAAAGTCGGGTAAACTGATGGTAAGTAAAAGTATAGGAGCGGTTGGATGGATAGAGAAACGAAATTATCGGGATTTGCTTTTATCGTGTTGCTTGTCGGCCTGGGCCTGGCATCCTTATTCATTGTCTTGTTTGCAGAACTGGCTGATGAAATGCTCGATCAGGAATTGGCCGTATTTGATGCTGTCACTATTCGATTGCTGGAAGCGATTGGAAGCAACTGGATGGACACGGTCATGTTTATCATCACCGAGCTTGGGTCTGTTTGGTTTCTTGTATTGATGTCGATTGGCGTCTTGTGGATATTGGGTGTCAAGATGCGCGACAGATGGGGTGTCTTGTTCTATTTAGTGGCAGTTGGCGGCGGCTCGCTGTTAACGGTTTTATTGAAGCACTTATTCAGCCGGGAGCGGCCGAGCATCAATGAAACAATCGATGCAGTCGGCTATAGTTTTCCGAGCGGCCATTCGATGGGCTCACTGATCTTTTACGGATTTCTTATTTATTTGGTCGTCCGGACCAAGCAGAAACCGTGGCTGCAGTGGGCATCGGTTTTCGGGCTCAGTGTATTAATCGTGCTGATTGGCATCAGCCGGATTTATCTGGGAGCGCATTTTCCAAGCGATGTCCTGGCAGGCTATATCGCAGGCACCATTTGGCTAGTGTTGAGCCTGGTGGCGCTCGAATGGATCCAATGGCAACAAAGAAGCCCAGTGCCGCCTGTTACAGCCTTGCGCAAAGTATTGGCCCCGGTTTATCGGGCCGTTATCGATAAATTGTAAACACACGGCTGCCGGTCTTGCCGGCGGCTTTTTTTACTAGCTGGATATTGTTGATGAAGCTGGTGATTCATTCATGCCAAATTCTCTTATCCCATATAGGAAGGCAGGTGAATGGAAGGTGAATTTCGGGATCCCGATCAGCTTGATGATGTTGATAGCCTTAATAGCGGTCCTTATTGTCATCTTAGTTTTATTCAGTAAACAGCGCAACCGATAATGACTGAAAAATCGAACAATTATGTGGCGTTTTTTTTAATTTCGGCGTATGATCAAAGAAAAGGAGGTGCCCTTGAGATGACCGACATTGTTGGGCTGTTGCCCATGCTCATTTTCGGCGGAATAGCTGTTGTCATCATCGGGATGGTATTCTCATTCAAAAATTGGACACATTAACGGAGAATGTGGAAGCGGTTTCCAGAAAATCCTGCACAGGGAAGACGGGTGCGGGATTTTTTCATGCTTGAAAAGGAATTCCTCGGTCTTTGCCGAATGAAAAATATTGAGAAGGAATCCAAGTGGCAAGGCGGGGATTGGATGGATGAAATGAAATCGGGGGCATTGGTCATCGGCGGGGTGGCGTTTATGATGGTGCTCCTCGGGCTTTATATGCTGCAAGGCAAAGGCGCATTTTTAATCGCTGGTTATAACACGATGCCCAAAGAAGAAAAAGCGAAATATGACGGCCCGGCAATGGCCCGTTTTATCGGGAAATTATTATTCGCTTTAGCCTTCAGTATGCTGTTTTGGCTTGCTGGCATGTTGCTTGAGAAAAGTTGGATGTTTTACATCGGTGTTGCCTTGTTTCTTGGATTTACCGGAGCGGCTTTGGTTTATATGAATACAGGCGGACGGTTTTTGAAGCAGCCGCCTACTAGTGGGCATAACAAAAACAAGTGAAACGAGAGTGTTGTCTCGTTTCACTTGTTTTTGTTGCTGATGGAACGCCCGCTCCGGCCAAGCGCATAATAGATGCCATGCTGCAGGCTCTGCAAAGTTTCGAATTTTGACAGGTCCTGCATCGTCCGTGTAATGATCATGGCGAGTTCCGGCGAGACGCGGACCAGAATCGTCTCCGTGCCGAGCAAGCGTGCTGCTGCCGCCAATTTATCGATCAATTGCACGGTGTGCTCTGAAATATTTCGGTTCAACCCTGTCAGGTCGAGCAGCAGAAACTCCGCTTTATGCCTTGGCAGTTCATTTAAAGTGTTGTTGATCAGGTCTTCTGTCCGGTCTTCGTCATAGCTTCCGATCATTGGCACCACAATGATGCCTTCGAGCACTGGAATGACAGGGGAAGAAAGTTCGCGTACGAGCTTCTGGAGCATTTGAGTTTTTTCATCAACCATTTCTTCAAGCTGGCGGATCTGTTGGTCTTCTTGCCGCCTTGCAAGTTCCCGTATGTTTTGCTGCACGGTAACGTCCGATGGATAGTATTCCACAATGCTGTAAGCTTGTTCATCATTTTGGTAGCGAATAGTGCGGTACCAGAAATTCTGGCCGAATAATCCGGTCAAAACACCGGCGTAATGGGAAGGGACAAAAATCCCTTTTGTCCCTTTGCGGTTCAATTGGTTCATTTTAAATTCCCAGTCATCCTGTATATGCATCGTGAATGTATAGTTTTCAATATCCATCTCAACGATGTCCACTTTGCCCCAGCCTGCTGGTGCATACGTATTTGAGATCCACTCGACCACATTGCTGGCGTTGATATTCTTCAAATCCCGGAATCCTTCTCCAACAACGATTCCTTGCCTGAATCCTGTGGTCTCAAGCACCAGGTCGGTCGCTTCTGTGCCGGTGATTTCCCGAATGGTGTCGAAAAAGGTTTCCATGGCGGAAGTCCAGAAAAAGACGACATCGCCCCCGTCAAAGAGCACTTCTCCTGTTTCCAAATCCCACTTTAACTCGGCTGCACCAACTGTGATTTCTTTTTTCATAGCTGTATCCTCCACTTCATTCTATACGAGCATTGCCAGATCATGGCAGTTGTTTAAGTATTCCCTGAGTGGGGGGGAAGTATGCATGAATCTAAAGTGGATTTCAAACCAAATGAAAAAGCCTGGAACCTCAATTCCGGGCTTTTTGATCGTCGTAAAATGATAATGCGGAAATGCTGTGGTCTTTCATCAGATATCCGTGGCAATGCATCAGCCGCTCACGCAAGTTGTCCGAGACACGGAGCGCATCGTATGCACAGACAGAAATGACTTTTCGCTGCGGGACGGAGCGGTCGATTTCTGTTTCATAATCGATAATTTTCTGCTCAATGTCTTCCTGGCTGCCCCATTCGATATGGCCCCATGTCCGGCACTGCCGGCCATCCGCAGTGAAAGATCCGACGACACTCTCGAAATATTCCAAAATGGCCTCGGGATGAAAGTTCCCTTTGCGCCAATAGAAATCGAAGTTATTGACGTAAAGGATCAAATCCAGTTCTTCGGCAGTCAATAGCTGCTGGAGCTTTTTTTGAATCTGCGGATAAATCCGCGGGTTTTCGACGAACAGGACACGGTCGTCATTTCGGACGCCGTCTAAGATATAAGACACAGCATTTTCTATATAAACATCTGTTTGTTCAGTCAGGTATAAAATATGCGCATAATCAGTCTGGCGCAAAGTTTCGGTGAAATCGCTCATTCTTTGATTCATTTTTTCCCCTCCGTGTAACGCATTTTCCATATAGTGATGAAATTCGTCTTCAGCTTGGAATAGAATAGCTGGAAGTGAAAAAAATGACAGCACTTGTGCACTTCCCATTAGTATATACCATATGGTGCCTTTACGTCGCATCTAAGCTGTCAGCCGCAACGCATGTTTAAATACACTGCGATCAAGGGAATGACTGCACACAAGGAGGCGTATATCCATGGGTATTTTTAATAAACAAGCATTAGTAGAAAAGCATATTTTGGTCACCGGCGCGACTGGTGGCATCGGCTGGGAAACGGCCAAAACAGTTGCGCAGATGGGGGCGAAACTGACGGTCACCGGGCGCGATGCGGAGAAACTGAAGCAATTGGAAATAGAATTGAAGGCATTGATGGATGACGACCGGCTGCATGTCAATGCGGCAGATTTGACGGATCCTCATGCCCGAAAACAGCTGGTCGAAACCGCTGAAGCTCGGCTTGGATTCATTGGCGGCTTGGTCAATTCAGCCGGAGCAGCTGGCGGAAAGCAAGTGGAAGAACTGGACCAGGAATTTTTGGAACATCTGATGAACATCAATTACACATCGACATTTATGCTGACACAATTGGTATACCGGCGCATGATGGAAGAAGGCAGAGGCGATATTGTCAATCTCGCTTCTCTTTCAGGTCTTCGTGGCACGGCTGGTAACACGGCGTATGCAGCGAGCAAATTCGCGGTGGTCGGATGGACACAATCAATGGCCTTGGAAGCGATTGAACACGGTATCCGCGTCAACGCGGTATGCCCGGGATATGTCGATACGGAAATGGCAAGAGCCAGCATCCAAAGAAAAGCGGAACGAAAAGGAATTTCTGTTGAGCAAGCGCTGGAAGAAGCACAGTCAGGAATCCCTTCCAACCGGCTGTCGACTCCTCAAGAAGTCGCTCAAACGATTGCGTTCCTATTAACGGACGCCGCACCGAATATCGTTGGTGAATCGGTGAAGATTTCCGGCGGCAGCGTCATGAGATAAAAAAG
>NZ_JAPEHT010000112.1 GCF_028823615.1 Planococcus sp. A6
GCGTTTCGTGCGTTCTTCCTGAGGGCGATTGAACACCTCATCCGGTGTCCCACGTTCAACAATCCGGCCACTGTCCATGAACAGTACTTCGTCGGCCGCGCCTTTGGCAAAACGCATTTCGTGGGTGACGACGACCATCGTCATGCCTTCTTGGGTCAAGTCTTTCATGACCTGCAGCACTTCTCCGACAAGCTCTGGATCGAGTGCAGAAGTCGGCTCATCGAACAACATGACTTTCGGTTCGAGCGCCAGCGCACGGGCGATGCCGACGCGTTGTTGCTGGCCACCTGACAGCTGGTGTGGATACGAATCGGCTTTATCCGACAGCCCGACTTTGTCGAGTAGCGCCAATGCCTTTTCTTTTGCCTGTGCTTTGTCTTTTTTCTGGACGGTGACAGGCCCTTCCAAAATATTATCAAGTGCCGTCATGTGTGGAAACAGATTGTAATGTTGAAACACCATCGCCGATTGTTTGCGGAAGGCCATGATTTGTTTTTTCGACATCGGTTTCGAGAAATCAGCGACAAGCCCCCCGATTTCAACCGTTCCATCACTTGGCTTCTCCAAAATATTGAGGCAACGGAGGAAAGTGGTTTTTCCTGAACCGGAAGGGCCGATGACAACGATCGTTTGCCCTTTTTCGACGTCGAGGTCGATGCCTTTCAGCACTTCCAGCTCGCCGAAGCTCTTATGCAAGTTTTTAATTGAAATCATAATAAACTCCTATCTATGGATCGATCTGGATTTAGCGGGAAACATAACGGTCAAAGCGGTTTTCCAAGCGCCCTTGTACGAGTGACAACAAGAAGCAAATGATCCAGTAGATTAATGCCGCTTGCCCGTAAAGAAGCAGGAATTCATAATTGGTCGCCGCGATTTGCTGGGCGACGCGGAACATTTCCGTCACCAAGATCAAGGCGGCAAGAGACGTGTCCTTGACCAGGCTGATGAATGTGTTCGAAAGCGGCGGCACCGAAACGCGCGAGGCTTGAGGCAAGATCACGCGGCGCAATGTTTGGGAATAAGACATGCCGATCGTATCGGCTGCTTCCCACTGGCCTTTTGGAATCGACAAGATCGCCGCACGGATGACTTCCGAAGCGTAGGCGCCGACATTCAAGGAAAATCCGATGACGGCTGCCGGAAATGGGTCGATGGTGACGCCGACTGTCGGCAAACCGTAGAACAGGATGAACAATTGAACGAGCAGCGGGGTGCCACGGATGATCGAGACATAGACGCGCGCAATCCATTGCAGAACCCGGACGGTGGAAATGCGGGCAAGCGCCGTGATGACCGCCAGGAATAGCCCGAGGATAAAAGAAATGACCGAAAGCGGCAAAGTGAATTGCACAGCCGCTTCGATCAAAGGCAAGAAGGAGGACTGGGCGATGTCGCCAAGCCGTTCCAACCGTTCAGGGTTTGAGAAAATACTATTCAAGTACATTTTCGCCGAACCACTTATTGGAGATTTCTTCGTATGTGCCGTCTTCGATCATTCCAGCAAGTGCCTCATTTGCTGCTTCAACGAAGGTGTCGTTGCCTTTTCGGAACAATAACGCGCTTTGTGCTGCATCGCCGGATTCATCGACGACTTTAATGCCCGCATCCGGACGCTGGTTCTGGAAATCAAGGACCGTCAAGTTATCGTTGACTGTCGCATCGACACGCCCTGATACCAATAATTCGATTGCCTGGTTAAAGCCTTCAACGCCTTCAAGCTCTGCGCCGTAAGAAGTGGCCATTTCCGCATAATTGCTTGTTAATGACTGCGCCGAGAGCTTGCCTTCCAGATCATCGAAGCTTTGGATTTCTTCATTGCCTTCAGCTACGACGAGAACGGCGGTCGAAGTGATGTATGGATCTGAGAAATCATAGCTTTCCTCGCGTTCTTCGTTAATGCCGACTTGGTTGGCGACCATGTCAAAACGCTCGGCATCAAGACCTGCGAACATGGCATCCCATTGCGTTTCAAGGAATTCCGCTTCGACACCGAGGCGGTCTGCGACTTCACGGGCGATTTCCACGTCAAAGCCTGTCAATTCCCCGCTGTCGTCATGGAAAGTGAAAGGCGGGTATGTCCCTTCAGTGCCGATGACCAAAGTTCCTTCTTCCTGGATTTCAGCGAGCAAGTCCGTTTCGCCTTCTGTGCTGCTGCCTGATTCTGTATTGTCTGCGTTATCGGAAGAGCCGCAAGCTGTTAGGAATAATGCAGCTGCACCGATTGGCAAAAATGCCCATTGTTTCTTCATCGATGGTTCCCCATTTCGTTAAATTATTGCCTTTATGGCGTTGTTGTTCTATTTAAGCACAATAAAGCTTACCTGTATAGTAGGTTTAATCGGCTGACTAAAATAAGCAAAAGCCATTGTTTTTTTAAAGAGAACAATTTATAATGACTCTAACGAAAAGCTTGATATGAAAGCGTTTAGAAAGATTTAAATGTCTTTTTAGAGCGGACAAATGTTTTATAGAAAAGGAGTGCTTGAAAAATGAAACGAATCATGGTGACAGGAGCTTTAGGGCAAATCGGCTCGGAGTTAGTAGGCAAATTGCGCGAAACATATGGTGCGGAAAATGTATTGGCAACGGACATCCGTCCATCCGATACTCAAGACGGGCCTTTCGAAATTTTGGACGTGACGGATGCAGAACGCATGCTGACGTTAGCGCGTGACTTCAATGCCGACACGATGATCCATATGGCGGCGCTATTGTCTGCGACTGCAGAAGAAAAGCCGCTGCTCGCTTGGAACTTGAATATGGGCGGATTGGTCAATGCACTTGAAGCAGCCCGTGAACTCGGTATGCAATTTTTCACGCCAAGCTCGATTGGCGCATTTGGCCCTTCAACGCCAAAAAATGACACTCCACAAGACACGCTTCAACGCCCGACGACGATGTACGGCGTCAACAAGGTGGCAGGGGAATTGCTTTGTGATTATTACTTCACGAAATTCGGCGTCGATACCCGCGGCCTCCGTTTTCCTGGCTTAATCTCGAACGTTGCGCCTCCAGGCGGCGGAACGACAGACTATGCCGTAGATATCTATTATCAGGCAATCGAAAAAGGCAGTTATACTTCTTATATCGCACAAGGCACCCGCATGGACATGATGTATATGCCGGATGCGCTTCAGGCGATTGTCGACTTGATGGAAGCTGATGCGGACAAGCTCGTTCACCGTAACGCATTCAACGTTACGGCGATGAGCTTTGAACCGGAAGAGATTGCAGCATCGATCCGCAAGCATATCCCGGATTTTAAATTGAGCTATGATGTCGACCCAGCGCGCCAGGCGATCGCTGCCAGCTGGCCAGATAGTATCGATGCCAGTGCCGCAAAAGACGAATGGAACTTCAAAACGGAGTATGACTTGGATGCCATGACGGCAGACATGCTGGAAAAATTAAAACAAAAATTACAGCAAGCATAATAAAAAGGTTTAATTTCCTTTTCTATAACTTGATTAGAACAATAGGTGTGCCACGCCGACAACGATCGGCAAAGCAATGACTGTACGCAAAAGGAAAACGACGATCAAATCGAAAATATTGACCGGGATTTTGGAGCCGAGCAACAAGCCCCCGACTTCAGACATATAGATCAATTGCGTAACAGACATGGTCGCCACGACAAAACGTGTCATTTCGGATTCGATGCCTGCCCCGAGAATAGCCGGAAGGAACATATCGGCAAAACCGACGACCATCAATTGCGCAGCTTCTGCAGCTTCAGGGACGCCGAGAAGGTTCAAATACGGTTCAAACGGTGCGCCGAGAATGACGAAAGTTGAAGTGTACTCCGCAAGAATCAAAGCGATGGTACCGAACGCCATGACGACAGGCGCTACGCCAATCCACATATCGAGCACGTTCTTCATGCCATCTGAGAAGAAATTGGCAACAGAGCGGTTGCGGTCCGCCTTTTCGAGTGCTTTTTCTATACCATGTGATGCCAGGCCTTGTCCATTTGGCACGTCTTCAGAAACGGAGTCCTGCGGCGAGCCGTCCATGAATTCCGTCTTTTTCTGTGCCAGCGGATAGATGCGCGGCATGATGAGTGCCAATATAACCCCTGCCAGAATAACAGTGCCGTAATATGGAAGGAAATATTCGCCAAGGCCGATTTCTTCAATGACGACGATGGCAAAAGTGATGGAGACGACAGAAAATGTCGTTCCGATAATCGCGGCTTCACGCTGCGTATACTTATTATCCTCGTATTGCTTGCTGGTTAGCAGGACACCGATTGTGCCGTCGCCGACCCAAGAGGCCAGCGCATCAATAGAAGAACGGCCAGGAAGGCGGAACAGCGGGCGCATGATCTTGACCATCATCGTCCCGAAGAATTCAAGCAAGCCGAAATTCATCAAAAGCGGTAAGAACAGTCCGGCAAACAGGAAAATCGTGAATAGGAAAGAAAGCAATCCGCTTCCTGATAACAACAGGCCGCCAGTATTTTCGTTCCAAACCGGTTCAGGCCCGACTTGGAATAATACCATGAAAGCAAAAACTGCGGCGACAACCCGTGTTAATGTCCAAAATAAGTTGACGTTGAATAATTTCTCGAAAAATGGAACGGTGTCAGAGGTGTTTTCCTTTTTGCCGATAAAGGCCAAGGAGCCGACTGCGGCAATCACCAGAATAGCAAGAACGACCCAAGGGACAAACGATTCGATTGCACTGGCCATAAGACCCGCAAGCACGGCAATCGTGACTTTCCATCCTTCATCAGTCGGGATGGGAATCAGGAACAAAAGAATCCCCAGGAAAGACGGAATCAGGAATAATAACCAAGTAGAAGCTGAAAACTTTTTCAAAATAGTATTCCCCTTTTCTCTTTATTGTATGAATAAACGTAAATTATACTAATTATACAACACTTTCCCCTTTGGAACCGCTGTCATTAGTAATGTTTATATTATCTGAAAACAACGGAAAATAATAGTATTTTTAAGAAAGAAAATCTTATTGCTGAATATGGATAATATTGGCGGCTATCATAGAACCTGGCAACTGATCCTCTTTCCCTCTTAATAGCAAGAAAATCCCGCCCCGCATCTCTAAGAGACATGCGGCGCGGGATTCAGTTCAGGGAGTTATTCGAAATCCTGGTCCCAACGGTAAGTGTAGAACCGTTCCAAGGTCAGCCAGTTTTCGGTTTCGGTGTCGCCATTTTGCAGCTTGTGCTCCATTTCCTCGAGCATCCAAGCAGTTTGCGAAATATGGGCTTTCATTGAATTCATCTTATGCTCACGTACGGGCTTGATATTGTAGACGATGTCAGGCTCACCGAGCACATCCAGTGTATTGTTGGCGAATGCCACGCAATGAAGTTTCGGGCGGTCCTCCATGCGGCGCACAGCACGAACTACGGCGCGCGCTGTTGCTTCATGGTCAGGATGCACGGCAAAATCCGGGTAGAAAGTGATGATTAGCGAAGGGTTGGTTTCTTCAATCAGCTCTTCCATCATGCGCACCATTTTTTCGTCATCTTCGAACTCCAGTGTTTTGTCACGTAGGCCCATCATACGAAGATCCGTCAAGCCCATCGCTTCCGCAGAGGCCAGCAGTTCTTGCTTGCGGATGGCAGGCAAAGACTCACGCGTCGCGAACGGCGGGTTGCCAAGATTGCGGCCCATTTCGCCAAGCGTTAAACAGGCGTATGTAACGGGCGTTCCTTGTTGGATATGGGTCGTAATCGTTCCCGACACTCCGAACGCTTCGTCGTCGGGGTGGGGGAAGATGACCAGTACATGTTGTTCTTTCGGGATGGTCATTTGAATTCCTCCTTAATAGCTAAACGGTGTTTCGCTGAGTTGCAGCGCCACCGCTAATTTTCCGGTTCCGTCGTGGCCGGCGAGCAGCAAACGGCCTTGTTCATCGATTTCAAAATGAGTGATGCCTTGTGCGTAAACCCAGCCATGCGGCAATTTCAGCCCGACACGGTGTGGGCTGTCGCCGACAACTTTGCCAAGTTCGAAATTGATAACGACATTGCGGATAAATGCGCCGGCATTGAAAAAGCCTTCATTGAAATGGCTTGCGTAGCTGCCATTTGTCGTTTCTAAATGAAGGTAGACATCCTTGCCGACGAATGAATCGATCGCCGCTTGGAGTTGTTTGACTTCTACTAGTTCCATGATGTTCCTCCTAATTAAATCGGTATTCTAATAGTATAAGGAACTCTGCTGCCGAATGCGATTAGTACGCTTGCAACAGAAAGGATGGATGATAAAATTAAAAAAGAGAAAATTTTCCAAAAGGGGTGAAAGGTTTGAAATTTTTAACTAATTTCTTTATCGCCATCGCCGGGATTGTCTTGGCGGGCAGTTTGCCGATTCTCGTCAGGGGCTGGGTAGAAGGAGAATGGCGAGGGCGATTATACGTGGAATCGATACGCGAGACATTGGAAGGGCTTTGGCCCATCGGAGAAATTGCGTTTCTTAATTACCGTGCAGGGCAGGAGATGCCATTATTCCCAAACATTTTCGCCTACATCGTGTATTCACTTGAAATTCTATTTTTGGCTTTGCTAGTAGCCTTTATAGCGTCATTGACTTTAACGATAGTGACTATGCTGCTGTCTGACAGTATACGGGAACGGGTAAAAATGATGCTTTATTTTCTGGAGTCGGTCCCGGATTTGTTGATCATTATGCTGGCACAGCTTAGTGTCATTTTCTTCTTTAAAGAAACCGGGGTACTGATTTCGAAAATTGCTGTGGCAGGGGAGGATCAAATTTACTGGCTGCCTGTATTGTGTCTGGCAGTTTTGCCGACTATTCAACTTTACCGCCTATCAATGCTGACTTTTCAAGAGGAAGAGCGCCAGATGTATGTAGAACTTGCCCGCGCACTTGGCTTTTCAAAAGTCTACATCGTGCTCATACATATGTTCCGTAATGCAATCATTAGCGTGTTTTTTCAATCTAAGAGAACGATGTGGTTCATGCTATCGAACTTGTTTGTACTCGAGTTGATGTTCAATCTTCCAGGGATCATGCTATTTCTCAGTGGAAATATGCACCCACTCGGTTTTCTGGTGACCATTTTCAGCTTTTTCCTGCCGATGTTCATTTTGTATAGCTTAGGGGAATGGTTTTTCGTATCACGCCGGCACAACAAGGCGGTGGTATAAATGTGGCGCCAACCGTACTTTATCTTTGGTTTTTTCATTTTGAGTTTTTTCCTCGTGGGCAGTTTTGTATACGAATGGGTGTGGGGCGATGTTCCGGCGCAAACTCATTATTTGATGGAAGATGGTCGGGCAGTGGAAGCGGCCCCTATTTCTCCTAACTGGCAGCATCCGCTGGGAACTGACCAATATGGCTATGACCTGCTGGGGAAATTGATGCTCGGGGCGAAATACACCATCTTGGCTGCACTAGCAATAGCGGCAGTCCGGATGGCAATTGCGGTGCCAATCGGATATATATTCGGTATTTATTTCGATAAACAGCGCAAATTAATGTCCAGTTTTGCCGACTCGATGCATTATATTCCACTGACTTTGTTCGCGGCTTATGTGTTAACTCCGTTGTTGTGGATGCCGGAAAATGGATTTTCGAGCACGCTCTGGGAACGGATTTCCGTACAAGTGATCATAATGGCTCTGCTGACCGTTCCGATCGTCTCAGTTCTGATTGCCAATGAAGCTGCTTTGCTTAGGGATAAGGAGTACATCCTTGCAGCGAAAACCCTTGGCGCGGGACGTCTTCGGATTATCCGAAAGCATCTATATCCACAAATGCGTGAAAAAATTGCTGTCCTGTACGGTCAACAAGTCATGGAGACATTCATCATACTGGCGCATCTTGGACTGCTGGATTTGTTTTTGGGAGGAACCAAAGTCAGCTATGATCCCATGTTTGGCGATCCCCCGATGTCAATTTCTTACGAATGGGCGGGACTGTTCGGCTCGAGCTTTCGATACTTGCAAAGTGCCCCTTGGCTGCCGCTTGTCCCTGTATTGTGCATAGGGCTCGCTATTTTTTCGGTGTCACTCATGATGGAAGGCTATTTACGGTCGAAAAACCCCAAAATCAAGAAAGCCGCCGACAAACGCAAGAAGATCCGCTAGTCGAGTGGAACCGGGAGCAGCTGCGTGAGAAAATGGTGCGATTGAAAAATGAAAAACTATCTAAATGAATCCGTCTAATCAAGTGGTCCTTTACAAAACAAGTAAATGATTCCCAGCGTAAAACGGCATAACAAAAGGAGGTCGCATTTGCGCCCTCCTTTTGTACGTGTGGAATTATAGCTCCACTACGTCAACTTCTACTTTATGAAATTTATTCGCAGCTCCGTGCATGACAGGGCCAACGTATTCATTCAGCTTCCAGCCGTGCGCAATCGCTGTAGAAACAAAGATTTTCGCGTTGTAGACCGCGTCTTTGACCGATTGGCCGTTAGCAAGATTGGCCGTAATCGCCGCAGCAAATGTGCAACCGGCGCCGTGATTATAAGTCGTATCGGTTTTCTCAGCCGTCAACAGGTAATGCTTTTCTCCGTCATAGAGAAGGTCGGCCGCTTTTTCGTGCTTCAATTGCTTGCCGCCTTTGATCACGACGAACTTTGCACCGTGTGAATGGATTTTTTCCGCAGCTTTTTGCAGGTCTTCAACTGTGTGAAGTGTGCCGAGTCCTGATAATTGGCCTGCTTCCACAAGGTTCGGTGTCACGACTTTTGCGTGCGGCAGCAAGTATTTAACCATTGCATCGACATTTTCAGGGAATAGTACTTCGTCTTCGCCTTTACATGCCATTACCGGGTCGATGACAACATCGGTAATGCCGGATGCTTCGATGGCCTTGCCAGCCATTTCGATGATATCGACAGTCGGCAGCATGCCGGTTTTCAAAGAGTCGATTCCAGTCGAGAATGCTGTTTTCAACTGGGCATCTAGCGTATCGAGCGCGATCGGATGGATGCCATGGCTCCAATGGTTGTCCGGGTCCATCGTGACGATGACCGTCAAAGCGTTCATGCCGTATGTGCCGTGTTCCTGGAACGTCTTCAGGTCGGCCTGGATGCCAGCGCCGCCGGAAGTATCGGATCCTGCAATGGTGAGTGTCTTTTTGAGTGTCATAAGTCAATCTCCTTTAGGCTTTTTAGTCATTGAGCTAATTTTATAGAAATTTTGCGCCATTTACAACGGTTTGGGCCTGTGCGGCCAAGCCAATGCCAGGACGGTCGCAATGGAAGCGAGAGAAAATAACAGCGTGATGCCCCCGATGACCCAATGGCCGCTAGTGAATAGGCCAATCGCCATCACCAATGTTAAAATGGCTGCTAGAACAATCAAGCCGATCAGACAGCCCATGCCGGCGCGTTTAGCGCTTTCGGGTGCGCTGTCGCCTTTCGTTTTGGAAATTTCAGAAATCCTTTGCCGCCAGTCTGCCATATGATTCCGCCCCTTTTCTCCATCGTAACACGGCGGGGTGGCGAATTGAAGCGCTTGCAAATGGAGAAGACTAGAGAAAAAGAGAACGGGTATTGAAAAGAAAAGTTATTTGACGAAGGAGTAGATACAATGGGCAAGCAAATTTTCAGCAATGACTGGCAGGAAATCTTAGGGGAAGAATTCAGCAAAAGCTATTACAAGGAGTTGAGGGAGTTCTTAAAAGACGAATATGCCAAAGAAACCATTTATCCGGTAAAAGAGAATATCTGGAATGCCTTTGAACATACGGCTTATCAAGATGTCAAAGCAGTCATCCTCGGGCAAGACCCCTACCATGGGCCGAATCAAGCGCACGGCTTGAGCTTTTCCGTTCAGCCAGGCATCGCACATCCGCCGAGCCTGCGCAATATCTTCAAGGAACTAGAAGACGACATTGGCTGCGAGAAACCGGTGGACGGGACCTTGACGAAATGGTCTGACCAAGGGGTGCTCATGCTCAACACGGTCCTGACAGTAAGGCAAGGGCAAGCGCATTCGCACCAGAGAAAAGGTTGGGAGCAGTTCACGGACGAAGTCATCCGGAAATTGTCGGCACGAAAAGAGCCGGTTATTTTCATTTTATGGGGCAAACCGGCACAGACGAAAAAACGCCTGATCGATACCGAACGCCACGACATCATCGAAGCACCGCATCCGAGCCCACTCAGTGCACATCGCGGATTTTTCGGCAGCAAGCCGTTCTCAAAAGTGAACAAGCTGTTACAATCGCGCGGCGAAGAACCGATTGATTTCTGCCTGGACTGACGAATCCGGCAGGCACGTGGTAAACTGGATGGGACTAACAGCGAGAGGGGCCATGACACATGGGCATCGAAACGACACGCATTTTAGACGAAATCGATAAGCATACAGCCCGCGCGCGAGGGAGCGAACCCGAAAAAATCCGGGAATCCCTTGCCGCTATTCGCGCCTTATGCGACCTGCTTCTCGAAGACGGCATGCAAGCGCCCAAAAAACCGCGCGCCATGCCGCTTCAGGCGGAACCGGTGAACCGGCCGCAGTCGGTTCCCGCGGCCACGAGGCTTCAGGAAGAAGGGGCGAACGGCGATTCGCTTTTTGAATTTTAAATGGAAAGAGGACGAAACAAATGAAATTTTTCTTGATAGCGGGAGCGGTCAATGGACTACTAGCAGTCGC
>NZ_JAPEHT010000113.1 GCF_028823615.1 Planococcus sp. A6
TCTTTATGATTATAAGTGAAAATAAAGCGCGGACTCGACGCTTTCATAGATATGGATCAAGGCTGCGCGCCCCTTGTGGATTTACCCGGTATTGATAGATGGGCCGGCCGACCCCGTAGGTCAAATCTTCCTGTAAATAGCCGATGGCGCTGAGAAATTTCAGGTATTTCCGGACCGACACCCTGGAAATTTGGGCCAACTGCGCCAGTTCATCTGTCGAAAACACCTTGGCTTCGTTCACGAGAATCACTTGCTGGATGGTTTGCAGCGTTGCTTTCGTCAGCCCTTTCGGCAACGTTTGGACAGTCGTTGACGCCAAAACGGCCGGCTGTTTTCTGCCAAGCAGGCTGTCGATTTCCTGCTGGCTGATTTGTTTATTAGCGTGCAATTTATGGAAATTATTTTGGTACTGCAGGAGCGCTTCCTGGAAACGGCTGAACTCGAAAGGCTTGATCAAATAATCGGAAGCCCCGAGCCTCAAGGCGTGCTGGATTTGCTGGATTTCAGAGGCCGCCGTGATCAAGATGACGTCGAGGTCTTGCTGTTGTTCGCGGAGCATCTGCAAAAATTCGATGCCGGTCAAACCCGGCATGTGGATGTCGAGCAATACCAAATCGATGTCCGACTCCGACAGTATCGCGATTGCCTGCTGGGCGTTTCCGGCGGCGCCGATCACCTCAAAACCGTCCATCCGCCCAACGAATTGCCGGTTCAAGGCGGCCACCATCGGGTCATCTTCTACTATCATTACCTTAATCATCATTTTCACCCCTTGCTTCATACGGCAGCACCAACTCGAATGTCGTGCCCTCGCTCTCCTCGGAGGCCACTTCAATCGAGCCTTCGAGTTTGTCTACGCTGTTTTTCACCAAATGCAATCCGAATCCACGGTGATAGCCTTCCTTACTGGAGACGCCTTTTTCGAACATCGTTTCCTGCAATTCTTCGTCGATGCCGGTTCCTGTATCGCTGATCGTGATCGTCAGCAATTCATCGATATAGGAAAAGGCGGCGTGCACCTGCTTGTGTTCGGTCGTTTGGACATTGTCGATCGCGTTGTCGACCACATTGCCGATGATCGTAATCAGCTCGTGCGTGACTGCCGGATCGTCCGGTTTTGGGATATCGGTCTCGCAACTGATCGAAAGATTCACTTGCGCTTCTCTCGCGAAACTGATTTTCCCGAGAATAAAGCCTGCCAGCACCGGATCCTTGATGGAGCGCGTCACATTGCCGACTTCCACGGCCTGGTGGTCGACCAATTTTGCGATAAACTGCGATACTTGCTCGTATTGCTCCATTTTAATCAAGCCGAGCAAGACATGCAGTTGATTCATGAATTCGTGCGATTGCGCCCGTAAAGTCTCCGCATACATCTCGACGCCGGTCAATTGTTCGGCAAGCAAATCGATTTCCGTCTTGTCCCGGAATGTCACCATCGCGCCGATCACTTGGTCATTCACCAATAAAGGCACTTGGTTCGACAAGATCGACAGGCCATTAAGCTCCTGCTCTTCATCCAAAACGGTATGTTTTTCAAGCAATACACGGTGCGTCTTGAGGCCTGGCAGAAAGTCATGGATCTCCTTGCCGATCGGCTCACGGCCCGTGAAGCCCGCTTTTTCGAACAGCTCTCTCGCCGACCGGTTGGCGAGCATGATGCGCGAATTTTGATCGATCGCGATAACGCCTTCGTAAACGGAATGAAGCATTTGGTTGCGTTCTTCATGGATGCGCGCAATTTCGGGAGGCTCCAGCCCGAACAAGCTCTTTTTGATATAACGCGCCAAGTACAATGCGCCGATGATGCCGAACAATAAGCCTGTCAGCGAACCGATCCAGATGGTCTGCCGGTTTTGCCCGACCGCCGCTTCTACCTCCTCCAAGGAAATACCGACCGAGACTGCACCGATTTGATTATCCTCTTCATCAAACACTGGCGTGAACGCACGGACCGATTGCCCGAGCGTCCCTTCCGCACGCGAGGTGTATTCTTCGCCTGCTAGCACACGGAGTTCATCGCCACCGGCAAACGCCTTGCCGATATTGTCCGGATTCGGATGCGATTTGCGGATGCCATCCATATCCATGACGACGACAAATGACACATCAGCGGCTTGTTGCACGGCCAGCGCATAATCCTGGATATTCGCTTCCGCCGCTTCCTTCTCCAAGCCCTGGTGAATGACTTGCGACTCTGCGGCGGTGCGGGAAATGCTGACGGCTTTATCTTCCAGCTGCTGCTCGATCCGGTCGCCCGATGTATCAGCCACTAACAGATTGGTGATCACGAGAGACACCAACACCACCAATAGCACAAACGAGATAATGATTGTACTTAATTTAAATCGCGACAAAAATGCCATGATGCACCTCATTCTTTACTGCGGAAAAGTTCTTGTAAACAGATGTTTCTACTATAAGCCAAATCAGCCCTAAAGAAAATCGTGGGGATGAACCAAAAAAACAGCCGCAATATTTGCAGCTGCTCGTCTTGGCGAGGATTCAAGTCGCAATCCCCACAGACTTGTTTTCATACTCTGCATTTCCCAGTGCTTTGACGATAAAATGCGCCACATCTGCGCGCGGAATGGTTTTCGATTTACCCGGAACGCCTTCTTCAGACTCCCGGTACTGCCCGCTAAAGGAATCATTGGTCAAGCCCATCGGCCGGACGATCGTATAGGTCAGACCAGCTTCTTGAATGGCATCGGCAGCGGCGCGGTGATCGATGAGCACCTGCTTCAGCACGCCCATCATCAACTTTCCGCCAATGCCTGGAAGTTCATCGTTAATTCCTGCAGATGCCGTGTAGACGATGCGCTTGACGCCATGCTGTTGCATGCCTGCCACGATATTTTTCGCCATCGTTTGCAGATCATCCGACTTTTTCATGCCTTGATTCGAGCCCAAACAGGATACGACCGCGTCATGACCGGCAATTGCTGCGGCTACTTGTTCCACGTGGAACGCATCTCCCTGCATCACCGTTAGTTTATCGTCTGTGACTTTCAATTTGTCCGGCGTCCGCACAAACGCCGTCACTTCATAGCCTTGCTCCAATGCTTGCTCGACGACCGATCGGCCCACGCCGCCTGTCGCCCCGAATACGATGATTTTCATCACGCTTCACCTTGCTTTCATATGAGTTTTTAAGCTATCGAATCCAAAACATAAAACGAATCAACCGGATTCCACACGATCCGAAATGACTTTTACGGCTTTCACGAATTCCTCAACGAACGCTTCGCGATTTACGCTATGCACCACATGGACATTCGGCTTCTCCCCTGTCCGGTTCGTGAAGTCGACCACTGTGGCGCCCGCCGTGATGCCTTCGAGCGATGCTTCCACAAAGCAGTCCTGTCCTTCGAACAACTCCGGTTTCAATAAATACATCACCGCACAGACATCGTGGAAATGCAGCACCTGGTCGTAATTCTCCTCATGAAAAGGAGTTCTCTTGATAACATCCAAATAATGCGTAACGAGGCCATACGCCTTCTCCGCAAATTCAGTGCCGATAGCCAAAATGCCCTGAGCTTCTTCCAGTGTCACAAATGCTTTATGCGTCACATCCAAACCGCTCATGACGATCGGAACGCCCGAGCGGAAGACGATTTCCACCGCATGCGGGTCGACATAGGCATTGAATTCAGCGGACGGCGACATATTGCCGCCAACTGCCGCTCCGCCCATCCACGAAATCCGATCGATCTTCGGTTTTACTTCCGGATGCGCCAGCAATAAGGCCGCCACATTCGTCAAAGGGCCGGTGGCAACAATGGTCATTTTCTCCTCGCTCGAAAGCAAAGTCTCGAGCATCGCGGTCACGGCCGGCCGTTCGCTCACTGGCAAAATCGGCGGAGGAAATTCAACGTTCCCAAATCCGCTCTCCCCGTGAATCTCTTCCGCCATCTCGAGCTCGCGGAACATCGGCTGCTCCAAACCACGTGCTACTTCCACCTCTGCCCCAATATAACTGAGAAACGTCCGTGCATTATAATTCGTCTTGTCCTGCGAAATATTCCCCGAACACGTCGTCACCAAGCGCACATCAAAGAATTCCTCATGCGCGAACGCCAATGTCAGCATCATCGCATCGTCAATTCCGGGGTCCGTATCGATTATCATCGGCAATCTGGCCATCCCTCAAAACCACCTTTTTCATCTGTTGATTTTGATTTTACGCTAGTCTGGGCTTGGAGTGAAATGATAGCAAGTGCCTCTATTGATTACTCAAGAATCACTCCATACAACCATCCATCAAAGTCAGGGACCTTGATGGATGGTTGGCAATATGTATTAATAAAATTCGATAATTACTTCGTTATATGCAGGAGTTTCAAGAAGTGCAGTTAAAATCTCTTCTGTGTTTTTGTCTGCTTCTTCCAAGAATCCTTGTTCGACTTTCTCTTTTTCAAGCTTTTCTTTTTCACGGTTTATATCCTCTACAATTTTCTGAGAAGGATAGTCCGAGAATAACTCATCTTTGATATCTCTAATTTCCATATTTTCAGTGTCAGCCACATTCTCAAGTATCTCTGCTTTCGGTACTCTAACGACCAATTGCTTTGTGCTCTCGTTGTAGGAAGTTTCAATTTCCGAGGCTTTGGATCCCGCTTTTATATACCCATCGTATTCAATTAATCTGATCGCTTCTGCAAATTTAATATCGGACACCCCAGGCAAGGAAATGTTCTTATCGGTCTCACTGACTATGACATTGCTATACTCATACTCAAGTGATGCCAATTCCGCAATCTTTACGATCTGATCCTTCACCAAGGAGGCGTCGGAACTGCTATTGGTAGTGACGCCAAATAAACTTGTTTGTGAAAATGCATAGCCAGCCGCTGCCCCTATAATTAATACAAAGAATAAAATTCCAACCAATTTTTTCATCGTTTAGTTCCCCCACATGTTTAATTTATTGCTCTCTTGATGGTAAACCATAAAATGATTTATTACGCATATTGAAAAATAAGTTCGCCATCTTCTGTGCCCGTTGGTGCAAACTCCAGCTTTTTAAGCAACTGAATGGAAGCCAAGTTTTCAGGAGATGTCCCGGCTTTAATTTTGACCCCAGGATATGCCTGTCGAATCCACTGAATCATGGCTCTAATCGTTTCATAAGCATAGCCTTGTCTTTTAAACATCGGGTTGATAGTATAGCCGATCCAACAAGCTTCGGCTTCCTTTTTAATAAACACATCCCCCATTAGGGACTCGTCGGCTTTACAGATAATCGCTAATTGAGCACCATTTTCCACTACTGGCTCTCTTAATAAAATTTCTTCATATTCTTCTCGAGCCAAGCCTTTAAAATATTGAAACTCCATCCATTCGGGATTATTGCGGTATGTAATAAAAGCATCCAAATCGCTTTCAATAAAAGGCCTGATGTAGCACCTTTCTGACTCAAAGACAGCTTGCCTTTTATCATCTTTCTCCATCTTTTGCGTTCCTCCTCATGGCATGCGCTTGTTACTATACATGCTGCCATTGATCAGTCAGCCGGTAAGAATTTCTTATTTTAGTCTGACTGTGCCACCCAATTAAGTGAAAAGGCCATGGAAAGCCCCCAATAACAAGAAGATTACCAAATGATCGCCAATCGCAATGGCAACATTTTTCTTGCTAATGAGCCCAAACAAAGCGTTTTTCAAATAAACAAGGGCAATAACAAGCCCAATCATTCCCCCCAACACAGCACCTTCAAATAAACTGTTCGCATCTGTCATTTGAACGAGCGTGGCGATCACAAAGGAACTCAAGAAAGCGGTAATCACCGAAAACACATACTTCATCGCGCCTGTCTCTTGATTTTCCTTCCCTACTAATATCGAATAATAGACTGCACCGTAAATCATGTACAGGACACCGCCGATCAACACAGCTAACACATTCACCGTTTGGAAATCGATCATCCTTTTATTCCCTCCATCCGTTTAAGCTCTCTTATAATCGTTACTCGCTCGCTTTATACCATAGGAGAGCCTTATGAGCGAGCTTGTATCTCTTTAATGCTTTTACCGTCCAAGAACGCATGGCCCGTCTGTAAGCTCGCAACGGTCTCGAATCCAGAGCGGACATATACTTTTTCGACCCGTTTGTTGATCGGATGCACCCACAGTTTTTCTAGCTGCATTGCTTGCGCTTCCTTCTGTATGTATTCGAGCAACGCGTCGATTAGCCCTTTTCCTCTATACGCTCTAATGGTCGCAACACTTTCAATTCTTCCCTGATTTCCGTGAACAAACAAGCAGGCAGAAGAACACGGAACGCCGTCGTATTTCAAAACGTAATGGCGATAGCGCGGATCGTTGAATTCCGTCTCAAACGCTTTTTCGCGCACCGCTTTCCCGCCGAACTCTTCAATTTGGCATTCCACCGCCAAAGCCTCTTCGTAATTCCGTTCGGTCACTCTTTCGATCGCAATGTGTTCATTGAACGGAACCGGCGTCAGTTGCTGGTTCCACAACTGAATCGGCTGTGAAAATTGTTCGATCTGAAACCCGCTTTCTTTCAATGTCTCCATAAAGGAGGTCAAAGACTCTATATTTCCCAAATAAAACCTGGGCGTAATTCCTGAGGCCCGGTAAAACGAAACGACTTCGCTAATTACGTTGGCAGGCTCATCCGGCGGCCTGTTCACGTAAGCGTGGTTGGCATCATAATAATCCGGCTGCTTCGGATTGCTGAACAATGCTCCCCAAGGCCGGTTGTGCTTGGTGGAAAAAGACTGCAATAACGCAAAGTCCAGCTCCTCTATCTGCTCTAGTAAATTCATGGATGTTCCGCCTCCCCCCATTTTTTGGTGTGATTCACCGTACTGTATTTACATGATATTCCGATTGAACTTATCGTTTATTGAGTTAAGAAATAGCTTAAATAAATTCAAAACTGCTGATGCCAATTAGATGATCATTTTAGCAAAGCCTTCATGGGATAGGCTTGTCATCATCTCCTATAAGAACTGTATGTGAATTTTAGAACTGATGAAAATTTTCATTTAGGCCTTTGTTTTTCACTCAACAACCGCTCTTTATTCGGTTTTGTGTCATCCAATAGGAAGTCCGCCCACTCGAGTTTCAATTTATCCGTGTTGTCTTGCCAGTACAACAGGCGTTTTTGATAAAAATTAATCTTGTCATGAACTGGTGCTTCAAAATGATCGATACCATGTTTTAAAACTAGAGCCGTTAATTCATACATGGGCAATCCTAACGCATGCGTTTCAACATGAACAGTTGCTCCAGCATGTCCGATGGCGTGGCATAAAGCTCCATATTGCGGGTCACCAATTTCTTTTGCTACGGCATGAGAATTTAAAATAGCGCGTTTGGCTTCGCCCATTTTCATTTTTCCCCTCGCCCAATCTTCGCATAGGGCTAGACAGATTCTTGGTCTTTTCTCTTTCGGGTACTTTTCTTCAAATTCCATTAGAGGTGTTTTTGCACAATCTAAAGCCCACATCACTAATGTCCGATGAGTCTGCCGTTGAATTAGCTGAATCAGTTCTTGTAAACATTCGCTGTCTCGAGAAAATAATATTTGGTTCTTTCGTTGAAATTTGACTTTGACATCAGAAAGCATCCTTACCAGCCCCTCACTAGACATGGGTTACACACTCATCAAGGAGTGGGATCAATTCTTCCATAGAAGAAAATTCCCGGCCCGCTTAATGGAAAGTAGCTAGATTTCCTTTGGCTAAACGAGTGCTATATACTGATTATACAGACTTTTTGACTTTACTATGACGTTTGGAGGAGATCAGATGATGTTCGAAAACAAAGTAGTGGTTGTTAACGGTGGAACGGATGGAATTGGCAAAGAAGTGGTTCATTTCTTTTGCAAGGAAGGGGCTAGCGTTCATTTTACGGGAAGAGACAGCGACAAAGGTGCTCAAGTAGAGAGTGAATGCGACGGAAAGGCCCATTTTCACCAAGTCCATAACGAAAACCCGGAAGAAATCGAAAGCTTTTTTAACGCACTTGAAAATGATGGACACACTGTCGAGATCCTCTTCAACAATGCGGGCGTTCTGTCTATCGGAATGGGGCCCTTGTCTCGAGTAAAGCTGGATGACTGGAATCAGTTGATTGCCGTCAATCAAACGGCGATTTTCCTCTATATGAAATATGCGTTAGCCGTGATGGGCAAGAAAAAACATGGAGTCGTGATTAATAATGCAGCGATCCTCGGAAACGATAAAGTCAATCCGATGCTGCCGGCTTATAGCGGGACTAAAGCGGCGGTTGTCGCGATGACCCAAAGCACTGCCCTTCGTTTTGCCAACCAAGGAATCCGGGTCAATTGCATATCCCCTGGCCCGACAGAAACCGACCTGGCCATTAAAGCATACGGCGGAAAAGAAAATTATGAAAAGCAATCTCAAGGGCATCCTAGAGGAAATTATGGGAAACCAAGTGAGATCGCAGAAGTCGTGCTGTTCTTAGCTTCAGATAAAGCATCTTATATAAACGGTGCGGAAATCGTTGTAGATGGTGGGTATTCTTTAAAATAAATAGACTTAGGAAACAAGATAGGATTAATTTAACCATTTACTATAAAGAGCTTTATTTTCCTGTCGGGTGAAGTAAAGTTTTTTTTACAGTCTTTCACAAGTAGCGCCTGATTGATTCAATAAAACAAAAAGGTTCATTCTTCTCATTAAAAGAAGAATGAACCTTTTCAGTAAACGCTATAAAGGAAAATACATCCGCCTCAGGCTTCTATGTAAGAAGAAAAAGGCAGATGTTTTCTAAAATTTAATTGTAATATAGGTTCTCAGTTGGATATACCGGATCATTGGTGATGTCGATTCCAAGCTTCTTAAAGGTCTGTTCGTTTTCTCTATTCAATATAACCGTAGAATGGGCTTGGGTGTCTTTTAAATGTGGCAATTGCTTATAAGCCAGCTCTGAAGTAGGATTGGTGACCGCACTGATTGCCAGTGCAATGAGCACTTCATTGGCGCTTAATGTCGGGACGCGGCTATTCAATTCATCGGTTTTCAACCGTTGAATCGTTTGTAAAATCATCGGCGACAACAAATCAATTTCATCGGAAATATTGGTCAATTTCTTCAACCCATTCAGAATCGCGGCTGCCGAAGCATCCATCAAAGTGGTCGTTCGACCGGTGATCATCTCGCCATTCGGCAATTCTATCGCAATTACAGCTTGTAAATTCGTGCTGTCAATTTGTGCTTGGACTTCTTTCGCATAATTACGCGCCGGCAATACAGGTGCCCGATCCTCTTTCTTTAAACCGGTCTCTTCTAGAATCACTTGCATGTGGCGTACACTGTCTTCATCGGCAAGCCCTTTTTTATAATCGTTCTCTACGACGAAACTGCGCCGAATGATTTCCTGCTTGGCAGCTTCCTGGACAACGCTATCATCCGTGATGCCCGATTTCAGACGATTAACCCCCATATCAGTCGGTGAGCTGTAAACAGACTCTTTGCCGGTAATCCTTTCGATAATCCGTTTGATGACAGGAAATGTCTCAATATCACGATTGTAATTGACCGCTACTTTCTCATACGCTTCATAATGATAATTATCAATCATGTTTACGTCTTTTAAATCGACGGTAGCCGCTTCATAAGCGATGTTTACTGGGTGCTTTAACGGCAAGTTCCAAACCGGAAAAGTCTCAAACTTGGCATAGCCGGCTTCATTCCCCAGTTTATTCTCATGGTACATTTGGTTAAGACAAGTGGCGAGCTTTCCGCTGCCCGGGCCAGGGGCCGTTACTACCACGATCGGCTTTGTCGTTTTGATATAAGGATTTGTCGCAAATCCTTCTTCCCCAAGGACCGCCTCCACGTTTGCCGGATAACCTTCGATTTCGCGGTGAATACAGACGCTAATTCCGCTTCTCTCAAGCTTTGTCATAAATACTTTGACTGTTGGCTGCCCCTGGTAACGGGTGATCAAGACACTGTTGACAGAAATGCCGTATGCCCGGTATTCATCAATTAAGCGAAGGACATCTTGGTCATAAGTGATGCCGTAATCTTCACGGACTTTGTTTCGTTCGATGTCTCCAGCGTAGACACAGATGATGATTTCCGCCTTTTCTTTCAGTGTATGCAATAGTTTGATTTTGGCATCTTCATCAAATCCAGGCAACACACGCTTGGCATGTTTGTCGCCTATCAATTTCCCGCCAAATTCCAAGTAAAGTTTATCATACTGCTGCACCCGCTCCAGGATGTAGGCTGATTGTTCTTGCAAATATTTCTCCGAATCAAATCCAATTTTTTTCATTAATCTTGGTCCCACTTTCTATACTTCAAGCTCTCTTAACCCGAGTGATAAAACGCCTTAAGAGATACTTCCAAATAAAAATCCATTCTTTATCATTATAAATTTTTGAAAAAAAGTAAATCGGTCCAATTGCTTCATTGATTAGGTTATCCTCATAAGTAAAGTAAGCTTTCCATCGATGTATCCGACTAAAATAACAGAATTTAGCCCACTGTTCAGCATATCCAAATGATCAAAACCTGTTTCCCTTAGCTAGTTTCAATAACTGAAGTAAATTGATTTATCGGCGTAAAGAAAGCATTGGAATTGGTTTTAACAACTCGATTCTCTTTGGCATTTGGACAAATCATGCATAAGCTAGAGATTATTTACTAGCATAAACCTCATTTACTTATGGTACGGCTCACCCTTCATAATCCGGAAAGCCCGATAAATCTGCTCCAGCAAAATCAACTTCATCAATTGGTGCGGAAATGTCATCTTAGAAAACGACAATTTC
>NZ_JAPEHT010000114.1 GCF_028823615.1 Planococcus sp. A6
TCGCTGACTGCAACGCAAAGCGCGAGATGTAATAGAAGAACAAGATGACATACAAAATGCTCATCGTCCAAACCGGATCGGCTCCGAACGCCCAGATCATTAGGGCCACGACGTGTGCGCCGAAAATAATCGGGTCAAAAGTATTGATGACGCCGAGTGCCACCCAATGATTGGAAAATGGCCGGAGTGCCTGTGTGCCGTATGAGTTGAATATGTCCACAAATACATGCAGGAACACAGCCAGGAAAGTCCATAGCCATAAATGAAGTAAATTGGCTTCCGGGAAAATAAGGTAAATAGCGCCGGAAAGCAAAATAGGCCATGACAGCACGGCCGGCACTGAATGTGTTATGCCCCGGTGATGGCGTATATACACCGCGTTGTCGCGCAGTTTTAAAACAGTATCGATATCGGGGATTTGTGAGCCGATAATGGTGCCGGTCATGACGGCAGTCCAAGTGGCCGGATGGGCAGCGACAACGGGATCGGCCATTGCCAACCCGCCGAGCGCAATACCCATGACGATATGAGTTCCTGTATCCATCGACGCATCCCCCTTCTTTGCGAGCGTTTATAATATCTTGTGTGCCCGCCATTTGATAAAATAAGTATATTCCCTAAATATACATACCCGCTTCAGGGCCGGAATAATCAGCACGAACGGAGGCAGAAAACATAAATATGGACAAGCAACAATTTCAGCAGGATTTGATCGGCTGGTTCCGGAAAGAACAGCGGGACCTGCCTTGGAGACGTACAGCCGACCCTTACCAAATCTGGATTTCCGAAGTCATGCTGCAGCAGACGAGAGTCGATACGGTTATTCCTTATTATAAACGCTTTGTCGAGAAATTTCCCACTGTCGAATCTTTGGCGCAAGCTGAAGAAGAAAGTTTATTGAAACTTTGGGAAGGGCTCGGCTATTATTCGCGTGCCCGCAACCTTCAGGCAGGTGTGCGCGAAGTCGCCGAACAATACGGGGGCATCGTGCCATCGACGCGCAAGGAGATTTCTTCATTGAAAGGCGTTGGTCCTTATACGGCAGGTGCAGTATTGAGCATTGCTTATGGCGTGCCGGAACATGCCGTCGATGGCAATGTCATGCGTGTGCTCAGCCGCATCCTCTTGATCGAAGAAGACATCGCCAAGCCGAAGACGCGCAAAGTGTTTGAACAGGCGGTAACAGAATTGATCAGCCACGAAGACCCATCTTCATTTAACCAAGGATTGATGGAACTCGGTGCGCTCATCTGCACGCCGACATCGCCAAAATGCCTGTTATGCCCGGTTCGCGATCATTGCGAAGCATTTCACGCCGGCAAGGAAACTGAATTGCCGGTTAAGACGAAAGCGAAGAAAAATCGCAATGCCGATTTCGCCATGATGGCAATTTGGAGCGGGGACAAGCTTTTAATGGAGCAGCGCCCAGGAAAAGGACTGCTTGCAGGCATGTGGCAGTATCCGATGCTTGAGCTGACCGCACCGCTCGAAGCGAATGAAGTCGGTGAATTATATGCAGAGACTTTAAACGGCGCGCTTTCTGATGTCGAGAAAATTACCGCTTTCAAACATGTCTTTTCTCATTTAACATGGAACGTGGATGGCTATTTGGCCAGAGCGGAAGAATTCACGCCGCCTGAAAACATGAAATGGGTGACACCGGAACAATTGGAGAATTTACCGATTGCCGGGCCCGGACAAAAAATGAAGACAGCTTTAGAGCAAAGAGGAGATGTAGCAAAATGACAGAACAAAAAGTGGCGTTAGTAACAGGCAGCAGCCGTGGGCTAGGAAAAGCGATGGCAATTGCGCTTGCGGAAGAAGGCTATGATATCGTCGTCAACTATGCGCGCAGCAAAACGGCTGCACTTGATACCGTAAAAGAAGTTGAAGCGAAAGGAAGAAAAGCGTTGCTCGTCCGCGCCAATGTCGGCGATGTCGATAAGTTGCGCGCCATGTTCGAAACGATCAAGGAAGAGTTCGGCCGCTTGGATGTGTTCGTGTCGAACGCGGCATCCGGCGTCTTGCGACCAGTCATGGAACTGGAAGAATCCCATTGGGACTGGACGATGAACATCAACGCTAAAGCGATGCTATTCGGCGCACAGGAAGCGGCCAAACTGATGGACAAAGGCGGCAAGATCATCGGCATCAGCTCGCTCGGATCGATCCGCTATTTGGAAAATTACACGACGATCGGCGTGTCGAAAGCGGCTGTCGAATCGATCACCCGTTATTTGGCGGTGGAACTCGCGCCGAAAAATATCGCGGTCAATACTGTCTCTGGCGGGGCGCTCGATACGGAAGCGTTGAAGCATTTCCCGAACCGCGAGGAACTGCTCGGCGATGCGCGCGACAACACGCCAGCAGGGCGCATGGTGGAAATCGATGACATGGTGAAAACCGCGATGTTCCTCATTTCCGACCATGCCGATATGATCCGTGGGCAGACGATCATCGTCGACGGAGGTCGGTCTATCGTCATGTGATTCTCGCAACTTTCGGCTTATTGCTGTATGTTTTCAGAATTGATTGATATAATGAACGGGAGATAACATATAGTGATAGTTAGACGAAAAGGTGGGATGGTGCATGGCGGTTCCTGCGGAGGGTGAAACAATCCAGATCCACAGTTACAAGCACAACGGACGCATCCACCGTGTCTGGCAGGAAACAACTGTACTGAAAGGGACGAACAATATTGTGATTGGCGCGAACGAACGCACGCTGGTGAGGGAATCGGACGGCAGGACATGGTTGACGCGAGAACCGTCGATCTGTTATTTCCATGCCGAACATTGGTTCAACATCATCTGCATGCTGCGTGACGACGGCGTTTATTATTATTGCAATATCAGCTCCCCGTTCGTCTACAATAATGGATCGTTGAAATACATCGATTATGACTTGGATGTAAAAGTGTTTCCGGATATGTCTTACACGCTGTTGGATGAAGACGAATTTGAAGACCATAAGCGGCAAATGGGCTACCCAGAAGTCATCGATCAAATACTCTACCGAAATGTGGACAAGCTGATCAGCTGGATCAAGCAAAGAAGAGGCCCTTTTGCCCAGGACTTTATCGAAGTATGGACGAGCCGGTATGAATTTCATAAGCATAACCGGATTCATGATTAACATGGAAAACCTGTTGCCTGCCAACAGGTTTTTCGTTTTGAACAGAATGGAGTGAACAGTTTGAGCAGTATGAAACGCTATATGAAATTCGTCAAGCCCTATTATTGGCAGATTGCCTTGACGATCTTCATCGGGATATTCAAGTTTGCGATCCCTCTTTTTATCCCTCTTTTAATCAAAATCGTCATTGATGATATCATCGGTGCAGAGGCATTATCGGACGCGGAAAAACTCAGCCAGCTTTATCTATGGCTCGGGGGCACGGCGATCGTGTTCTTCCTGCTGCGCCCACCGATCGAATATTTCCGGCAATATTATGCACAATATGTCAGCAATAAAATTCTCTATGATATCCGTAGCTATCTTTACAGCCACCTGCAGCGCCTGAGCTTGCGCTATTATGCAAACACACGGGCCGGGGAAATCATTTCACGGGTCATCAATGATGTCGAGCAGACGAAAAACTTCGTCATGATCGGCTTGATGAATGTTTGGCTCGATGTCGCGACCATCCTCATTGCCATCATCATCATGCTCACCATGGACGTATCCCTAACGATCGTGGCGCTGTTGGCTTTTCCTTTCTATGCATTCAGTGTCAAATACTTCTTCGGCCGTTTGCGTGATTTGACGCGCGAACGTTCCCAGGCGCTTGCCAATGTCCAAAGCTATTTACACGAACGCGTGCAAGGCATGAGCATCATCAAAAGCTTTGCACTCGAAAAGCATGAAGAAAAGATTTTCAATAACACGAACGATCAATTCCTGGAAAAAGCGATCGACCATACGAAATGGAATGCCAAGGCATTCGCGGTCGTCAACACCATCACCGATGTGGCACCGCTATTGGTCATCGGCTACGCCGGCTACCAGGTTATCCAAGGGAATTTGACGCTTGGGACAATGGTGGCGTTCATCGCTTACATCGAACGCTTGTATAATCCACTGCGTCGCCTCGTCAACTCGTCAACAACACTCGTCCAGTCACTTGCTTCGATGGACCGTGTCTTCGAGATGGTCGATGAGGAATACGACGTAACGGATAAACAAGGTGCGCGCGAACTTGGGCGCGTCGATGGCAAGCTTGAATTCCATAACGTCTCGTTCCATTATAATGACGGGGGAAGTGAAGTGCTGTCGAATCTCAACTTCACGGTCCGCCCAGGAGAAACAGTGGCATTTGTCGGCATGAGCGGCGGAGGCAAATCGACGATCGTCTCACTCATCCCGAGATTCTATGATGCCACGGAAGGTACGATCCGTATGGATGGCCACGACCTAAAAGACGTGACGATCCATTCCTTGCGCGATCAGATCGGTCTCGTCCTGCAGGATTCGATCCTGTTCAGCGAGTCGGTCAAAGAAAATATCCTGATGGGCAAACCCGATGCGACCGATGAGGAAGTCATTGCGGCAGCCAAAGCGGCGAATGCCCATGAATTTATCGAAAACTTACCGGAAGGCTACGATACGAAAGTCGGCGAACGCGGCGTCAAGTTATCTGGCGGCCAAAAACAGCGCATCGCCATTTCCCGTGTCTTCCTGAAAGACCCGGCGATCCTCATCTTGGACGAAGCGACATCCGCACTCGACCTCGAAAGCGAGGCGCTGATCCAGGATTCCTTGGAACGCCTTGCGCACGACCGCACAACATTGATGGTCGCGCACCGCTTATCGACCATCACCCACGCTGACCAAATCTTGGTCATCGACAACGGTCAATTGGCTGAACAAGGCACGCACGAAGAGCTGTTGCAAAAGCGTAGCGTCTATTACAAACTATTCCAAGTGCAGAACATAGGTTAACTATTTCAAGCTCCCCAATTTTTGGGGAGCTTTTTTAATAGGAAGGAAGGCTTTCGCCAATCTCCCGAAAACTATTGCATTACTACTAATATTACGTATAATGGAAACACGGAGAATGTTCTGAATAATTTAAAATGAAGAAGGAGGATCTCTATGGACGAACGTAAAACCATCTTGGATGTGAAAGGGCTGCGCACTTCCTTTTTCACTGATGATGGAGAAGTACCGGCAGTCGACAACGTGGATTTCCATATCCGCCAGGGAGAAGTGCTCGGCATCGTAGGGGAATCAGGCTGCGGCAAAAGTGTTACCTCATTGTCCATAATGGGGCTGGTGCCAAGTCCTCCAGGGAAAATTGTCAGCGGGGAAATTTTATTCCAAGATAAGGATTTGACGAAACTATCCGATAAAGAAATGCGCCAGATTCGCGGCGACGATATAGCGATGATTTTCCAGGAGCCGATGACTTCACTGAATCCTTTGTTTACCATCGGCAATCAATTGCGCGAAGCGTTGAAGATCCACAAAAAGGATTGGTCGAAAAGCCAAATCCAGGAACGCGCTGTCGAAATGATGAAGCTGGTCGGCTTGCCACGCGCAGAAGCTTTGCTTAATGATTATCCTCACCAATTGTCGGGAGGCATGCGCCAGCGCGTCATGATCGCGATGGCTTTATTGTGCGACCCGAAAGTGCTGATCGCGGATGAACCGACCACGGCCCTCGACGTGACGATTCAAGCGCAGATCCTTAAATTGATCAAGAATTTAAATGAACGGCTCGATACCGCCGTCTTGCTGATTACCCATGACCTTGGGGTCGTCGCAGAAACTTGCGAACGCGTCGTAGTCATGTACGCGGGTAAAGTGGTCGAAGAAGGGCCAGTACATACCATTTTCAATGATCCGCAGCATCCATATACCCGCGGCCTTCTAGAAAGCGTACCCGATATGCGCTTCAAGAAAGAGCGGCTATACTCTATTCCAGGAAACGTGCCAAAACCGGGATCGATCAAAGTAGGCTGTAAATACGCAGCACGTTGTGAATTTGCTTTCGATCGTTGCCGTGTGGAAGACCCGGCATTATACCAGACGGCAGAAGACCACAAGACGCGCTGTTTCCTATTCGATCCAAAGGAGGCCGAGTCGCATGACAGAACCGTTGTTGAAAGTTGAAGGCTTAAAGAAGTATTTTCCGGTTACGGGCGGCATGTTCGGCCGTGTCAAAGGGCAGGTCAAAGCAGTTGATGACATTTCTTTTTATGTAAATGAAGGCGAAACGCTCGGAATCGTCGGCGAATCGGGCTGCGGCAAGTCGACGACCGGGCGTATGCTTATGCGTTTGCTCGATCCGACAGAAGGCAAAGTGACGTTTGATGGCCAGGAATTGACCAGTTTGTCAGCGTCTGAAATGCGCAAGGCCAGACGCGATATCCAGATGGTCTTCCAAGATCCGTACGCTTCACTCAATCCACGCCACAGCATCGAAAAGATTTTGATGGAGCCGCTGAATGTCCATAATATCGGCGACCCGAAAGAGCGCAAACGCAAAGTGCACGAGTTTCTCGAAATCGTCGGGCTCAGCAGCTACCATGCCAAACGCTATCCGCACCAATTCAGCGGCGGCCAGCGCCAGCGCATCGGCATCGCACGCGCGCTCATGACTAACCCGAAACTGATCATTGCCGATGAGCCGGTTTCGGCGCTTGATGTATCGATTCAAGCGCAAGTGCTCAATCTAATGCAGGATCTGCAGCGCGATTTGAAACTGACGTACATATTCATCGCCCATGATTTGGGCGTCGTACGCCATATCAGTGACCGCGTAGGCGTCATGTATTTGGGCAATATGGCGGAGCTTGCGGATACAGAAAGCCTGTATGAAAAGCAGCGCTTCTTTCGGCAGTGCCTGTACCGGACCCTGATTTTGTCCGCGAAGAAGTGGTGATTAAAGGGGATGTGCCGAGCCCGGCCAACCCGCCATCAGGCTGCCGTTTCCATACACGCTGCCCATTCAAGATGGATATCTGCTCGCAGGAAATTCCGCGTTTCGCGGAAGTCGAACCAGGTCATTCTGTAGCTTGCCACCTCTATGAGGAATGCAGGCCGCAATGATAATAAAAAACAAAACGGAGGGGTTAATTTGGGGAAAAAGAAAATTGTATCAATCGCTTTCCTGATGCTGCTTTTGCTGTCCACAGCGCTTTACGGCTGTTCAGGCGGTGATTCGGAGTCAGGCGGAGAAGGCGGAGATTCAGAATCAGGCGGCGAAAAAGTCCTGATCTTCGGCCGCGGCGGCGACTCGGTGTCACTAGATCCGATCACAGTTACAGACGGAGAATCTTTCAAAGTAACGAAAAACATCTTCGATACATTGATCAATTTCGGAGAGCAGGACACAGAAATTGAAGCAGGGCTTGCCAGCGATTGGGAAGCTTCTGAAGATGGCTTGACTTATACGTTCCAATTGCAAGAAGGCGTCACCTTCCATGATGGAACGGATTTCAACGCAGAAGCAGTTGTCGCGAACTTTGAACGCTGGGCTGCTGGAGATGCAGACCAATTCCCGTACTATAAATCAATGTTTGGCGGATTTGGCGACGAAGAAGAACACGTCATCGAATCTGTTGAAGCGACAGGCGATAACGAAGTTGTTATCAAATTAAAACGTCCTCAAGCACCATTCTTGAAAAACTTGGCGATGAGCCCGTTCGGCATCGCATCACCGACAGCATTTGAAGAAGCTGGCGAATCATTCGGTGACAACCCTGTCGGCACAGGCCCATTCAAGTTCGTTGAATGGCAGCGCAACGACACGGTAACAATCGAGAAATTCGATGATTACTGGGTAGATGGAGAACCGAAACTCGACCAAGTCGTGTTCCGTGCAATTCCAGATAACTCAGCTCGCTTGAATGCATTATTGTCCGGCGAAATTGATTTGGCTGACGGCATCACGCCATCAGATTCAGAAACAATCGAAAACGATGAAAATCTTCAATTGTTCGAGCGTCCGTCGATGAACGTCGGCTACCTTGGATTGACGACTACTCGTGAGCCATTTGATGATCCGAAAGTCCGCCAGGCGATGAACCACGCGATCGACCGTCAGGCGATTGTTGATTCATTCTTCGAAGGCCGTGCAGAAGTCGCGAAAAACCCGATGCCTCCGGTAATCAGCGGTTATAACGACAGCATTGAAGGCTACGAGTACGACCCAGAAAAAGCGAAAGAACTTCTGGCTGAAGCTGGACTTGAAGATGGCTTCACAATGGAACTATGGGCAATGCCGGTTCCACGTCCGTATATGCCGGATGGCCAAAAAGTAGCAGAAGCGATCCAAAGTGATTTGTCAGAAGTCGGCATTACAGCTGAAATCGTTTCTTACGAGTGGGCAACATACCTCGAAAAAGCGGCAGCGGGAGAAGCGGATGCATTCCTTCTTGGCTGGACAGGCGATAATGGCGATGCGGATAACTTCTTGTATGTATTGCTTGACCAAGACAATATCGGTTCAAACAACTACACATACTACGAAAACCAAGAACTTCACGATCTATTGATCGAAGCTCAAACAGAAGTTGATGAAGATGCTCGCAACGAATTGTACATGCAGGCACAGGAAATCATTCACGAAGACGCGCCATGGGTACCGCTTGCGCACTCTACACCGCTTCTTGCAGGTGGGACGAACGTAATCGACTTTAAAGCGCATCCAACTGGCTCTGACAAATTGTCTTCAGTAGATCTGGAGTAGGCGTTTCTTTGGGGGAGAGGTCATACTGATTTCTCCCCCTTTTCAATACATAATGCAATTGAGATGGAGAGGTGAAGAAGATGCTTCACTATATCGGGCAGCGGCTTTTGCAATTGATTCCTGTCTTACTCGGAATGACGTTTATCGTCTTTATGATCATCCGGGCAATTCCAGGCGATCCCGCACAAGTCATCCTTGGGCAACAAGCATCCGAAGAAGCAATTAAAGCATTACGGACCAGTCTGGGGCTTGATAATCCCTGGTACATCCAATATTTCGATTACTTAAAAGGCCTGGTTACAGGCGACATGGGGGATTCACTGCGTACCCGTTCACCTGTTTCGGAAGAAATTTGGCCATATCTAGCAGCGACATTTGAACTGTCTTTATTCGCGATCATCATTGCCGTCGTCATCGGCATTAATGCGGGCATCATCTCTGCATGGTTCCAAAACTCGTGGTTCGATTACACAGCGATGGTGCTAGCTTTGATCGGTGTTTCCATGCCAATCTTCTGGCTCGGCCTCATGAACCAATGGATTTTCTCGATTGAACTCGGCATATTGCCGACGACAGGGCGTGAAAACGTCCGGGACCCAATCAATAACATCACCAATTTTTATGTGTTGGACACCATCATTCAAGGTGATTTCAACCAATTGGCGACTGTATTGAAACATTTGGTGCTTCCAGGCACGGCACTAGCCACCATTCCGATGGCGATCATCGCACGGATGACACGCTCTTCAATGCTTGAAGTCATGCGTTCGGATTATGTCCGGACAGCGCGCGCTAAAGGCGTCAAGATGTTCTGGGTCGTCTACAAGCATGCATTGAAAAATGCGATCATTCCAGTTCTTACAATCATTGGCTTACAGATGGGCTTATTGCTCGGCGGCGCCATTTTGACAGAAACCATTTTCGGATGGCCAGGCATCGGGCGCTATATTTATGAAGCGATCGGTTTCCGCGATTATCCGGTTATCCAATCCGGCATTCTAGTCGTCGCATTTATATTCGTCATGATCAACCTCTTCGTCGACTTGCTTTACGGCTTGGTCGATCCGAGGATCAAATATGATTAGGAAGGGGGAGGAGCACATTGGCTGAAACAGCAGCAGCAGACAAGCAGGAAATGCAAAAAGTCGCCGGTCCTTGGAAAGAGGCATGGCGCGGATTCCGCAAAAGTAAAGTCGCGGTCGTCGGCATGGGCATCGTCATTTTCTTCATTCTTTTGGCGATTTTCGGTCCGTTATTTACACCGCAAGGCATCAATGAACAAAATCTTTCCCAGCGGCTTCTGCCTCCTTCCGGCGATCATTGGATGGGTACAGACGATTTCGGCCGCGATATCTTGTCGCGTGTCGTATACGGAGCGCGCATCTCGCTATGGGTTGGATTCCTGGCGGTTATTGGCTCGGTAGTTGTCGGCAGTATTCTCGGCATTTTGGCCGGCTATTATGGGCGCTGGGTTGATACTATCATTTCCCGGCTGTTCGATATCATGCTGGCATTCCCGAGTATTCTTCTTGCGATTGCGGTGGTATCGGTTCTTGGGCCGTCCCTGCGCAATGCATTGATTGCGATTGCCATTATCAACGTTCCGAACTTCGGGCGCTTGATCCGATCGAAGGTATTGAGCATCAAGGAAGACGAATACATCATGTCAGCGAAAGCGATCGGCATGAAAGACAACCGCATCTTGGTTTCGCATATTTTGCCGAACTCCATGGCGCCGGTTATCGTCCAAGGCACGCTCGCGATTGCGACAGCGATCATTGAAGCGGCGGCACTCGGATTTCTCGGGCTCGGGGCGCAGGCACCTTCCCCGGAATGGGGCAAGATGCTGGCCGATTCCCGCTCGTACTTGACCAATGCACCGTGGACGATGATTTTCCCTGGTGTGGCGATCATGTTGACCGTACTTGGCTTTAATTTAATGGGAGACGGGCTGCGCGACGCAC
>NZ_JAPEHT010000115.1 GCF_028823615.1 Planococcus sp. A6
GTTTATTGGCGAGTTGAAGTAGCGCATCCATCATGCCGATGCCTGTCACGCGTTCGCGAATTGCGCCGCCACGCATGCGGGAAGCGATTTTAATGCCGACTCCGTCTGGAATCTGGTAGGTCGATTCGTTCAACAACGTCCGGAGTGCCGGGTCTTTTGAAGCCATCATGACTTTTTCAGGATTGATGGCAACGATACGTGATTTGCGCCCTGTTTTGATATCGTTTTGGATGTTATCCAGCAATTGCTGTTCGGTTTCTTTATTGACGGTGACGCCTAAAATTTCTTCTTTCATGTAGTTCGTGCCTCCATGCAAAACCGCATTTCCAAAAGCTTGAAAATGCGGCCGTGTATTTTAATTTTTTGGATTGCCTTTGCCGTCACCGAGACGGTAAACCGTGAATCCAGCCTCTTCGTAAGCTTCACGGCTGATGGCATTTTTCGTGTCGAAAATGGCTTTATGGCGCATCGTTCCGCCAAGGTTTTTCGGGTTGTATTCCTTGAATGCTTTATGGTCGGTCAAGATGACGATCAAATCCGCGCCTTCGACTGCTTCGTCATAGGATTGCGTCTGGAACGGCGCTTTGTTTTCTTTGACGTGCGGATCAAAAGAAGAAATGCGCAGGTTTTTCGCTTTCAGGTGTTCCAGCACTTCCATCGACGGGCTTTCGCGGATGTCGTCGATATTGCCTTTGAAGGCCAAACCGAATACAGCGACTTTCGCATCGGCCACATCTTTTAGGATGTCGTCGATTTTGTCTGCCGTGTATTGCGGCATGCCGTCATTCGTATTGCGTGACAGATGGATGATCTGCGAAAGATCCTTCTCTTTTTCGACCAAGAACCACGGGTCAACTGCGATACAATGCCCGCCCACTCCGGGACCTGGCAAGTGGATATTGACGCGCGGGTGATGGTTGGCGAGGCGGATTGCTTCCCAAGCATCGACCCCGACATTGTCGGAGATTTTCGCAATTTCATTGGCGAAAGCGATGTTGACGTCGCGGTAAGTGTTTTCCATGACCTTGACCATTTCAGCAGTCGTCGCATCCGTCAAGATGAATTCGCCTTTAACGAATGATTCATAATACACTTGCGTACGTTTTGAAGATTCTTCGTTGATGCCGCCGATGATGCGGTCATTTTTCACGAGCTCTTCAAATACTTTTCCAGGAATGACGCGCTCTGGGGAATGCGAAACAAAGAGTTCTGTCCCGATTTCCAAATTGCTCTTCACAAGGATCGGCATCATGACATCGAGAACAGTGCGCGGAGGAACGGTTGATTCCAAGACGACCAAATCGCCTTTTTTCAGGAATGGCACGATCGATTCAGTCGCTGCACGGATGTAATCCATATTGGCTGTTTTGTCTTCCGCAATCGGAGACGGCACAGCGATGATGAACATGTCCGCTTCTGCGGGTTTTGTTGAAACCGAGAAAGTACCTTTTTCCAATGCTTTGTTCAAGTAATCTTGAAGAAACGGTTCTTCAATGTGGATTTGCCCATCAGACAGCATGTCCACTGCTTTTTGATTGACGTCCACTCCGTGAACATCATAACCATGGTTTGCGAACATGACCGCTGTCGGCAAGCCGATATATCCTAATCCAACTACACAGATTTTTTCCATTTCGTTAATTCTCCTCAATCGCCAGTAATTTTTTATCTCCCGCTCCAAAAGCGAGATTGTATATCAATAATTTTTGCTAATATCAATAGTTCATTCTACCATAGCAAAGCCTTGGGCAGAAATCGTTTTGGTGTATTTTTCATTACGGTTTCGTTACAGGACGCCCGATGGCTTGATGGGTTCCCGAAGAAAAACCTCTTCCGCAAATGCGGAAGAGGCCAGAAGTTATTCGTCGTGACGATGTGCTTCTTCTCCCCAGCATTCCGTGTTTTTCAGGCCAGGCAAATTTTTCGCATAGAACACCGGATTCTTGCCGGCTTTCCTTTGCCCCATATAATCGTCGAGAACGCGGAACGCGATCTTCCCGAGCAGGGCAATGACGATCAAGTTGATGACGGCCATCATGCCCATGAACAGGTCTGCCATGTTCCAGACGAGCTGGACTTGTGCGATCGAACCGAACATGACCATCGCAAGTACACCGAAGCGGTAAGCCGTCAACCACAAGCTATGGGCATTGATGAATTCGATATTCGTCTCGCCGTAATAATAGTTCCCGACGATTGAGCTGAAAGCGAAGAACGTGATAGCAATCGCCAGGAAATACGGCGCCCACGCTCCAACATGCATTTCAAGTGAACTTTGGGTCAACAAAATGCCTTCCTGTTCGCTTGTACGGTACAGATCCGCGAGAATGATGACGAACGCTGTCGCCGAACAAATGATGATTGTATCGAAGAATACCCCAAGGCTTTGGACGAGCCCTTGTTTTGCGGGATGCGATACGTTGGCGGAAGCAGCAGCATTCGGGACCGAACCCATACCGGCTTCGTTCGAGAACAGACCTCGGCGTATCCCCTGCATAATCGCAGCACCGATACCGCCGCCGACCACTTCTTCAAGACCAAACGCATTTTGGATGATTAAGGTGAAGACCGCTGGAATTTCCGTAAAATTAAGTATGGATATGTATGCGACGACAACCAAATAAGCAACTGCCATGACAGGCACGACAATTTGCGTGACATGCGCGATCCGGCGTACTCCGCCGAAAATGACGATGGCGGACAAAACGACTAAGCTTGCGCCGACGACCCAGTTCGGGATGTCCAATACATCGCTGACTGATTGGGCAATCGTATTCGATTGCACCGAGTTAAAAATAAAGCCGAATGCGAGCGTCAAGAGAATGGCAAATACGATGCCCAATTTGCGCGTGCCAAGTGCTTTTTCCATATAATACGCAGGGCCTCCGCGGAATTGCTCACCGTCTTTGATCTTGTAGACTTGAGCAAGCGTACTTTCGATGAAGGCTGTCGCCATGCCGATCAAAGCTACGACCCACATCCAAAAAACAGCACCCGGGCCGCCAATGGCAATGGCCAACGCGACGCCTGTGATATTGCCGGTTCCGACGCGGGATGCGGTCGAAATCGTGAATGCCTGGAATGCGGAAATCCCGCCCGTTCCGTCTTTCTTTTCCGTAATGACGCGGAACATTTCCCCAAACAAGCGCACTTGCACGAAGCGTGTGCGGATAGTGAAATATAAACCAAGACCGAGCAAAAGCCCAATCAATATGTATGTCCATAATAAGTTATTGCCTTCGTCGACGATCCACGTCAACCCGTTCAATATTGCATCCATCTCGATGACCCCTTTAAATTTCTTTAGTATCAGCAATTGTTCCATACCCTAAATGACCTGCCGGGAAACTATTCCGGGCACGTCACAGGCATGCTTTAAGCAAGGCGCAAAGTTTCCGCTAAAACGCGCGCGCCGACATCAAGCGCTTCCCGGTTAAATTTCATATCCGGATGATGCAGTCCCGGCGTTAAATCAGCACCGATTCCGACCATCGCCGCTTTCAACCCGGGCTGTTTAATCGTGTAGAAATGGAAATCGTCCGCCCCCGTTGTCTGGATCGCTTCAGCAAATGCCTCGTCTCCGAGCACATTGCGAATCGCCTGGGAGGCAATCTCCATCGCCTCGTCCGACACTTCCGCAGCGGGCGTGTAGTCGTCCCATTTCAAATCGATTTCGACGCCGTGAAGCGCGGCGATCGCCCGCAAGCCTTCTTCGAGGCGAACTTTCATTGTGTCCATCAAAGCATTCGACTGCGAACGCACATCGAGTGCGAACGTCGCACTTCCCGGAATGATGTTCAAGCTTTCCCCGCCGGTCTGAATATTCGTCAGCTTGGCTGAATAGGATTCGAACGGTGAGAAATAGATCGTTTTCACGAATTGATGAATCGCCGCGATAACGTCGATGGCATTTTTACCTTGATGCGGCCGCGCACCGTGTGCATCTTCGCCGGTGATCTTGCCTTTCAGGAAAATCCCGGACCCGTGATGAAGAGCTGGCGTCACTTTGCCGAACGGCAGCTCTTCTTGTGGGCGCAAATGGACGCCGAATAGATGCGTCACCCCTTCTAAAGCACCGCGCTCAATCATCGCAAGCGAACCGTTGCCCTGCTCTTCAGCCGGCTGAAAAATAAAGCGGATGCGCTTGTTCAAGGATTCATCTTTCAAACGCAAAAGCGCTCCGAGCACCATCGACATATTGGCGTCATGGCCGCAGGAATGGTTGGCTTGCACTTTGCCATTCACTTCCTGCCATAAGGCATCGATATCCGCACGGACTGCAATCACTTCCTCGCCTTCGCCAATTTCTGCGAACAAGCCGGTGACATCATCGAATGTCCGGTATTCTACATCGAGCTCTTCCATGATCTGCGCGAGTTTCTTCGTCGTTTCGACTTCTTTGAAGCTGACTTCAGGATGCGCATGGAAATGATCAAAATACGTTTCGGTTTGCTGCTTGAACTCCATAAAAGATCCGCTCCTTTAAATTTTTCATCTTTTTGAATTGTACCTGTCTTCTCAATTCAAAACAAACCGGATTGTGAAAAGCTGTTTCATTCTACGATATCAATCCGCTTGTTCTCCAATGTGTAAAATTAAGCTTGCGATGATTTCCGGAATTTCTTCGAATGCATTTTTGATATGGAGCCGTTCGGTTCGTTTATGCGGGTCCTTGCCGAAAGGACCGATGTTCAGGACCGGCGCTTTGAGCTGCTGCATTGACTGGAACGGGATGCTGTATGGATCGCCGTAAACCGGCGTGTTGTTCTCATAGCTGACCCATCCGCTTGATGAGTCCTGGTAATTGACGTAGCTGAGGTCTGAAATGCCATTGAAGAAATGCACTTGCTCAAGTTCCAAATCAAATCGTTCGAATGCATCGCGTGTAACATGTGCCACACATTCCTCAATAAACGGGTCTTCGCTTGAATTGACCGCTGGATAATAAGGCGGCGCAAATAACAAGACAATGCCTGGCGTCAATTCCTGGCAATTGAGCAGCAAGATGTCAGCGATATGGAATGATTTATCTCGGACGTCGCGTTCAGGGTCCATCAACGTGTCATGAATCAATTGATTGATGTAATCAATCCCGAATTTCTCTTCAGCGTAGTCCACCAATTCTTCGTAACGGAGGACACGGATATCATCGAACCGCGGTTCCATGGCGACTTTTTCGCACAATGCACGGTAATCTTCCATGCATTCCGCAGCGGATTCCTTGGCCAAGCCCTCAAAAATATCCATAACGTCTTCCGCATTTCTATCCATGGTGAAGACGTTGTAGAGCGCTTTTGTCCGGTAAGGCGTCTGAACCGAATACTCTTCTTTCATATCCCCTTGCGTCAGGGTTACCGGAAGCGGCGTCTCTTCCCCGTGCACGGTCTCGGAAAATGCTGGATTCCATTCCATTTTCCGCGTCAAATACGTCGACAGATAGCTTGAAGTCATGCCGGCAAGCGGCTCGCCTGCATGCGTTTCTTTTCCGTAGAATAATGCGCTTGGCATGATTTTCCCGATCGATCCGGTGTAAATGTATTGGGATTCATCGCCAGGCGATTTCGCGAATACCGGCTCGCCATTTAGAAACAGCACATATTCCAGGGCATATTGGCGTTCAAGATCGAGCAGCTTTGACACACCGTACCGCATGCCTGCCGAGTTGACTTCCTCATCCGGCACCGACATGAGCACAATATTGACCGGCCAATTTTCGAGGCTTGCCCGTTCGATCAATGCCATATGGATCGCCAGCCCCGACTTCATGTCCATGATGCCGCGGCCGAATAAATAATCACCGGATGCGAGATCGTCCTGCATCTCCGGCTTGAATTCGCTTTTGATTTTTTGGAATGCTTTCTCCAGTTCTGCCGGCTGGTAAGCGAGCGGCGCCAAATCCCCGTATTCGTGCACGGCAACCGTATCGAAATGGCTGAGCAGCACGACGGTCCGAGTGGCTTTTTCGTGCTTATATAACGCGGTCAAATACCGGCGTTCCCAATTGACTTCGCCCAGTGATACGAGTTCCGGGTGGTTGCAGAAATATTCCATCTCCATTAATTTGGCTTTTAATCGTTCCGGGAATTTCACTTCCCCTTCTGTCAATCCTTGTGATTCCCAGCCCACCAATTGTTCCGTCAGCTGGCGTAATTGTTCGGGTGTTCCCCATAAACCTGCCATCCATTATTCTCCTTTCGCTATTCCACTATAGAAAAAAAAACGGCTCATACGGGGAGCCGTTTCCTGCGTTTCCGAAGCAGATCCTCCGCTGCCCCTGAGCCGAATATCACGCCGATCACAATGAGCACGAGGCCGATCAAATGGCCCGGCGTAATCGTTTCACCGAGAATGAGGCTTGCTGCCACGAGCGAGAACAGCGTATTCAAGTTCATGAAAATTGCCGCTTTCGTTGGTCCTGCCTGGCCGATCGAGTAATTATAGAGCATATGTCCGACTGCCGTCCCGAGCATCCCAGAAAAGAAGAACGCCAGCCAGAACGACGATGGAACTGCCGCGAATGCCGCGATTTCTCCCGGCTCCTGGATAAGCGCGATGATGAACAACACGATCGCCCCCGTCACGAGCATGTATCCCGTCAACAGGCGCGGATCCAGTGAACGCGCGGCATTTGCTATGACAATATAACTGAAGACTTGAGCCAAGATGGAGATGAAGACCAATATATCGCCTAGGCTCAAGCCTGATGCCGAGTCGCTTCCGACCATTACTGTCGTGGCGACGCCTGCAAAACCGATGAACACCCCGAGCCATTGCAGCCGGGACGGCACATTACGCATGATCAGCGATACGAGAACCGCCGTCAGCATCGGCCCGGTCCCGAGAATCAACCCAGCGTTCGTTCCGGAAGTAATGGCCAATCCTTGAGACAGGAAATAATGGTGCGCCACTACGTTGAGCAAAGCTCCTAGCAATATGTATTTCCAGTCGCTGCGCTTTGGCCAGCGCATCATGCCGAGCGATGCCAAAATAATCAGCACGGTCACGCCTGCCAGCAAGATCCGAAACGCCGTCAGCGTGACCGGATCGACAAATTCCAATAAATACTTGACCGCTGCGAGGTTGAATCCCCACACGACCATCACCGATGTTAAGATGCCGTAAACTTTCCATGGAGTCAAAAGTGCAGCCCTTCTTTCCCTTATTCCAGATATAGCCCTTTATTTTACGCTTGTTTTTCGTTTCTGTATAGAATGGCGTTGTAATCATATGCCTGACGCTTGATCAGCAAACTGAAGGCGATAAAGGCGATGAGTGACAGAACGACCGGCAAGGTGACGGTATGGACGCCGAACAAATTGCCGTTTGCGATGTTGTAGAAATGAAGTGCAATATAGCTCGCAATCCCTGTCCCCATACTCGCAATCGCCCCGTATTTATTTCCCCATTTCCAGTAAAGCCCGAGAACAATCGGCCAGATGAACGCCGCTTCCAGACCGCCGAACGCGAATAAATTCAAGAAAATCAGCAAATCAGGCGGGTCGAGAGCCAGCAAGAAGACAATCACGCCGAGAATCCCCGTGACCCCGAACGACATGCGTTTGATGGTTTTCAGGCTTGCATCCGGTTTAACGTAATTCAAATAGACGTCTTTGACAATCGACGAGCTGACGAGCAACAGCAGTGAATCGACCGTCGACATGATTGCCGCCATCGGAGCTGCCAGGACGATGCCCGCAACCCAAGGCGGCAAAGTCTCCAGCGCGATAAGTGGAATGACTTTGTCCCCAACATCGATGCCGGGAAGGATTGGACGGGCGAACACGCCGATCAAATGCATATTGAGCATAATGAAGCCGGTGACGATCGTGCCGATGATGAGCGCGCGGTGCATCGATCGCGCATTTTTATAGGACATCGCACGCACCGCGATTTGCGGCAAGCCCACGACACCGACACCGACGAGAATCCAGAACGAAGACACGTACGCGGCGCTTAGATTGCCTTCCGCCCCGTACGGCGTGACCAAATTCGGGTTTTCATTGATTAAATCCTGCATGATGTTCGAGATCCCGCCACCTGAAATGATGACGGCGATCAACAGGATCAGCGTGCCGATGAGCATGACCGCCCCTTGCACCGCGTCAGTCAAGGCGACAGCCCGAAAGCCGCCGATCGTCACGTAAACGAGAACGCTGATGGCAAACAAGAACAATGCCGATTGATAGCTGAGCCCTGTTAAAGACTCGATGAGCCGCGCCCCGCCGATCCACTGGGCCGCCATCGCGGAAAACAGGAAGATGATGATGCTAAGCGCCGATAATAAAACGACAGCTGTGCTATTGTAGCGGGCTTTCAGAAAATCGATCATTGTCACCGCATTATAACGGCGGGCCATGATGGCGTATTTTTTCCCGAGAATCATTAAGACAAAATAACCGGTGACCACTTGCGTCATCGCGAGCAACACCCAGCCGAAACCCATCGTATAGGCTGTCCCGGGGCCGCCGAGAAAACTTGAGGCGCTGCCGTATGTCGCGACCATGGTCATCGCCAGAACAAAACCGCCGAGCTCGCGGCCCCCAAGGAAATAATCACTGATGAAGTTCGAAGAGCCGGCGAGCTTCTTGCTCGACCAATAGCCGATGAAAAAGATGATAATTAAAAAGACAATCATGGGAATGAGGACTGAATAGTTCATCGGCTTTCCTCCTGTTCTTCGTCAAATGGCACATCGACGAAGAAAAACTTGACGACGACCGTGACGAGCACGACCATGACCAGGAAGCCGACGATGCAGCTATAGAAAAACCAATCGGGCAAGCCGAATATGTACGTGTATTCTTCGACCGGACGATTGCCGAGCCCGTAGGCAAAAGCGAACCACCAGACGAAGTTGAAGAGCGCAAGGCCGAGGCCGATCCAGGCTTCCCGATGCGCGACGCGGAAGCGCCAATCTGTTTCTTTCATGGATATCCCACTCCGATCAATGGCTGTAATGTGTTGTGTCTATCGTACACCAATGGCGGCCGTAAATTAAGCGCAAGTTTCGCCGGCGCTTTCGCTGTGCTTGTTTACACAGCAAACTTTCGTGCTTTCCCAATTTCATTGCCATCAAAAAAACCTCCGGAAATCCCCGGAGGTTTTGCTTAGCGTGCCAATAAATACTCGATATAAGCGCGCCATTCTGTATTCTTCGCATAATTGAAGTCCGGCGTGCGGATTGGAAACGGCATGAAGAGCTTCGGCCGTCCCGGATAATCGTGAAGCTGTTCTTCATTGATGGTGATGTCCCCTGCTTCCATGCCGCTTGCAAGAACGACACGGCCTTGTTGGGTGAAAGCGATCTCGACAGGAACGGCATTCGGGCGGCCGTCAATGTTCAAGGTATAGGCAGTGCCCGACGTGTCGTCATCATCGTAAACCCAGCCGTCGCGCAAGGCAATCGCATCTTGTGCTTCATCCAAGGTGATTTCTGCGTTGACGTTGCTGCCATAAGGCATCGTGTCCTGCAAAGGCGTTTCAGGAGCGATGCGCACTTCATAAAAGGCAATCGGGTTGTTTTGTTCGATACGGCCAAGCTCCCTGTATGCTTCGAACCACTTGGATTCTTCAGCCGGGATTTCAGAAACGCTGCGGACCGTTCCAGGAATCGCGCCTTTAATCCCTGGCGCCTGGATGAATACGCGGTCAGCTTGTTCCACTTCGTGCCATTCGTCTTCCAGTAGATATGTGACGAATTCCCGTTCGTTATTGTAAATCTCGATGCTGAGCGGTTCGGTGTCGCGGTTGATGCTCGCGACCGTCCCTTCGACCGGGCTGATAAGCGCCGGATTTTCCTGGCTTTGCGCGAGCTGCGCTTCCACGACCGCAAGTTCAGAATCAATGGCTGCCAGACGTTGCTGGGCTTGCGCGATGCCTGAAGCATACGAGCCGTCTTCAGGCACTTCCACGCCGACCGAGACGTTGACATCCATGCGCAGTTCCTGCTCCATGTCTTCACCTAGGCCAGGATAGCTGGAGCTGTTATTGGAGTTTTCGGATACGCTGCTGTCTTGCGATGCGCGCGCCTGCGTCAATTCCTGCAACGTGGACTGGACTTCACTGCGTTCTGCTTGAAGCGCACTTTGTTCCGATTGCCAAATAGCGCGCTGGTCTTCCGATTCGCTTTCGTTCAAACGTGCTAGTTCAGCACCTGCCGTTACAGCATCGCCTTCTTTGACGAGCCATTGCTCAAGCGCTTCATGGTCCTGGACATAGATTTCCATCGTATCCTGCGGCGCCGTCAAGGCTTCTTTCGGCAAAGTTTCAGTATATGTATGGGTATACGCCTGTTCATATTCGCTGACATACAGTTCTTTTGAAATGATGCTCTTTTCACCGAACAGCAACAGGAAGTTCGAGGTCAAAAA
>NZ_JAPEHT010000116.1 GCF_028823615.1 Planococcus sp. A6
TTTTTTTATGCTTGGCAGTCCCACCTACTTCCAGTAGCATGGAGAAAAAGGGGGAATCGAGATGCAGTTGCCTATGGCTGCCAAACAAGCACTTCAAATGCAATCCGTCATCGTCGACCGCAGTCCAGCCCATCCCTTTTCTTCCAATCCCCAAATATTGATTGAAGAATTAAAGGATTGGTGCGGGACGGAAAACAACGGAGTCGCGGTTTCTTATTTTTTCCGGCAAATCGCCTTGTTCGTGACAGCACAATTCACCTTAATCCATCAGCATGGAGGCTATTTTAAGACGCCGCCTGAAAACCTGCGCTTTGGCCGGATGCAAAATTACGGCTTGCCGCTCATTTCGTTTCACGTCGAGTCAGCTGACTTTGTTGAAATAACTGCCGGACAAAGAAACGAAGCTTTCCGCTATGTATTGATCGGGCAAACAAGCGAACTGCTCGACCAGCTGCGTCGCCATGCAAAGATTTCACCCATTACGTGCTGGGAAAACGTGCTCGGTTCACTTGCCTGGTATTACGCCACCCTTCAACAGCAATATCCGCGGATTGCCGCTGAAGATATCGACTGGCTGATGGATGACCTGAATTGGGAACCGCTACGCAAATCCCAGTGGCGAAATTTCATCGGCACCACGCCGCTGGAACGGGCAGTTTCCGGGCCGATGCGGAAAACTTGCTGCTTGTATAAAGAATTATCTGCGTTCGGCACCTGCACGTTCTGCCCGCAGCCCCATTAAAAAAGCTCCGGTTAGCCCCGGAGCTTTTTGTTATTTCTCGAATACTTCGTGCAAGATCTTATCTGCACTGTTATTGATCAGGTTTTTGTGGATGCAGCTATTCGGCTTTTTGTGGAGCACTTTCGAAAACGACTGGGCATGTTCAGCTTCTCCGATGACGTGGATTTCTTCCCAGCGCCGCTCTTTTTTTAGCTTCTCTATTTTCGAGCCCATGTCTTTATAGAAGCGGTCCAAGTTTTCTTTCAGGCGATGGTCCAGTTCGTCGGTCGGGCTTCCGCCGCCGCTGCCTCCGATGACCGGGCTATTTCCGCCGGCAGCACCGCCGCCAGTCGACCCGGCGCCGCTGCGCCCTTGAATACGCCCTGAGCTTCTGACACCTTTTTGTTCTGTCCATACTTCCAGGCCTGCATCGAATTCATAATAGACTTCTTCATTGACGATGCCGACAGAGGTATCGAGCACGCGGATGCCTTTAAAGCTCGGCAGCACAACGCCCGCATATGGATACGCTTTGTAGATATAGCGCAATTGGTCAAGCGCTGGTTTGTTTTCCCATTGGAAATCGGTTTTGACGGAAATCTGCAAATGCTTCACCCAAAATAAATCATCTTGAGTCGAAGCAAAAATAACGACACCCTTCTGGAGGTCGCCTTGATTATCCGTTATTTCCTTTTCCACTTTTTTACGCAATGCCTTGTAGGCTTTCAACTCTTCTTCATCTTTTGAGGCGGTCAAGTATTCGTCGAGGCGCTTCAGCCCATTCTTCAGCTGGATCTTCCAGGCCCCGTTCTGTGCTTCACGGTCTGCGGGATTCGTATTGAGGTAGACACTCAGCACACAGCGGTCTTCACATTCGAATTGTTTCAGTTTTTGGATTTCGTCGTATAATGTCATTCACCCATCATCCTCCTTTAATCCTTACTTGTTATCTGAATACCCCAACCGCCCCTACTTAAACGGCAGCCAGCTTTTTCTTTTTCAATATTCGAACGTTTAAATTTTCCAGACTGTGGTAAACACTAACTAGCAACAAAAAATGACGAGGAGTGAATTATACATGGAAAACGTTGATAAAAAAGTAGAAGAAAAATTGAGCAATACGGACAATAAAAAGAAAGAACAGATTTTGGCTGAATTCTCGACTTTCATCGATTATTTAGGCGATAAAGTAGCGATGGGCGAGAAAATGGGCTTAAGCGAAGAACGCATCGCGCAGCTGGCATCTAAAGTAGCTGACTATCTTTCGAAAAAAGAAGATCCGAAAAATAGCGAAGAGTATCTATTGCAGCGCTTATGGCAAGTAGGCGACAAAGAAGAGCAGCACATGCTCGCACATATGCTAGTCAAACTAGCAAAAGAACAAAAATGATCACGCAAAAAGGGCGCTCTTTTTTCATATAAATGGAACATCCATAGATAAACAAAGCCGCTCAATACCGCAAATGTACCGAGGATGATAAAGGTCCAGCCGAACCCAAACCAAGCGGTCATCGGGATCGAAATCGGCGCAATCATCCGCCCGATTGTATAGCGCAGGCTCGCCGCAGCGAAATACTGGCCGCGCATCGATTCGGGGGCTAGTTTAGAAATGAAGCTTTGCTGCAGCCCGACGATCATCAATTCAGCGAATGTGAAGACCGCCATCGCCACGAAGAATATCCAAAACCACGAAGTCATCGGGAATATCGCCATCGATAAGCCGAACAGCATGGCCGAGACGAAGAACACCCACTTCTCTGGGAACTTGGTCATCCACCTTGTGATGACAACTGTCAGAAGTGCCACAATCAAGCCATTTTCCGCAAGTAATATGCCGAAAGAAGTTTCTCCGGTCACGGACCATTCACGCCCCAGAAAATTGAGAATCGTTTGGCGGTCGATCGTCTCCTTCAAATAAACCGGAATGACAAGATCCAACTGCATGAAGGTCTGGGCCCCCAAAACACCAGCAACGACAAACAGCAAAAAGACACGGTCTTTCAAGATGATGCCGTAATCTTTCACTTGCGAAAGCACTGCCCCTCTCCAGCCAGTCGCGTCCCCCTCTTTCCATTTTTCCATCACTGCAGCCGATAAGGTTTCCTCCGTGTAGAGGCGCAACAATAGCCCAAGCAGCATCGAAATGACAGCCACTGCCAGCAGCAATTCGAAACGGTAAGAGAAGAACAACACGGCGCCGAACAAAGGGCCGATAACGACGGCAATATTCAAAGTCGTGTAAAAGACCGCGAATACATCGCTCCGGTATTTTTCCGGAATGACGTCAGCGATCATCGCCTGGCTCGCTGGCCAGTACAAGGAGCCGCACATGCCGGCCAGCGTGAACGCCACGAAACTGAGTTCCGGGGAGCTGAGCCACGGCGAGTTTGCCATAGCGAACAGCAAGAACGCAAAACCTTGTGCCACAGCAGCGGACACGAGCATTCGCTTGCGCCCGAAACGGTCAGCAAAATAGCCGCCAAATAAATTGGCAGCTACGGAAAACATTTGGGAGACGATCAACAAAAGACCCGCCAGCCCTTTCCCGAACTCTTCCGCGAAATAAATCGCTAAGAATGGGAACACCATCCAAAAACTTGTATTCATGAAAAACTCGCCTACCAGCCGGACTTTCAGGCTGCGGTTCCAATCCCTGATCTTCATCTATAATGCCTCGCTTCTGCGTCTGTTTTTCTTATGCCAGTTCGAGCAATTGATACTGCAGGCAAATTTCCAGTAGAAACTCTTTATGTTCTTTGGCAAACTGGATGCCGACTTTCTCGTCGTCCAAATCCGTTATACGGCCATTTCCGAAGACGCGGTGGCGTATATTCGCCCCCACCCGCAATTCCTCAACAGAACGGACTGCATCGGGATTATCCGGTACAGTAATTTTTGCTTTCGGCGCTTTTGGCGAAGACGGTTTGGCGACTGCCGCCTGCTTCATTTTCGGCAAGGCGATGCGCCGCACTTCTTCCACGAAGCGCGATTCCTTGTCGTAACTGAGCAATTCCAGATGGCGTTTCGCCCGTGTCATGCCAACATAGAACAAGCGCCTTGCTTCCTCCAGCAAAGCAGGATCATCGGCGTGGCACAGTCCCCTTCCACCAAATCGATCAAATAGACCCGGTCAAACTCCAAGCCTTTGGAGCTGTGCAGCGTGGACAAAGTCAGCATATCATCGGTCTTTTCCGTCTTCGCCTGCCTCGTCACTTCCTCCAGCTGTTTCAAGCGTTTCGCAAAGTCCATCATCGTTGGAAGCGGTTCAGCAATTTGTTCGAGCGTGCTCAGAATCTGCTGTAAATAATCAAGCTTCATGCCGAATTTCTCCGCGCGACTTTTGAGCATCTGGTCATAGCCCATATCGCGACGGATGGCCTGGATCACTTTCAAAGGCGGCATGTCCTTTAACAGGTCCATCGACTTCCGCTGTTCCGCGATGATCCGAAGCTGGTAATCCTTCATGGTGATGGCCAACGTGATTTCTTCAAAGGCATGCTGCTTTGTCGGCTGCATCCGCCCTAATTGCTTGAGCTGAGAGGCCGACCAATAGGCGTTCGTTTTCGAAGCGATTTTAGAATATAAATCCACCCGTTCTGGACGCAAGCTGAAACGCATGAAATTTAAGATGTCCTGGACAATCCAATGGCTGAAAAAGCGGTTGTCCGCATCTTTCATATAGAAAGGAATGCCAAGGCGGTCCAGCTCATCCATCAATAGAGTTGAAGAAGAGTTGTTGCGGTACAAAATCGCAACCTTTCCATAGTCCTCAAGAGCGGAAAGTTCTTTTAACAAATACTTTAACTGAGCTTCTTGCGAGGCAAGGCGCCGGATGACGATCGGCCCGCCTTCTGGCCTGTCGGTGAACATGTTTTTATCATGGCGCAATTTATTCGCTTTGATGAATTGATTGGCCGTGTTGACGATGGTGCCGGATGAGCGGTAATTGCGCTCCATTTTCATAATATAGGCATCCGGGTACACCTGGCGGAACTTGAGCAGATAGCTCGGCTCCGCCGCCCGCCACGTATAAATGGACTGGTCGTCATCCGCCACGACGCATAAATTGCGATGGCTTTCGACCAGCTTTTCAACGATAGCATGCTGGACCATGGACGTGTCTTGGCTTTCATCCGTCATGACATAATCCCAGCGCTGTTGGTATTTCGACAACAGCTTGCGGTCTGTATTCAATGCTTCAAAAGCGATTGTGAGCATATCATCGAAATCCACAAGCCGCGGTTCATGGTTTTCTTTGAATTCTTCGTAAATCGTCAAAATATCGATGGCACTCGGGAACGGTTCATCAAGTGTCTTCCATTTTCTCTTCGGCACCATTTTGTTTTTCACGAAACTGATGAACGACACCAATTCTTCCAATTGATCATCAGTGATCGGCTCGTCATTCTCACGGGCGTAAATGTCTTTCAGAAGGCGTTTTTTATTGAGGCGGTTCGAATCGCCCCCTTCGATCATTACGTAATCGTCTGCCGACAAATAGTCCCTCGTAATTTGAAAAGCCAAGCTATGTATCGTGGAAAAATCCACCGGGGCAAGGCCTGGAAAGAACCGCGCGTAGCGTTCTAGCATATCGGTCGCCGAGGCTTTGCTGAAAGTAATCGCCTTGATGCGCTTCGGCTGGGCGGATTTTTCCTCGATCAAATAGCCGATTCTCATGATCATCGTCGTCGTTTTACCAGAACCGGGGCATGCCAGAAGCAATAACGGCCCTTCTGTCTTGGTCACCGCTTTTTTCTGTATTTTATTCAGCTCGACACCGTGCTCTTGTTTTTTCCGTTCGAAAAAATCACTCATGGTAGACTCCTTTTTGCGTTAGCAATCTCTTTCATAATAGCACAAAAGCAGGCCTATTTAAGCGGCCTGCTTTTCATTCAAATAAAATTGCGTTCCTGGGGTTTGGCGGGGTCGCCTGTTCGGCGCTTGTCTTTTCGCGTGGCCAAATCTTCATGGACACGCTCTTTTTCGTCCTGTTCTTTGCTCGTGCGGTTCGCCCCGATTCTTCTCGGGTCAGATGATTGCAGATCGTCGTTCTTTTGGTCGCTCATGCAGATCCCATCCTTTCACTTGCCGTTTAGAATTTCACAGACGCGGCCGACTTGCCCGTCCTCCAAGCGCACCTTAATGCCGTGAGGATGCGTCGCTGAATTCGTCAATAAATCCTTGACGACGCCTTTCGTTTTCTTGCCGGTCCGCTGGTCTTTTTTCAAGATCACGTTCACTTCAAGCCCCGGCTTTACATCGCTTCTTTTTTTCCCGTCCATTTTCATCCCTCCAAGCTTGTTTCCATTATAATCGAATTGCGCCGTGCATACAAAAAAGCGAAGGGTTTCCCCTCCGCTTATCATTCTTGCTTCTTATAGTCTATCGCGGTCTGTACGGTCTTTACGGTCAAACTCGTCTTCTTCGACTAGGTCACCGTCTTTGTGGATGTCAGCTTCTTCTTTGCGGACTGTTTCGCTGACATGCTCCGTATCCTGTACTTTGTTTTTGCCGATGGAGATTTCTTCAGAAACCACGTCTTTTTTCGTGACGTCGACGCGTTCTTCAGAAACCGGCACGTGAATATCTTCGCCTTCCGTATAATTGTGCGTGCCAGTTGTTTCTTCTTCGTTCACTGGGCGGCGCTCAACGTATACTTCTTCGCGTTCAACCGGCACTTCAAGTGATTGCTCTTCTTCAACGACATGCTTATCGACGTGGACTTCGCCTGTTTGGACGCGTTCTTTGTTGACTTGCAAACGCTCTTCATGCAAACGCAGGCGTTCTTCTTCAGATCCTGCACGGTCTAGGTCACGGTCGATATCATCCACTGTGCGGTTGCGGTTTGTCGCTTCGTCATTGAAATCAGAAGTTGCGCGGTGAGTGCCCGTCGCATGGTCATCATCTGACGTATCGCTTTCGTTTCCTAGGCCGAACCCAGTTCCGCGCTCTCTATCCACTCCAGCAGTTTCAGAGCCCAGTGCATCGCGCTCCGTGTTGTACGCCACGTCGTTTTCTTCGTTAGTATCGACTGTCAACCCGTCGCGTGCCACTGCCGAGTTATCGACTTTTCTCTGGCTCGTCGTGCTATCGACAGTACCTGAGCTTTCCGTGCTGTCGACGTTTCCGTAACTGGTGTTATCGTATGGCGCTTCCCCTTCGTAATTCGCACCGAATTCACGGTCGACGAACAAGAGGATCTTGCCGTTTTGCACATCATCGTAGTAGCGGTCTGCTTCTTCTTGGTCTACACCCATATTGGAGAAGGCTTCGCGCGTCGGTTCGTTGCCGGATAGGAAGCCCATGAACTTATCCATCCAATTGCCTTCGGAAGATTTATAATCGACGTCTGTGCGTCCCCGCACCATTGAAATCTGGTCTTCGTTGCGGGCCATCACATACATATCTTCTTCACGCGAACCTTGCGTTTTCATGTCTTCGATCTTTTTCAGTACTTCTGTTTCTGTGTCGAATGTTCCCATGAATTTATTGTTAGCCATTTCAAATTCCTCCATTTTTTCGAGAAGTTTTTGCTTTCTAGTCTTGAAATTACCCCTCAAGTATGGTATTAAACCTTTTTAAAAAGAAATGTGCCAAAATACTACTTTTCCACCATATTTTATCAAACTTCACGATTCCAATGGCGGTGTGCAGCGATTGCGTCGATAAAGCTGTCTGCGAATCCTTTCATGGAATCGCCTGTAACGACGCCCGGCTCGCCTGTGTAGCCATTGGCATCCAGCCATTTTTTCCCTTCATGCGTCGCGCCAATCGGCTTGAAATGACCGAATGCTTCCGTTACATAGTAAGCGGCATTCCGCGCGAATTTCTTGCTGACGTCCGGACCGCCGACTGCATAGATGGCATCGAACAATACCGGGTCTGCAGTAGTGAAGGTATGGTCGATTTTCACTTGCTTGCCATTTCCAGCATCCAATTTGCCTTGCTTTTCGCTGATGATCTCATACTGCAGGCCTTTGGATTTGAGCTGGTCGAGCACTTCCATGACTTCCTTGCCGTTAAAATCAGGTGCCACGATAACGCCGACTTTGCGGGTCTTCGCAGATTTCACCGTATTTTCCTGGCTCAATGCCGGTGATTTTTTGCTGGTATCGGTATTCCCAGTCTCGGGAGCTTTAACGCCGATATTGCCGGCAATTTCCTGTGCTAGCTTGAGGTTGACATTCGCATACATATCCACGACTTGCTGGCGGATATCGATGCTATCGCATTTGCCCAGCTCGAAACTGAACGCTTCAATGATGTGTTGCTGTTCGGCATCGCTCATGCTGTTCCAGAACATCGTCGCTTGCGAGAAGTGATCCTTAAAGCTATCGCTGCGCTTGCGCACTTTGCGGCCTTCCACTTTCTCTTGGTAATGGACGTATCCACCATCCGCTTCGCTGACCGGTGCCGGCGTGTGGTTGGTGAAGGAACTCTTCTGATAAGATACTTTACCTTTGTTGATCGTCTGGCGGCCGTAGCCATCGCGCTGGTTATTATGGAATGGGCAAACGGCGCGGTTGATCGGCAGCTCATGGAAATTCGGCCCGCCCAGGCGGATCAATTGCGTATCCGTGTATGAGAATAAACGGCCTTGGAGAAGTGGGTCATTCGAGAAATCGATCCCCGGCACTACGTGGCCTGGATGGAACGCCACTTGCTCAGTTTCCGCAAAGACGTTGTCAACATTGCGGTTCAAGGTCATCTTGCCGACGATGTGGATTGGAATCTCTTCCTGCGGCCACATTTTCGTCGCATCGAGCAAATCAAAATCGAATTTGTGCTCGTCTTCTTCCGGAACGATCTGGACGCCCAATTCATATTCCGGATAATCGCCGCTTTCAATGGCTTCGTGCAAATCTGCACGGTGGAAGTCGGGGTTCTTCCCGTTGATTTTCTGGGCTTCATCCCATACGACTGAGTGAACTCCTAGCGTCGATTTCCAATTGAATTTCACGAAATGGGATTTACCTTCCGCGTTGACGAAACGGAATGCGTGGACCCCGAATCCATCCATCGTCCGGAAGCTTCTCGGGATGGCGCGGTCAGACATCGTCCACATGACCATGTGGGCTGATTCCTGATTGTTCGCTACAAAATCCCAGAACGTATCGTGGGCTGTCGCCGCTTGTGGAATCTCGTTATGCGGTTCTGGTTTGATCGCATGCACCAAATCCGGGAACTTGATGGCATCTTGGATGAAGAATACCGGGATGTTGTTGCCGACTAGGTCGTAATTGCCTTCTTCTGTATAGAATTTCGTTGAAAATCCGCGTGCGTCCCGCGCTAACTCTCCTGAACCCCGCGAGCCGGCTACCGTGGAAAAACGGACGAAGACCGGGGTTTTCTTGCCTTTTTCCGACAGGAATTTTGCTTTCGTCAGATGTTCAAGCGACTCATAAGCTTCAAATTCCCCGTGAGCTGCGAATCCACGAGCATGGACTACGCGTTCAGGAATGCGCTCATGGTCAAAATGAGTCATTTTTTCACGGAAATGAAAGTCTTCCATCAACGTCGGGCCGCGCTCGCCTGCTTTTAAGGAAAATTCGTCCTCCGATAGTTTCAAGCCTTGGTTCGTCGTCAACTCTTTACCGCTGTCGTCTGAACGGAATTGCTCCAATTGTTCGTTCTTGCTGTTTTCATCAACTTTTTTATTATCTTTCGACATCGTCTCACTCCTCTTTCTAATTTCTTACATTATTCCTTCTCTACCCCTTCACTCAATTTAGAAACAAATTAATAGAAAAATCATAAAAAACGTGAAAAAAGGCCTTGCAATGTGTGAGTTTCATCGCAAGACCTTCAACTAGCCATAATCGGGACTTAGAAAATGCTTAAATCCCACTCTTTTGAAATTTGCCGAAGCATCATCGTTCCAGCAGCGCTGTTTCCTTGCACGTCAATTGCCGGCCCGTAAACACCGATGCCGGCCCCTGCACGGAATTCATAGGTTTGGGAGTGAAGTTTCGGCGGTACGGCTGCCATGATACCACCCGAGACACCACTTTTTGCAGGGATGCCGACATGTGCGGCGAAATTCCCTGATGAATTATACATGCCGCACGTGACCATCAACACTTTTGTCACTTGTGCGATTTCTTCGGAAAAATGCTTCACTTTCGTAATCGGGTTGTAGCCATCGTATGCGAGGATCAAACCGAGAAGTGCCAGATCTTTCACTGAAACTTTGATGGCACATTGGCTGATGTAGATGTCGAGTGCTTCTTCCACTTCGAGTTCCAGGAAATTCGCTTCCTTCAAATAATAAGCGAGTGCCCGGTTGCGGTGCGACGTGGCCCATTCCGAATCGTAAACTTCCTTGTCGATTTCGATTGGATGGCCAAGCAGTTCTTCCAGGAAACCTTTCAAAAACTCAAATTTCTTTTGCCCATTTCGTCCCGGAAGCAACGAGGAAATCGTAATGGCTCCCGCATTGATGAACGGGTTGAATGGTTTATTCGGCCGGTGGATTTCAAATGGCACGATGGAATTGAACGCTTCGCCCGTCGGCTCCACGTCCACCCGCTCCAACACGAAGTCCAAGCCGTAGTGGCAG
>NZ_JAPEHT010000117.1 GCF_028823615.1 Planococcus sp. A6
CCGCCGCCACAAGTGGCCCATAAAATTTCTTCATTTCCATTCCCCCTTTCATGCGTTCAGCCATTTCTTCACTGCCGGCAGGCGCTGGATCACCAGTTTATCGAACAGCCAAACGATGACCATCGACAATCCCGCAAGCGGGAAAAATAAGCCAAGCACGATCATCAAAAGCAAAAAGGATTTCGTTTTGAACAGCGGCGGCGCTTTCGGAGCGCCCATGCCTTTTTTCGGCTTGCGCTTCCACCACAGACAAACTCCGCTCACGGCTACAAAGACAATACCGAGGCAGATGAACAAGCTGATCAATTGATTAATGAGGCCAAATTGCGAGCCTTTATGGAGCGTGATGCCCCACGCAACGACTTTACCGATGACGCCGTAATTGTCGTAGCGGTAATCGGCCAGCACTGCACCTGAATATTGATCGATGTGCATCGTTGCCTCATCCTGCGCTTTTGGCGGGAACACGGACAGCGTATAGACGCCTTCAGGTTCCTGCGGGATGAACACCGAGTAGGACGGATGAATGCCTTCTTGATCAGCAATCTCGACTATTTTATCGAGCGACAGCGGGACCAGCCCCTGCACCGTTGACAGCGGCACGTCCAACGTCTCTGCCGCCCACGGCACTTCCGCAATGTCTTGCGTTTCGACGTCGGATTTCGGTGCTTCGCCAATCCAGACAGACGGCGGATAGCCTTCTCCTGTGTTGGTCACCAGCGCCTGGAAATTGGTTCCCCAAAAGCCCGACCATGGAAGCCCAGTCATGATCAAAAACAATAACCCGGCAGACAGCCAAAACGCCGGCACTGCGTGGAGGTCTCTTCTGCGAATTTTTGGTCCTTGGCGGAGGCGCGGGAATAATACGCCGCCCGCTCCGTTCATCTTTTTCGGGAACCATAGGAACAAACCGGTCACGATGAGCACGACCGCCCAGCTCGCCGCCAGTTCAACGATGCGGTCGCCGAGTGTCCCGGCCATCAGCTCGCCGTGGATTTCTTCGATTTTGTCCATGATGCGGTCGTCGTTGTTCAATTCACCGAGCGATTCGCCGGTGTACGGATCGATGAACACTGTCATCGACATGCCATCCGCTTCGACCGTCACTTCACTCGAACGCGACTCATTTTCACCGGGGCGGTAAGCCGTAACGATGCCTTCCGGATACAGCCGGTTCACTTCCGAAAGCTGTTCCGAAACCGCCACACGCTCTTCTTGTGCTTGAACTTCGTAATAATCCGCATATAGCACATTCTCAATTTCCGCTTTAAACAAATACACGGAACCGGTGATCGCAAGCAGCACCAACAGCGGCGCGAACAAAACCCCTGCGTACAGGTGCCAGCGCCAGACAGATTTATAAAACTGCCCGCCTTTTGCTTGTTTCGTTTTTTCAGCTGCCGGATTCTCTCTTTTTCCGTTCTCCATCTGTTCCGCCTCTTTCTTATGCATCCTGTTTTATGTATTCTTCGACTCTATTCAGTAAACGTCTAAAATCCGGTTTTAGATTAAAGACCGGCAGAAATTATGGAATGCCGCCCAAATAAAAAGAGGGATGCGCCATCGTTCAGCGCATCCCTCTTCTTCAGTGCTTCATCCATTATCCACGATAAAACGGCGTGCCCGTTATTCTGCTTTAACCGTATTATATACCGAACCGCTGCGACTTTTCCTCTCTCAGCCATTTCAAGAGTCCAGCTCCTCTTCCTGGCCTTTTTGTATAATCCAATTGATCATTCCGATGAATAAAATAAAGAGAGCTATCGCGACAGCTAGTTTGGCCACCGGATCCGGCACAAAAGCTTTCAGGTCAAAGAAGATATGCCCCCAGGTGATCAGGGCTGACAGTATGATTGCGACTAAAAATGTGCGCTTCATTCTATCCTCTCCCTTCATTTTCTATCCTACTTTTTCAGCTTTTCTTTTCTTCATGTAAGTATAGAAACTGCTGATGCCGAACGCCAAAAGAATGCTCGCCGCTGCCGCGTGATAACCTGACTTAATTGTTTGGCTAAGAGACGAGGCGCTGACTGCGGATGAGCCCAGTACACTTGCTAGGACGATGACGAGAATGATTCGATCTTTCATATATTCCCCTCCCAATAATCATGCATATGAATGCAAGCCTGAAATAACTAAATTGACGAAGACCTGATTAAAAATAATGGTGCCGAAGCCGATGATCGCAAGCCACGCCGTCTTTTCACCCGTCCACTCTTTGCCAATCCGCAAGTGAAGAAATGCTGCATAAAAGAGGAAAGTAATGACCCGCCTAGCGCAAATAACGGAAAACCGATAACGACCGATCGATAGGAGATCTCGTCCATCAATGTTAAATCAACTCTATTCGTGAAAGGCTGAAGCAATTGTGAAATTTTCTTCCGCGCAATCAAACGAATCACCAAATACAAGATTGAACCGACCACAAAGGACCACAGTACCGAATTGAGTTTGGCTGTCTCAATGTTATTGGGAATTTCTACAAGCCCCGCATAGTGAGAGGCCGGTTCATAGTTTTCGGCAGTTCCAGAAACGGCTTGCGCCTCATCCGGCACCACAATGGCTGGCAGGGTATACTCATACACCTGGCTCTGGCCTTCTTGATTTTCAAATTGATAACTGGCGCTGTATCCAGCAATTCCGAACGCGGATGTCACGAGAATGAAGCCAACAACCACTACCATGAAATACAGCACTAATTCCAAAAAGAATCCACTTTTGCTCTTGTTCGATGTATCTACCTTCTTCAACAAATAAATCAGTCCTGTTACAAACGATACAGATAACACAGCACTTGCGGTAGCCACCGTAATGACATGGATCGTGAGCCAGTGGCTTTGAAGCGCTGGAATTAGCGGCGATACTTCATTCGCGAACATGCTGGCATAGGCAATGATCAATATCGCAACCGGCAGCAAGAACAAGCCCACAACCGGTTGACGGTAAATATAGAAAAACCCTAAAAAGCTCCCAATTAGCATAATGCCGAAGAATGTCAGGAATTCATTTAAATTGCTGACCGGCGCATGGCCTGCTGCTACCCAGCGCAAAATAAAATAACTCAGTTGAGCAGCAAACCCGACAATCGTTAAGCCCATCGCAATTTTTACTGCCGATTGCTTTTTCGATTTTACAGCCACTCCAAATGGGATGATTGCGATTAAAAATACAATAAATGAGAAGTACAAGAATGAACTGCTTAACGAAACCAACGCTTCTGTAGACATATAGACATTCCTCCAAATCGAATAATATCGTTCAAATATTTATTCCAATAATACCATTTTTTTCAACCTACATAAGCGACCATTATGTGTCGGTTGCTCCCCAGCATCCATGAAGCACTTTATAGTAGCCAATCTGTAACTTGCCGAAAGACCTCTACTGTCTATTTTCGAGTTTCTGTCTTTTCCAAAATTATCAATATCAAAGTGCAGGAACATGTTATAGTCAAAAGGTCCAGTGCAAAATACGGACTGCCATTACGAGTTTAGGAGGCGTTCATTATGACAAACACAACTATCTTCATTATCCATGATTGCAAGGGGATAGCGCCGAATTGACCTGGCTCGTTCGCGTTCCCCGAAATTCGAAAGGGGAAAAATAATGGAATTAAAAAATGTAAGCATTACTGAAGTAAACGCTGACAACTGGTACGCTTGCTGCGAGTTGGAAGTGGCACAAGAACAACAAACCTATATGGAACCGAATGCGGTGTCCATCGCCCAATCAAAATTTGAACCAAGCCTGCGTCCATATGCAATTCATGTAGAAGGGCAGACCGTCGGATTTCTAATGTTCAACTCGGTTCCTGAAGAATTGGACGGCTATTGGATCTACCGCATCATGGTCGACCAAGCCTACCAAGGGCAAGGGATTGGAAAAGCTGCTACGAAATTAATGCTTACCGAAATGGCTGATTCTTTCCGAGCCAAGAAAGTGATTGTTGGCTATCATCCTGAGAACGCCGGAGCCCATCAACTGTATAAAAGCTTAGGCTTTGAAGATCAAGGGCATCGCTTCGGGAAAGAAATGGCTGTAGTGAAGCAATTGGCTGATTAATGAAGCGCAAAAGAGGCCGGACTGGAATATACCAGTTCGGCCTCTTTTTTATGGATTCTGTATTTTATACAACACATGCTTTCTTAACGGACTGCCTTCCGGAACGCGCGGATGCTCGAATTCTCCCATTTTCTCCATGCCGATCCGTTTCATGACGGTTTCAGACGGTGTGTTGATCATTGAAGTGAACGAGTAGATTTCTCTTTTGCCAAGCTCGTCGAACGCATACGCTAGGCAAGCCTTCGCTCCTTCTGTCGCATAGCCTTTTTTCCAAAACTTCTGGTCCAAGCGCCAGCCTATCTCGGTTGCGTCTTCAATACCGATATCGAAACTGACATCCAATAATCCGATAAAGCCGATAAAAGCTCCATCTTTTTTTCGCTCCACTGCCCACAGGCCATAGCCTTTCTCCTCAAAATGCGTTTCAATGCGATCAATCAAGGCATCCGATTCGGCGCGGCTCAAAGTTTTCGGAAAGAACTCCATAACGTCAGTGTTTGCATTCAATGCCGCGAATGGTTCGCGGTCAGATGCTTTCCACCGCCTGAATCCAAGCCGTTCAGATTCGAATAGATAGTCGTTCTCCATCTAATCTTCCTTTCACAATTCTTTTTCCTCTGGCTTTGTTTCCTCTGCTGCTAAAAAGTATTTCGCTTTCCATTCATTGTCTGTCGCTTTGAACAAAAGCACCAGCCCGATAATGAAAAAGAACACGCTCAAGATAATCGGGACGAGCCCCACTTCCCACAGTGCTGATAAATACAGGCCAAATTCTCTCGAATAGCCAGTTTCCCTTAATTGCGGTGAGTACACCGCCGCTGCGACCAAAGTAAACCCGAACAATAAAATACCCGAGATGACAGCGATACCGCCACCGATCAACTGTTTCATAGTATTTGCCCCCTAATTGAGTTATAAAAAAACAGGCGTCCGGAATCCGAATCGCCTGTTTTCCTGTTTTACTCGAACAATTGCTGGATGCTTTGCGTTGGCAAAGCGCCTTCACCGCCGAGGATGTAAATGCCGCTGACGGTTTTCAGCTGTGTTTGGACTGTTTTCACGGTCGCCGCGTTCGGACCGTTCGGTGCAGTCAAGACAAGTGGTGCTTTCGTTTTTGCTGCCAGTACGGATCCAGCGAGTGCATCCGGGTAGTTTGCGCCGGTCGACAAGTACATGTTCTGGTTATCGAAAGATGCTTTGAAATGGTTGATGACCGCGCTGTTCGTTTCGTAGCGTGATGCGCCGGACAAACGGACCGGATTTTTGATTTCTTTTGCTGTGCTGTCAGAAACAGCGCCTTTACCGCCAATGATGAAAGTTTTGCTATAAGCTTTTGCTGCGAAATGTGCTTTCACTTCCGCTGGCAAGCCGTTCGGTTTCGTCAGCAAAATCGGCATCTTCTGGCTGCCTGCGACCGGTGCGATCGACAAGGCATCGGCAAATGTTGTGCCGGTTGCTACGACTGCTTGAGTCGAAGTCTTCATTTCTTTCGCAATTTTGACGGATGTTTCGTAGCGATTTTTGCCGCTGATGCGTTTGATAGCTGTTTCTTTAATGCCGAGTTCGTTTAGTTCCATTTCGACCATCGGGCTGATTGCGCCCTCTCCGCCAATCAAGGTTACTTGTGTCACTTTCAAACGTTTCAATTCATCTTTTACCGATTGTGGAATTGAATCGGTTTTCGTGAGTAGCAATGGTGCGCTTTGATATGCCGCAAGCGGAGCTGCACTCAAGGCATCCGGGAAATCGCCGCCTGTTGCAATCACGGCTTTGCCTGATGTGCTCCAGCCTTTTTTCGATACTTCCACCGCTGTATCGTAGCGGCTTGCCCCACTGATGCGGTCAGCAAGATTCCATTTATCATCCAGTGCTAGGATCGCTTGTGCGCCGTTCAAACGGCCCCAACCAGAGACAAGATCAAAGCCTGGTGCCAATTCTTCCATCTCATAAGGGAAATCTTCTTCGAAGCCCCATTCATCTTCAAAACTTGGCGGACCGTCTTCTGCTATAAACGTGACATCATCCGCTGATGCTGTCAGCAAGTTCTCGAGCTGGCCCGGAGTGAGATCTGGATTAATCGATTTCAAGACACCTGCAACTGCCGCTACATGCGGAGCTGCCATGGATGTTCCGGACATCAAGCTTACATTGCCGTCCGGCAGCAAACTTGGAATATCCGTACCCGGTGCGACGAGGTCAAGCTCTTCGCCGTAGCTCGAGTAATCCGAGACGAGGTCGAGTTTGTTCGTTGCGCCGACTGCGATGGCGTATTTCGATGAAGCCGGGTAAGAAACTTCTTCCCATCCGTCATTTCCTGAAGCTGCGACAATCGTCACGCCGCGCTCGCTTGCGTATTTCATGGCGTATTCCAAGACGCGGCTGTAGCCGCCGCCAAGGCTCATATTGATGATGTCTGCGCCTTGGTCAGTTGCCCAGATGATACCGTATGCGATTTGTTCCGTATCGCCATATCCTGATGCATCGAGCACTTTTACCGGCAAGATCTTCGTCGACTGGTTGATGCCCGTCATCGAATAATCGTTGCCCGCTTCCGCTGCGATAATGCCGGAAACGTGCGTGCCATGTCCTTGATCATCAAATGCTTTATTGTCATCGTTGATGAAATCATAGCCTGTGCTGATCACTTGGTTCTTCAAATCGGCCAGTGTGTAATCAACGCCAGTATCGATGACGGCTGTGATGACTTCTGACTGGCCTTTTTGCGCTGCAAGCGACGTCATTTCCTCGAAATCAATGTCCGCATCTTCAATGCCAAAGCCGCCGCCCGTGTTTTCAAGCGACCATTGCTCGTTATAATACGCATCTTCTGAGTGAAGCTTGTATTGCTGTACCGGTTCGATGAATTCGACTTCCGGCAAATCTTCAAGCGACTGCAACGTTTTATCCGTTGAAGCGGCTGACATGCCAGACTTCAAATCCACCACGAAGAACTGGTCGAATTTCGGTGCTTCAGCTTCAAACTCAGAAACGGACTGGATGCCAGCAGTTCCGGCTTTCGCTTTTGTCAACGTTTCGCCTTCTTTTACTTTCACAATGACTTTGTTCATGGAAGCATCTTTTACGACGTATGGAGTCGGAAGCATGGCAGACATGACTGATTTTCCAGCCAGTTTGTTAATGTTGATTGCTTGTCCTGCCGCTTCCACATCGTCTTTCAAATTCGCAGGCGCTGTTTTCAACGCGAGCGCGTACAATTCACTGATCGCTTTCTGGTCTGCTGCAGTGATCGTCTTCGAGCTTTGGAAACCATTTTCTGCAATGCTCGTGATCAAGCCGTCGAGCTGATTGAGGTTTTTCTTCAGTGAATCACGGACAGATGCATCCGTTACGGCCTGATAGCCGATAAATGGCGCCAGTTTATAGTAGAGCTTCGTCAATTCTTTGCCGCTTTCTGTTTGGGAAAGCACTTCGCCGCGGATCACGCGCAATTGGTCAAGCAGCGCCTGGTCGCCAGCTGCTTCGCCCATAACAAGTTCTGCCGGGCATTGCTCGTCATTTGTCGGTTTTGATGCTTTTACAGTGACACCGTCAAAGCCGATCGTGTAGCTGGCATCTTCCGCTTCTTCGCCTTCAGGCAATTCCACGGGCAATTCGTCAGCGTAAGACGAGACCTTTATGTAGTAAGGGCCTTCCCAGGCAATCGGGAATTTCACAGTCGATTTCATTTCTGCAAAACTATAGTTACTGAACGGGTCAAAGGGCTGGTCGGCGGTCGCGCGGTCTGCGTCCGGATAGACGGTAAAAGTCAATTCGTCCTCCGACTGAAGGGAAACTTCAAAATGCGTATGCGCTGCGACTTGTGCAGGATCGACGTCAATCCGGTACCAATGCTCGTTATCTTCTGCCGAGAAAGTCTCCGTCACGTCATCTCCTTGCTCCAGTAAATCCGCATCCACCAAATCTTCAGCTTGTGCCGATTGTGTTGCCGGTAAAACACCAAAAAGTGATACACCCATCAAAAAACTCGTCGCAATCTTGAACGCGCGGTCCATCCTACCATCCCCATTTCAATTTTTTTACAATTTCATTAAATCCATTAAAGCACATCGGAAGACATAAAAATAGATACTTTCAAAAATATTTTTTCGGGACTTTTGATACGCTGGGAATCCTCGTCACTGTGACTGAACCGCGAATAAAAAATAGAGAAAATATGCTTGAATCGGCATATCTTCTCCTCACCTATTCCTTCATTTTTTTGCTTGCTGTTTTGGCATTTCGAGCGGCGTAAAATAATACGAACAGTCTGGCCAGCCCAATTCTTCGCTAAGGATGTCAAAAGTCGAGCGGAAAAATTCCTGCATCGCTTGCGCCGGGTCGGGCGAGCCCGCAACTTTATCGAGCATCAGGAAGTATTCGCTCATCGAAGCTTCAAAATACGCATCGGCAGGCTTTAACCGTTCGCTGTCGAGTTCTTTATTGACGAACGGGTACGGCAGGACAAAAAACGCAGGTGTATCGACATTGCTATCACCGGTCCAGAATCCATACTCGATAAAATGTTCATCGAATGCTGCTTTTTCGATGACTTTGTCTTCGGGATACGGTTGGCGGATGCCAGGCAAAACGAGTGACGAAACGTCAAACGTTCCCCAAAACAGCGCGGGTTTCATTTTTCGGGAGCGCAGCGGGCCGATAAACTTCAGCTGTGCTGCGGCCGCAAAATGAAACAGTTTAAGCCCGCGTATGGCTTGTTCCCAATTGAAGCTTAGCGGGGTGTCGTCTTCGTTCAGGTTGGTTTTATACGCCATCTCCTGCGGTTTCGGATTGATCTTCAACTCGATGCCTTTTGACGACAGCGTTTCGAAGATCTCTTTGAAATAAGTTTTGATCGACTTGGCCGTTTCGAGTGGCACGGCTTGCACATTTCCTTCCACATTGATGAGAATGCGGCTTTCATAAATGTCCAAGTCGACTTGAAACGCCTGACCTTGATAGAACAACAAGCCTGTCGTAAATCCGTTTGGTGTTATGGCGAGCGTCACGTACCCCCATTGAGGCTCCTGCTCGGCGGTTTCGAGCTTGATCTTGCCAAGAATCTGTGACAGCAAATGCAAAGTGAACTTCGTATCGGCCCATTCGGAATGCTTGATCACGTCCATTTTCTTCTCCTCCTCAGGATTTCAAATCCATAGGCGTCGGCAGTTTCTATTCCTCCTTATATTCGACATGCTTGCTGGCTTTCCTATCCGTCAGCTCCAGAGATGTTCACATTAATTTTCTGTTTCATTCAAAAGCTGCAAGAGACTGAAGGGACGTTTATGGGGGCAAAGTGGCGGGTAACTATTTGAGTCTAGATAAACGAAGAAGTAGTTAGGGGATAGAAATGAAAACATTTAGAAATATAGCCATAGCACTTGTCATCGTATTGGTTTTCGTCATCGCATATGGCTTGTTCGAACCCCGATTGCTCGACGTAGCCCAAGAAGAAGCTGCCATCCCGAAGCTTCCTGAGGAATGGGAAGGCCAAGAAATCGCGGTACTTGGAGATTTTCAGATTGGATTATGGGGCGATAACGCCGACACGGTAGAAGAAGCCGTCGAAGAAATCATCGAAAGAGACCCTGCTGTTGTTTTGCTGCTTGGTGATTTTATCTATCACCCGAAAAACGACACACAGCAGAAAGTATCCGAAAATATCGAAGTATTGAAGCCAATTGGCGATGCGGATATTCCAATGTACGCCGTTATGGGAAATCATGACTTCGGATTGAAGAAAAAGGACTCACAGCCGTTAAACGAAGCTGCGAAAAAAATGCGCCAAGCATTAAACGACGTAGGCGCAGAAGTCTTGCACAATGAATCTGCTCTGCTCGGTGTAAATGGGGACATTTTGCCTGATGGCTCAAAAGGGCTTTACATTACAGGGGTTGGTTCAAACTGGATGGGTGAAGATTCTGCAGAAGAAGCCCTTAAAGGAATTTCAATTGATGCACCACGTGTGGTAATGATGCACAACCCGAATTCTTTTAAAAAATTCCCCGCAAATTCAGCACCATTTTCAGTCGCTGGCCATACACACGGCGGCCAGATCAGACTTCCTGGCTTGCCCGGCTGGTCCTGGATGGACTTTACTTCTGAAGAAGAAAAGCATACGGATGGGTGGATTGAGGATTATGGCGCTGCTGGCAATCAGTTGTACGTAAACCGTGGCATCGGCATGAGCGCAGTGCCCATCCGTATCAATGCCAAACCTGAATTGACGATGTTTACATTAAGCTCTAAGAAATGATCGAAGCACTTACCTAAAAAGG
>NZ_JAPEHT010000118.1 GCF_028823615.1 Planococcus sp. A6
TTTTTTTAGTCGTCCAATTTAATGATGATGGTATCGCCGACTCTTTGGACAGCGCTGGCTGCAGGCCATGGCTCCATTTCTTTGTATAAGTCGCTTTCCTTAATCTCTTCTCGCTCTTCCGCGCTGGACAAGCCATAGGAATAGCCAAAATAGTTTTTCATCATGCGCTTATAATGGGGGGGGTGAGCCAAGAAACGATCGCCCAGCATGCCCGTCATTTTCGGCACGCTCTCCGGCACTTCTACGGAGCTGACGCTGCTTTCCATTGAGATCCGACCGAGCACCGCCAGTTTGGTGGCTTCTTCTACGCCTTCTGTCTGTTCGATGCGGTCCACGACACGGTTCATGAAGGCGTAGGAACGCTCGTATTTCAAGTTCATATTGAAATAAGAGATGTTGGCGATGATGGCAAAGTTGAAAATGATCAAAGCAGAGATCAACAAGGTGCTCCATGACAAGACCGGTGTGGTGAATTTAACGGGTGTGTAATTATCGTAAAAGACAATCGGCACATAATAGAAGCTGACCAAGGTCATGACCATCAGCATGTGGTAGCTGACATCGGACGACACGAAGTACAAGCTATAAGCCGATATCGGCAAGCTCAGCAATAACACAATCGCTATGCCGAGCAGCCAGCCTTGGCGGTAAATTTTATGGTGGACGGCAAACCAGACGAAGCCGAGTATTATCAGTATAAAGGTGGCAACATTCAACATTTCAAAAAGGTTGACCGGCATCTCCGTGATATATCCGCGGAAGAAAAATTCCTGGAATGATTCTTTGATTAATGTGAAGCGTTCGGATATGGTGATCGACGTATCGCCGATTTCGTTCAAGCCTTGATAATTGGAGATCTTGCCGGCAAAGAAATTGGTGTAGAGCGTAAAAGTGATGCCGTACAGCGCCATGCCGATTCCCGTCGTCATCAAAAAGCGCAAAGCGTAGGTCAAGGTTTTCCGCAAGCTCGATTGTTGCGTGAGGATTTCATTGAGCAACACAACTGTAATCAGTGTGAGGGCGAGAGGCAAATTGGCTTGGTAGACCCCGACGCTGACGAAAAACAGCACTGCCCCCGGAACAAACCCGTAAGTGTATTTCTTGGTGATCACCAGCGACAGGACGGTTGTGAAGAAACCGAGCATATAGGCGTCGGCCGTGAACATATACGAAAAGGTCGATGTAACGGTCGGGAAAGTCACAAGCAATCCGGCGGTTAAAATGATTGACAGTTTTTTGCGCAAGCCGAATAGTTCCGTCAAGGCAGCTGACGTCAGCGCGAGATAGAAAATCGACAAAGCCCCGTTGACCCACGGCAAGTCGAAATAGGAGCTGATGCCGCTAAACGGCGACAGGAAAAAGCGCCCGAGCGAGAACTTTTTTTGTGACATATGGATATTCAACAAGCTGTCGTGGTTCGGGATGGCATTCGTAAACATGAAGAGATGAGTGAGAAAACCTATGATAAGCGCAGCGAAGAACGCAGTCTTCCATTGCGGCTTGATCGCGGTTTTAAGTCGGAGTAATATTTGTTCTGGCATGGAAATCTCCTTTTTTCGGCAATGATGAGGACAGGCAGGGAAAAGCGTTTGGTTGAGATCTCCCTTGCAGCTGCTGGAATCAAACACTGGTATTTTAATTGATTGAAACATTGAGAATTATACCATATATTAGGTAGTAGGAATCTGCAATGCTCGTAATATTTTCCAAATTGAGTCCGAATTGTAGGATTGACTCATCGACTTGTTTCAAAATTATTGCTATTATGATAATATATGACTCCAATAATAAGAAGTGGGTGGAAACGATTAAAAAATTAATTACGATTCTCATACCCGCCTATAACGAAGAAGAAGTACTGACACCGCTTTTGCAGCGCCTGAAGGGTGTGACGGGGAAACTGCCGAACTATAGTTTCGAATTCCTGTTCGTCAATGACGGCAGTACGGACCGGACATTGGAGATGTTGAGGAAAATGGCAAAAGTCCATTCTGAAATCTCTTATGTGAATTTATCGCGAAATTTCGGCAAGGAAGTGGCGATGCTCGCAGGGTTCGACCATATCAATGGAGACGCCGTCATCATCCTCGATGCCGATTTGCAGGATCCCCCTGAGCTCATTCCGCGAATGATCCGTTACTGGGAAAAGGGCTATGATGATGTGTTTGCCAAACGGAATACCCGTGCGGGAGAGACCTGGTTCAAAAAATGGTCCTCCAATTCCTATTATAAGATCCTGCAGAAAGTTTCGAGCATCCCGATCCAGAACAACACCGGCGATTTTCGCTTATTGGATCGCAAATGCATCGAAGCGCTAAAGCAGATGCGCGAGTCCGAGCGCTATACGAAAGGCATGTTCAGTTGGATCGGCTTCAACAAAAAGGAATTGCTGTTCGACCGTGAGCCGAGGGCAGCCGGCACTACCAAATGGAATTACAAGAAGCTGTTCAACTTGGCCGTTGATGGCCTGACATCTTCGACGGTGGCACCGCTGCGGATTTCGTCGTTCTTCGGGATCGTCATCTCGATTTTCGCCTTGTTGTTTATGCTCTTCATTTTCGTCCGCACCTTGGTCTTTGGCGGTTCGGTGCCCGGGTATCCTTCCTTGATGACGGTCATCCTGTTTCTCGGCGGCATCCAATTGATTTCGCTCGGGATTATCGGTGAATATTTGGGGAAAGTGTTCAATGAAACGAAGAAACGCCCGGCTTATTTGATCAATGAGTATTATTCGCCTATCGCGCTCAGAAAAAATGAGCGGCGCCGAGACGGGTGAAGTCCATAGAGTACAATACATGAAAAGCAGCGGTCTCCGAATTGGGATCGCTGCTTTTTTGTGTGATAGCTATGGATGTTAGTTAGTTTGCTTGGCTTTCCTGTACCGTCTTTTCACTGCGCCATACGGGAAGTTGAAAAGAATCAAGCCCAGTCCGACGATTGTCGTGATCCACGGGTAGAGCAGCGGGTACAAGAGCGACGGGTAGTAATAGCCCGGCGGCAAATAGTAATTGATCGGCCCGCTGAAGTCTTCGGTGATCAATTGCGTCTGCAGCTTGGATTTGTTGTCGAAGGTGAACAGTTGTTCCGAGACGGTGCCGTCTTTGGTGATTTTGATGAGCTTGAACTCCCGGTCTTCCATGTCTACATAGCCGGGCATCACTTCGCCGTCGCGGTGGAAGCGCATATCGTAGCCGTTCCGGGAGATCGTGATGGCGAAGAAATCCTTGTCCGTGAACTTGTCTTCCACCGTCCAGTAAGTGATGGCGCCATTATAGCGGTCGAGACCTACGACGGCGAGTTCTTCGTATTCAAGCAATTGGACCGGATAGCCGTTGAGTGTCTCGGCCGTTTCGCCGTTGACGGTGATGCGGATGTCGCTCGGGTGGACCAAATCGTCCCAGGCGTTAAAATACGGCTCGCCCGTTGTGATGTGCGAGGCGCGGATAATGTTCCCTTTGTAATTGGCATCATCTGGCGCTCCCGTATAATCGGTCCGGTGGGCGTTCAACTCGTCGATATCGTAGCGCGTGTCCATTTCAATCTTGTATGCGATTTCCATGAGCATCGGCGTGATAGAGGGAAGCGAAAGTGCCACGAGGATGATGCCGATAATCAGGCGTTTGCGTTTAGGTTGGGTCATGGGGAGAATCCTTTCGTGATGAAAATGATGTCTATGTACAAATGCCTATTTAAAGTATAGCAAGAATACCGTTTGTTGAGAGGTATTCATTGACAAGAACCTGGCTTAATTTTTAATAAATGTAAGAATAGAAGTGCTGGAGTAATATGAAAATTAAATCGAATAGGAAGAAAGATACGAGAATCACAGCATTTCATAGATTTTTGTTGTATAATAGTCCTTACTGATTTTAAAACGCTTTTGGCGGAATGAATTCTCCGTTGAAAGGAAGGACGTGTCTATTTGAAAACTGTATTACGAACGATCATTTTCCTCCTGGTGAGCCTAGGTATACTCGCAGGAGCTGGATATTGGGCGTACAAGAGCTTGACCGCGAGCGACGAGCAGCAAATTTCCAGTGCGGCGGAAGCGGCTGAAGAGGCGCTTGAGCAAGAAGACGTGGAACAATCACCGCAAGACGGTTTGCCTGTTGAAACAGTGGGCTTGAACGAAGCGCAGTTCCAAGTGAAGCTTCACCAGATGACCCACCAAAAAATCGAGGCGTCCAAAAAGAAAGGGGCAATCGAGATGACCCCGGAGCGCATCGATGAAATGCTGAAAATCCTGCGCGCCAACGAAGGGTCGTACGATCAATATGAATTCTATGAAGAGGCCTTGACCGCCTGGGAACAAGGCAAATTCTCCAATGCCGTGAACGTACACAACACCATCTGGGATTGGCATAAAGGCACCGTAGGACGCGCGACAGGCATGATGTCGAAAGAACGCGAAGCCGAGTTTGTGGAGAATAATTTCCGTTGATCAATCCAATACCTTTTGTGAATTCTAGAGTTTAAAAGTTTGTAGGCATCAAAGAGCCATCTGCTCCCAAAAGGGAACAGATGGCTCTTTTTAGAAAAAACTACTTATTCAATTGTTCACGAACCTTGTTGCTGATGACGCCGGTTCCACCGAAGATGATGTAAGTGTTATAAGCACCGAGTTGCTTCGCTGTCGCGGGCGGGAGGACGTCTCTTTGCGCCAAGAGAATCGGGGCATCGTTCTTCGCAGCCAGGACCGATCCGGCAAGTGCATCCGGGAAATTCATGCCTGTTGCGATAAAAGCTTTATCCGAGCCCATTTTCAACTGCTTGTTGACCTGAAGGCCTGTGTCGTAGCGGGTAGTGCCTCCGTAACGTGTGGGATTGGGCAAGACAGCGAATACGTTTTCCCCGACCGCACCGGTACTTCCGATGACATGGGTTTTCGTGGTAGTCGTAAGTGCAGCTGCTGTTTCAGCTGGCAATTTATCGGTTCTCGTCAATAAGATTGGAATACCGTTTTTGGCGGCGTAAGCCGAGACAGATAAGGCATCCGGGAAATTGAAGCCGTATGCGACGACTGCCTCTTTGGAGTCAAGACGCTGTGCGATTAGCGCGGCTGTGTCAAAGCGGTTTTTCCCACCGATGCGTTCGATAGTCATTCCCATTTTCTCGAGCTCTGCTTCGACTCCTAATGAGACTGCGTTTTGGCTGCCGAGGATTATGACTTTCTTCGTGCCGAGACGTTTAATCTCTTCTTTTGTTTCGTTGGGAAGAGTAGCTGTTCTGGTCAAGAGAATCGGCGCGTTCTCTTTAAAAGCTAGTGGACCGCCAGCAAGTGCATCAGGAAAATCATCAGATGTCGCTAGCACTACTTGATCGGACGTTTCCCAACCTTCTTTAGAAATGGCAACTGCGGTGTCAAAGCGGTTGGTCCCCGCAATTCTAGATACAGGTTTACTTGGTTTAGGCTCACTTTCTTTAAAAAGATAGACGGTCTCGTCTCCGTAGCCGTATAAAATAGAGCCATCAAATTTCAATTTGTCGATATACTCCGTTTCAATCGTTTCCAGCAAATCACCATCAGAATCGTAGACGCTTAGTTCATTCAAACCGTTATAGCCTTTAAAGCCAGTTCCATTTCTAAATCCATAGCGTCCGAACGCTTTGCCATTTGCCACAAAAACATTGCCGGAATCGTTGGTTGCCATGTCGAATATATATTCATCATCAAAGGTTTTCTCGAATTGGACTTTGCCATTCATGTCCAATTTCTTCAGGAACGAAAAGACATACTCTTCGTCTATGCCCGCGTAATGTTTAAAATAATAAAATCCATCATCTACAAATTGCCAGTCTTGTTTGTAATGAAAATAATCATCAGATATATAATATTTTTCTTTTAATTGCTTGATGGCTGGAGATTCCAAGTGAAATGTTGTTTTTAAACTGCCATCTTTTGCATAGAACTTATAAATGTCTTCAGTCTCATTGACTTCGTGTAAGCCTAGTTCCCTGCCATAGAAATCTGAATTAACGTTACCTTCCAGGTCCTTTTTATAGAGGATAGCACCCGTTTGCGCGTCGATAGCAAATAATGCATTGCGCCCATTAGTGTTTTCAGTGATTCCAACTGCGTAAAGAACGCCATTTATGGGTCTCAACAATTCTTGGCTTCCATAGCGAGCGGCAAGTGGGAAGGTCCATAAGGTTTTCCCGGTAGATAAGTTGAAAGCTTGAAGGCTCTTTGCATCCTGGATCATTAGGGTGTCCCCTTCGATAAGACCGGACAGTACACTTTTATTAGTTGCTGACATAATACGGGCTCCATGGGAATTTGAAACAGAATAACCACCAGAACCGATGGAAAGTTCATAATCGCTAGTTATCTGGATTTTGGGAGCTTGTGTGACTCCGGTTTTAACTGAATTGAGAAGTTCGCCTGTAGCGGTAGAATAGTAATTTATCTTTCCACTATTGAAATCCATAACGGAAATTCTGTGTTCATTCATGTAGGTTTTTCCAATATCGTAAATCACCCAATTTTGTTCTCCAGTCTTGCTATAGGAGGTGATTTTAACAGATAGGTGGTGGGTATGGGTATAAGCGGTAACAATAACTTGGTCATTAAAGACCTGTAAATCGTAATTTTCATCACCAGCTGGAATTTTGATGATGTCTAATAAACTGCTACTGCTGATTTCAGCTTGTGCAGGTTGAGCTGCTAGTAGAATGAAAGACGTGAGAAAAGCTATGCTCATCCATATTTGAACTATTTTTTTCATTAGTGTGCTCCTCTATCATTTAATGCATAACTGTGATTTGGTCAATATTGAGTTTATTCACCTTTCTTCTTATTACCTTTCCATATTTTTGAAAGATCCTAAATAATAATAATCGATTGTGGAATATAAATAAATATTTATTTTGAAGAACTGTTCAATTTTTGATAATTGATTTCAAGTAAATTATCTAGAGAGGCAAAAGACATGTCACATGTGCATGAAGAGCATGTATTGCTATTTCGATAATGAGCTAAGAGGAGCAGAGCATAATCTAAAACACGTTGAAGATATGGTTTTTATTTCCTAATTATCTAGATAACTGGAATTAATTTCTCGATTTCTGTTTAACCTTTATGACGGAAGGGAATTATTTCATATCTTGAAATAATATAGGGGGAAAGCAGTTGGAAGGATTCTTGCAGGGGATTGCTAATTTTTCAGCATGGATATGGGGCATCCCGCTCATTACATTGTTATTGGTTTCTGGACTTTATATGACGTTTAAATTAGGATTTTTTCAGTTTCGTTATTTCGGTTACATAGTAGGACAGACTTTCGGCAGCATTTTCAGACGGCCAAAAGGCGAAGGAACGGTCACGCCGTTTCAGGCATTGACGTCTGCACTGTCATCGACAATCGGTGCGGCGAATATCGTTGGGGTCCCGGCGGCAATCATGTTCGGCGGACCGGGCGCGATTTTCTGGATGTGGGTCATCGCATTGATCGGCATGGCGCTGAAATTCGCGGAAAGCGTACTGGCGGTTGAATACCGCGAGAAAAACGGCAACGGCGAATTTGTCGGTGGGCCGATGTATTATATGAAGAAAGGCTTGAACATGAAATGGCTCGGTGTCTGGTTCTCGTTCGCGTTGATGATCGAATTGATCCCGAGCATCATGGTGCAAGGGAACTCAATTGCCAATACGGTCGAAGCGACCTTCAGCATTCCCGCTTTATGGACAGGGATTGCGACCGCGATTCTCGTGTCGATCGTCGTCTTCGGCGGCATTAAGCGCATCGGGAAAGTGACGGAGATTTTCGTTCCGTTCATGGCATTGATGTATGTCGGCGGGGCAGTCGTCATTTTACTGATGAACGTGAAAGCCGTTCCGGAATTCTTCATGCTGATCTTCAACAACGCCTTTTCTCCGGCGCCTGTCATGGGTGGATTTGCCGGTGCGGCGATTGTGGAAGTCATCCGCTGGGGCTTTGCCCGCGGACTTTATTCGAACGAAGCAGGACTCGGGACGGCACCGATCGCTCACGCTGCAGCGACGACCGACCATCCTGTGCGCCAAGGCTTCTGGGCCGTTATTGGCGTAGTGGTCGATACATTAATCGTCTGTACAGCGACAGCATTTGTCATCTTGTCTTCCGGCGTGTGGACAGAAGAAGGCGCGATGGAAAATTCATCAGCGTTGACGAGCTTGGCATTTGAAGAGTATTTCGGTGATTTCGGCGCGATTCTTGTGACGATCGCATTGATTTTCTTCGTCTTGTCGACGATTTTAGTTGTCGTGTTCTACGGCGCGAAGCAAGCGGAGTTCTTGTTTGGCACCAAAGCTTCCTATGGCATGCAAGTGGTCTACATCATCGCCGTGGTGCTCGGTGCAGTCGGCGCAGCCGAAGTCATCTGGGGCTTCCTCGACATCATGCTCGCCGCGATCCTGATTCCGAACGTCATCGCAATCTTGTTGCTCAGCAACAAAGTGAAAGACTTGAAGAACGAGTTCTTTACATCGGATGAGTATTACCGGAAGGATTTGAAAGTGAAGAAACGAGCGAAACGCCAGAAAGCCGTTAGAGAAGGGTATGAATCGTAGGCAGGGATTTGTGTTGTCCCTGTGCACGACACAATCTGAGCTGTGTGATTCGCGTGGCGGCGGGATTCTGCTGCTTGGATGTCCCTGTGCGCCACACAATTTAAGTAGCTGGAACGTAATCAAGGGGTTTTTATGCATTATGGGGGTTGAAGGTTTTAGTGTGTTGTCCCTGTGCGTGACACAATTTACAGCATTAGATTCGCATCGTGTGGGGATTTTAATTGTCGGGTGTCCCTGTGCGCCACACAATTAGTCAGAAAAAATTTGAATGTTTATAAACTTTATTGAATAGTCATAATTGATGCTGTCAGAAGAAAACGGCTTTAAGTTGAAGAAAAAAGTTTCAAAAAATCATTATAGCAGTTTACCTTTTAATGGAAACGGGGTGGGGTATTTAAGGAGAGCAGGTTAAAGGAGGAGGCACAAGAAACGCTGGGAACAGTGGGATTAATAAGGTTTTGATTTGCTCAAATTACAGAAGCAAGCTGCTTATTTTCTATTAAAAGTATACAAGAAAAACAAAATATAATCTGAATTATGAGAATTTTCATAGACTACTTTACATATTTTGGCCCTTAATGTAGGTTTATTGTAGTGTTATCAGTTATACGAGGTTTAAATTTTGATAAATAATTGATTTTTAATTATTAATTGGCGGTCGTAAGTAAGAAGTTTTCATGGACAAATCGATTGAATCGAGCGGAGGAATGGTTGAAATGATGGATACACAGCAAGTGGCTTCACCAGACAACAAGACAGCCGAGATGATGGCCGCACAAGCGGTTGAGAAATCGCAGAGTTGCCCGATCGGCAGCGCGCCTGAAATCGAAGGGCATCGAGTTCCTCAGCTGTATATCGGCTTGCCAATGGACCGAGGCGTTTCCGTTCAATTGTATCGGGATGAGCAGGAGGGGCTGAACGAGGCAACGATTCTGCTTTCGGTTGAGCAATTGCCAAGTTTTACGCGAGCGCTCATTGAACACCCGATTTTGCTGCCGACGAGTTATTCACAGCGTTCGTCAGTGGAAGATGGGCAACACGCACTTCGGATTGCTTCGAAAGAGGATTTTCCTGATTTTGTTGAACGCCTGACGGATGCGCTTCATGCGCTCCCGCGAAAAAAGTGAATACGGCAGAACTATCCTTTTCATTTTGAAGAGGAGAGGTATGCATTTATTTTAGCAACAACAGCAATGTTTAAATAATAAGTTGTTAGCCGCGTGATCAATGCTTGTAAGGACCAAAATCGAGGAGGATGAATCGGATGACTGCGATTGTAAAAGAAGAAATGACAATGGAGATCCCGAACAAAACCTATTTGCAAACTTATAAGGAACATATTGACGGCTATAAACAGTGTAAGCTGGAGAAGTTGGCTCCACAGTGGCATGTGCCGGTGGATCGTAAGGCGCTAAAAGTGGAGAGTGGAGTGTAAGCTGTAAGCTGTCCCTGTGCACGACACAATTCGTGTGGGAAGATCCGCGTCGTAGCTTGATTCTGGTGCTTGGTTGTCCCTGTGCACCACACAATTCAATCGTCAAAAAGCCGTGAACTCATTGGAGT
>NZ_JAPEHT010000119.1 GCF_028823615.1 Planococcus sp. A6
ACGCCAGCACGTAGCCAAGGCCTGGCAGCACATCATTGGCAATGTCTTGTGCACGTTTGCCTGAAATGGCGATGATGCGCCAGATATTCGTTTGCGCACCGATATCGATGATGATGGAAATGAGGATGACAAAACCGAATGAAGCCAATAAGGTTTCAGTGAAAACGGTCGTTTGGGTCAAGAACCCCGGCCCGATAGCAGAAGTCGCCATCAGGAAGGCAGCGCCGAGAAGCACGCTGCGGTTGGTGTTTTTCATCTTTTTGACATTGTTCATGGAAGTTCCTCCTTAGGCGGTGTTAGACGATTTTCTGGATATGTTGGATATCGATTCCCGCCTCTTTCAAGGAACTGGAAATATGCAGCGCGAACTCTTTCGCGGTCTTGCCGTCGCCATGAATGCAGATCGTTTCTGCCTTCAGGGCGGTTTCGGTGCCTTCTGTGTTGATGACTTTATTTTCTGTGACCATGCGGATGACTTGCTGGATCGCAGCGTCCGGATCGGTGATAAGCGCATTGGACTGGCTGCGCGGCGTGAGTGTTCCATCCGGCTGGTAAGTCCGGTCAGAGAATACTTCATTCGCTGTGCGCAAGCCGATCCGGTTGCCGGCTTTGATGATCTCGCTGCCCGACAGGCCAAACAAAACCAGTTCCGGATCGATTTTATAGACCGCTTCTGCGATCGCCTCGGACAGTTTTGCATCACCCGCTGCCATATTGTACATGGCGCCGTGCGCTTTGACGTGCTGCAATTTGCCGCCCTCAGCTTTCACAAATCCATAGAGCGCGCCGATTTGGTAGATGATAAGATCGTATATTTCCTGCGGCGTGACGGCCATATGGCGTCGCCCGAAGCCGGCGAGGTCCTGAAGTCCAGGGTGGGCGCCGATGCCGACATTTTTCTCGAGTGCGAGTTTAACGGTTTCGCGCATTGTGGCCGGGTCACCTGCGTGAAAGCCGCAAGCGATATTGGCGGAGGTGACGTAGTCGAGGATCACCCGGTCGTTGCCGAGTGTATACGTGCCGAAGCTTTCGCCCATGTCACAGTTCAAATCTACTTTGTGGTTCATGTCCATTCCTCCCGTTTCATTTGGATAGCAATTTTCAATTGGCGGATCTGCTGTTCCTGCTCGATATAAAGCTGTTGTGCATCATCCGCGGATATGTGGCGGAACTTGAGCGATTCGCCGGGTTTCAATTGGCTGATCAGCGGCAAGTCGACCGATGCGACTTGGCCGATCTTCGGGTAGCCGCCGGTCGTCTGACGGTCGGCGAGCAAGACAATTGGATTTCCGTCTGCCGGCACTTGAACGGAGCCAAACGCGACCGCTTCCGAAATCAATTCTTCCTGCTTTTCGAGCGCCAGCTCAGGGCCTTCCAGACGATAGCCCATCCGGTCCGAATTGGCAGAGACGGTAAAGGTTTCCTCGAATATGCGCAAGCGGCTCGTTTCATTAAAGAGCGCGTATTGCCGGCCTGGCATCATCCGGACGATTGGCTGTTCATGGTAGCGGGCAGGGGGGATAAGCCAATCCGGCGTTTGGGCGTTTTGGTTTTTCAAGGCATTCAAGCGTGCAGGCGAAATGGGGAGCGTCTTTAAACTGTCGCCATTTTTCAGCGCGCGCCCTTGAAAGCCGCCTATGCCTGCCCGTAAATAGGTCGAGTAGCTATCCATGACGGGCGGAACGTCAAAACTGCCGGCTACCGCCAAATAACTGCGTGCGCCGCGTTTCGGTTCGCCGAACGACAAGACGCTGCCTTTTTGGACGAAATGGCCACGCCACATGGCTAGTGGCTCGCCGTCGAGTGAAGGGGATAGGTCGCCTCCGCAAATGGCAATGAAATGGTCGGCTTCGAACTCGATGACCGGCCCGGATAAGGCAATTTCCAAGGTCGGGGACGTTTCCGCGTTGCCCGCGAGCAAATTGGCGATGCGGTGGGCAAACGGGTCCATGACGCCGCTTGCGATGACGCCGTAGCGCTGGAAACCTGTTCGGCCGAGGTCCTGGACCGCGGTCTGCAGTCCGCTTTTACGAATGTTCAGCATCTAACTTCGCCTCCTGTTCGCGATATTCGGCTTCATCGATCTGCGTGAAGCGGATTTCATCGCCTGCGCGCAGCAAGCTCGGAATGTCTTGTTCCGGAACGAACAGGCGCAGCGGCGTCCGGCCGATCAACTGCCAGCCGCCCGGTGTTTCGATCGGGTAAACGCCGGTTTGCATGCCGGCGATCCCGACGGTACGTTCCGGGATGCGCAAACGCGGCGATTTTCTGCGCGGGGCGGCAATTTTTTCGGACATGCCGCCGATGAACGGAAACCCTGGGGCGAAGCCGATCATGTGCACGCTGTATATGCCCGACGTATGAATTTCGATGACTTCTTCTTCGGTGAGGCCGTTATGCTCCGCGACAAAGCTGAGATCAGGGCCGAAATCACCGCCATAGCAAACCGGGATTTCGATTTGACGCGGTGTGGGTGCTTCGACCTCATCCAATTTTGCGATCAAGAGCCGCAATTCCTGTTCGGCTTCCGCTTGTTTGAGTCGGCACGGATCGTAGAACACTGTCACGGTCGTGAACGCCGGGATGACTTCGATCAGCCAATCCGGTGCTTGCTTTTCCAGAAGCGAGGACAGTTTGCGCACGGCTTGTTCCGATTCTTTGTTGATAATGGTGCCGGTTTCGATGACCAACGCCTGTTCGCTGAGCGGGGAAAATGTGAATTCCAAAAAAGTTCACCTCATCTGCAGATTATTCTAAATACTTTAACAGTATAATGCTTTTCACTAGTGAATGAAAGTGGAGTATAGTCGGAGTTTATTAAATGGATTTAACATTAATTGGCGGAAATCGGTGAATGGAATCAATAATTTGGCCCAGCGAACAGGAGGATTGTGGAAATAGAAAAAGGAAGCGCTTTCGAAATGGAGGTAGAGAATGCTATTCAAATAATAGCATTTTATAAAAACCCTAAAGCTTATTCTTCAATTTCGATCGGTTGCGTCACATCGGCTCCGTCAAAGAACTCAGCGGAAATTTCAGCGATGGTGCCGTCTTCAAGCATTTCATCAATCGTGTTGTTGACGTTTTCGACCAGTTCATCGTTGCCTTTGTTCATGACCATGCCGCCTTCAGAAGGACGGTATTTGATCGTCGGATGGATGACGATGTCGAGTTCTGGGAATGCTTCGATGGCGAGCGTCTGCAAATAATAATCGTTGAGGATGACATCAGTGCGGCCGATTGCCACGTCACGTAAATAGGTTTCATTCGTCGCGTTGTCATACGTCACTTCTTCAGCGCCGTAAGAACGGGCTGTCTCCATATAGACGGATGTTGAAGCGCCGGCTGCTTTTTTACCTTCGAGATCTTCGAGCGTCTCGATGCCGGAAAGATCGCCTTCGCGGACGATGGCAGTACCGTATGAATATTTGAACGGCGTGGAGAACACGAATTTCTCCTTGCGGTCTTCGTTGATCTCGATATCGTTCGCTGCGATATCAACTTGGCCGGTCTGGACGGATGTCATCATCTCGTCAAAGCCCATTTCAGAGAATTCCACTTCGAGTTCGAGGCGTTCAGCCATTTCACGAACCACTTCGACTTCAAAGCCGGTCAATTCATCGGTGCCTTCCTCGCGGTACGAAGTCGGGTAAAGGGTACCGGATGTCGCAACGGTCAATGTGCCTTGTTCTTGGATCTCGTCCCAAGCACTTGCAGTGTCAGCGGTTTCTTCGCTGTCACTGCCGCATGCGGACAAGGTAAGTGCTGCGGCTGCAGTGAGTGCGGCGACAGAAAACTTAGGTGTCATGATTTTATTCAAAAGAAGCTCCTCCTGTCTTGTCATACTTATGTAAAACATAGCACGACAAGCGCTTTCAGGAAAGCGGGAATGCTCTTGAAAATGAAGTTTCAATTGTCTGATTATTTAATTTGACCAGGGTGGTCGAAGGGTGTATATTTAAGTCGACCAGGGTGGTCTAATTGCGTGGGATAAGAGGAGGTGGACATCATCATTGCTCGATTTGAAAGTTTGGAAGAAAGCAAGCAACACACCATCCGCCAGGCAGCGCTCGAGGAATTTGCGGTGCATGGCTACAAGAAGGCGTCGACCAACCGCATCGTTAAAGCGGCAGGGATCGGCAAAGGAATGCTGTTTTATTATTTCACCAGCAAGCAGGAGCTGTATGAGTATTTGGTGAAGTATAGCCTTGAATTCATCCAGAGCCGGTATTTGGATCGAGTGGATGCAGGGGAGCCGGATTTGATCGAACGGCTCACGCAGCTGGCCCGCCTGAAAATGGAAGCCCAAGCGGAAAACGAAGAAGTGTTCAAGTTTTCGGCTGTTTTTTTGCAAGAAGGCGAAACGCATTTGCCAAAAGAGCTGGCAGCGAAAATAGAGGAATTGAAGCAATCCGGCTATCAGCTTATGTATGAAGGCATCGACCAAAGCCGCTTCCGCAAAGATGCCGATCCGGAGAAAGTGTTCCATTTGATCCGTTGGTCGATCGACGGCTACCAGCAGGAGCTGCTCGCCAGGTTGACAGGGCAAAAACTTGCCGAGATTGATTTCGCGCCGTATTGGGAAGAATTCTATGCTTATTTGGCCATTTTGAAAAAAAGCTTTTACGAAACGGAGGAGGAATCGCGATGACGGTCGTCAAAACACAAGGGCTCAGTAAAACCTTCGGGGATTTCAAAGCGCTGGATGGTGTCGACATCGAAGTGAAAGAAGGGGAAGTTTTCGGCTTTATCGGGCCGAACGGGGCAGGGAAGTCCACGACCTTGCGCGTCTTGCTCGGCATTTTGAAAGCATCCGAGGGCAGCGCTGAGATTTTCGGAAAAGATGTTTGGAAAGATGCGGTCGATATCCATAAACGGGTGGCGTATGTGCCGGGTGACGTCAATTTATGGCCGAACTTGACCGGCGGCGAAGTAATCGATTTGTTTGGAAGGTTGCGCGGCGGCTACGACAAGGCCCGGCGCGATGAACTGATTAGCCGTTTCGGGCTCGACCCGGGCAAGAAATGCCGGACCTATTCAAAAGGGAATCGCCAAAAAGTAGCGCTGATCGCCGCCTTTTCCACAGATGCGGATCTTTATATCTTCGATGAGCCGACTTCAGGACTCGATCCGCTTATGGAGCGCGTGTTTTCCGAATACGTTCACGAGGCGAAAGCACAAGGCAAGAGCATCCTGTTGTCGAGCCATATCCTGTCGGAAGTGGAAAAGCTATGCGACCGGGTAGCGATCATCCGCAAAGGGCGCATCATCGAAACCGGGACACTGAAGGAAATGCGCCATTTGACCGGATCGCTAATGTTCATTGAAACCGACAAGCCGATACCGGATTTGGCGGAACTTCGGGGCGTGCATCGTGTGCAGGTGTTCGACGGCGGCTGGTCGTTCCAAGTGGACGCCGATGAACTCGATGCAGTGGTCCGTCATTTAAGCGCATTTGGCATCAAGCGGATGGAAAGCCGGCCGCCAACGCTGGAAGATTTGTTCATCCGCCATTACGAGGAAACGGAGACAGGAGCGGGAGGTGGCGTGTGATGAGCCAGCTTTTTGACCATACATGGAGTTTGATGCGTTTCATCCTGCGGCGCGACCGCGTCCGGTTGCCGATCTGGATTTTGTCGTTTGTTTTTGTATCGGCAGGGATTGTCCTCGTCTTCGACAATTTATACGGAGACGATATCGAGCGGCAAGCCATTGCGGAAACGATGGAAAACCCGGCCATGGTCGCGATGGTCGGGCCCAATTACGGCGGGGCGGATTATACGACCGGCGCCATGACGGCTCATGAAATGCTGGTCATGACCGCGGCGATTGTCGCCTTGATGAATATCCTGCTGGTCAGCCGCCATACGCGCGGCGACGAGGAGGAAGGGCGGCTTGAGCTTGTCCGTGCGCTGCCGGTCGGGCAGTTGTCCAGTTTAACGGCGGTGCTGCTGGTGCTGACAATTGTCAATACACTGCTTGCGGTATTGACCGGTGTTTCAATGGCAGCGCTGCAAGTCGAGAGCGTTGACCTTCACGGTTCGCTCTTGTTTGGGGCAGCGCTCGGTGCGACGGGCTTGTTCTTCGCGGCTTTGACAGCCGTGTTTGCACAGCTTACACAAAATGCCCGCGCGACGACGGGCTTGTCGATCGCCGCTTTGCTGGTGTTTTACATGATCCGTGCGATTGGCGACGTCATGAGCGAGGCCTTGTCCCTCACTTCGCCGCTCGGCTGGATCCTGCGCGCCAAGCCGTTTGTCGAAAACCTCTGGTGGCCGGTGATGCTGTCGGTCGGTTTGGCGGTGGCGTTGTCCCTATTAGCGCTGTATCTGAACAGCATCCGTGATCACGACTCCGGCTTTTTGCCGACGCGTGCTGGCCGTACGCAAGCCCCGGCGACGCTTCGCGGGCCGTTCGGCTTGGCGTGGCGGCTTCAGCGTACCGGGTTGATTGCCTGGGCAGTCGCTTTGTTCATCCTGGGCATTTCGTATGGGTCGGTGCTCGGTGAAATCGAACGCTTTTTTGAAGGCATCGATTTGTTCCAGCAATTGATCGTCGAGCAGGAAGGCTTTAGCTTGATCGAGCTGTTCATACCGGTGCTGTCTTCGGTCATGGCGATTCTCGCCTCGATCCCGGCAATCATGGTGATGCTGAAAGTGAAGACGGAAGAAAAGAATGGGCGCATGGAACACGTCATCGGCCGCTCGGTTTCCCGCTGGCGCGTGGCGTTCAGCTATTGGCTGCTTGCCGCATTGACGGCGATTACGATGCTGTTCTTGACCGGTAGCGGGCTCGGCCTCGCAGGCAATGCCGTGCTCGATGAAGACTTGCCGCTGGGGACGTATATCGGCGCTTCGTTTGTGTATTTGCCAGCAGTGTTGATCATGATCGGTTTGGCGCTCGTGTTCATCGGCTTTTTGCCGAGTTTTGCGAGTGTCATCTGGCTCTACTTAGGTCTATCGTTTTTCGTTGTTTATCTGGGCGAGCTGCTGCAGCTTCCGGATTGGGTGGAAAAGCTGACGCCTTACGGGCATATTCCAGCAATTCCACTGGATGAGGTCAATTACGGCGTGCTCGCGCTGATGATTGCAATCGCTGTTCTCCTGTCTGTGGCAGGGGCATACGGTTTCCGACGGCGTGATTTGAAGACTTGATTTCAGGGGTGCTGGAGGCAGTGAAGCTTTAGTGAATAAATTTAAAAATCCCCAGCGCGATGATGCGCTGGGGATTTTTGTATTGAGTGAATTCAGTTGATCCTGAAAGCAGGCTAAAGCAGCAGCCAGGCAGCGAGTGGGCTGAGCAAGGCGCCAAGAACGGCAGCCAAGGTCATTGCTACAGAACTCATCGAGGCATCTTCCGGCCCGTATTCGAACGCTTTTGCTGTGCCAAGCCCATGGGCAGAAGCGCCGAGGCCGATGCCTCGACCGATCGAGGAATCGATGTTCAATAACTGCAGCAAATACGGCCCAAGCAGGATGCCTGTGAAGCCGGCGACCATGACGAATACAGCGGCCAGCGATGGGATGCCGCCGATTGTGGTCGCGACTTGCATGGCGACAGGCGTTGTCAATGATTTCGGCAAGACCGTCAAGATCAATTCTTCCGTAAAACCGAGCCAACGCGTAAAGAGCGTGCCGCTGACGAGGCCTGCGATGACGCCGGCGACAATCCCGGCAGCGATCGGGACCAGGTTTTTCTGGAGCAATTCACGATGCTTATAGAGCGGGACGGCAAGCGCGACGACAGCGGGACCGAGAAAGGCTGCGACCCAGTCGCCGCCTTCCATATAGGTTTCATAAGGGACGTCGAACAGGATCAAAATAGCTACGAGCGCTACCGTCGCGGTAATGACGGGATTCAAGGGCGTTTTACGAAAGCGCAAGTACACGAAATTGGCGATAACGTAAGTCGCTACGGTCAGGACCGAGAACACAATGGCTGCGGGAGTGAATGCCATGATTACGATTCCTCCTTTTGCGCTGCGCTTCGATTCGCAATGTACTGGCTTGCAAAGCCGGCAGCCGCCATCGTGATGAGCGTACTGATGATCACAATCGGCAGCAGCAACACGCCTTTGCCGGAAAATAAGGGGCCATAGTCAACGACCGACCGTGCGCCTGCGTCTATCCATTCCAATGGATAGATTTTCAGCAATAAAGCGCTGAACAATAGCAAAAAGCCGATGATGCTGCCGGGCATCGGCAACTGGAGCAAAGCTTGAATGGCTTCGCCGATCAGCAAAAAGCCGTACAGGACAAGCAATTGCAAAATGATGCGTACGATCTTCATTGGGCATCTCCGCCTTCCGGTCAGTTTTGGAAAACGATGGACGTCTTCATATATGTAGATATTTTACAGCAATCGACTGGAAATGCGAGCCCATAGCTTCGGGAATTGAGACGGAATAACTGTAAGGAAAGGAAGAAAATGTTATAGCACGAAAGCTCTATATAACAAGGTTTCAAGTGAATAATGAAATTTTCCGAAAACAAGTATTTAACACTTGCATTTTGTAGAGGATGTTGTAGTATTACCTTATGCAATATATCGCATACAATTATTCGTTAATAGTATTTCGGGATAAAGAAGAATGAATATTCAAAAAGTAAGGGAGTTAGTAAGTATGGACAGCAAATTATCGATGAAGGCTTATCTTATCATTGGGACAATGCTTTTCGCATTGTTTTTCGGGGCAGGGAATTTGATCTTCCCGGCACAGCTCGGACAATACGCCGGTGAAAATGTATGGGTGGCAATGGCTGGTTTCTTGACGACAGGGGTCGGCTTGCCGCTTCTCGGCATCTTGGCGATCGGCTTTTCAAAAAGCCGGGACTTGCAGGATCTCTCAAGCCGCGTGCATCCGGTATACGGCTTATTGTTCACGGCCGCGCTTTATTTGACGATTGGGCCGTTTTTCGCATTGCCGCGGACAGCAGCCGTTTCCTATGAAGTGGGCATCGTGCCATTTATCGGAGACGGATCGATTACGATCGGTTTGATTGTCTTCTCGCTCATTTTTTATGTGGTTTCTTTATTGTTGTCGTTGAATCCGACGCAAATGGTCGACAGCATCGGTAAATTCCTGGCTCCGGCCATCTTGATCGTCCTTGGTGTTTTGCTAGTCGCGGCGTTCGTCTCTCCGATGGGCGAGGCTGGCCCTGCACAAGACGGGTACGCAAGCGGCGCCTTTTTGACCGGCTTTACGGAAGGATACAACACGATGGATGCGCTCGCTTCGCTCGTGTTCGGGATTATCGTTATTTCAGCGGTCCAGAAAATGGGCGTCACGTCATCTAAAGGCTTGCTGAAGGCCACGCTTCTCAGCGGTGCCGTGGCAGCTGCATTGTTGGCTGTCGTTTACACGGGAATCGCTTTCCTTGGCGCGACCAGCACTTCTCAGCTGGGCCTTTTGGAAACCGGCGGGCCGGTTCTGAGCGGGGCTTCTGAACATTATTTCGGCACATTCGGCGCTATGCTATTGGCCGTGATCATTATCTTGGCATGTCTTACAACAGCAGTCGGCTTGACTGTCGCCACTTCAGAATTTTTCCATAAGCTGACACCTGGCATCAGCTACCGCACGTATGTCTTTATCTTCACCATCTTTTCGTTAGTGGTAACGAACGCTGGACTTTCGAATATCATCACGTATTCCATTCCGGTATTGATGTTCTTGTATCCACTCGCAATCGTCCTGATCATGCTGGCGTTTATGTCGCCGCTTTTCAACCACAGCCGCCTCGTCTACGTATCGGCTATCGGCGTGACGTTCTTCATCGCGATCGTCGACGGATTGAAAACTTTGACAGGCTCGCTCGGCATTGAAAATCCGGCTTGGCTTCAAAGCATCATCGACTTTTATGCTGAGGTCCTGCCGCTTTACGGCGACGGGCTCGGCTGGCTAGTGCCGGCTTTGGCCGCTATCATCGTTTCAGGTGTGGCTGCCCGTTTGAGAAACCGTGGAGCAGCGGAATCTCCGGCATTTACAAATCGCTAAAAAAAAAGC
>NZ_JAPEHT010000011.1 GCF_028823615.1 Planococcus sp. A6
GATCGCCGGTTCGATCCCGGTCGGGACCGTCATTCCAAAAAGTGAGCACAGCGAACCCGCTGTGCTCTTTTTCTATGGAAACAATATATTTTGATTTGGACGGCTATCTCCGCTAAACTATGAAAAGACTCAAACGAGGTGAAGAGACATGAGCTTTACGATTACAGTGCAATCGCCGGAACAGACAGAGAAACTTGCCATTCGATTGGCTTTGCTTTTACAGGCTCAAGATCTCCTAACACTGGAAGGTGACTTAGGGGCAGGCAAGACGACTTTTACTAAGGGATTAGCCAAAGGGCTCGGAATCGAACGAACGGTCAATAGCCCGACTTTCACTATCCTCAAGCAATATGAAGGCCGATTAAATCTGAATCATTTTGATGTATACCGATTGGAAAATAGTGATGAAGATATTGGTTTTGATGAATTGTTTGCAGAAGAAGCTGTGTCAGTAATTGAATGGGCTCAGTTCATCGAGGATTATTTGCCGGAGGAACGCTTGGACATTGTCATTCGCCGCTTGTCTGAAGAAGGGCGTGAAGTGGAGTTTCAGCCGCATGGTGTCCGTTACGAAAACTTATGCAGGGAGCTAATGCAATGATTTTAGGAATCGATACGTCGAATTCGCCGCTAGCTATCGCTTTGGTGAAAGACGATACAGTATTAATAGAAGAAACTCAAAATCTAAAGATCAATCATTCTTTAACTGCTATGCCTGCAGTAGAGGATTTGATGAAAAAAGCGAAAATTGCTCCGGGTGATTTAACACGAATTGTTGTTGCAGAAGGACCTGGATCCTATACAGGGGTTCGAATTGGCCTGACAATCGCGAAAATTCTCGCGTGGTCGTTGAAAATTCCGTTGACCACTGTATCGAGTTTGAAGGTTCTTGCAGCGAACGGGCAGGGATTTAATGGTCTGATTTGCCCTGTGATGGATGCAAGACGCGGTACCGCTTTTACTGCACTTTATGATGGGCGTCAGCTATCAACGGTCCTTTCAGATCGCCATAGTGACTTCAAGACGTTTTTGGAACAAGTCCGTACACATGGACAACCTGTTTTGTTTACGGGAGTTGACCTTGAGATTCACCGGACAGTGATTGAGGAGGTACTTGGGGACTTGGCCTATTTTGCACCGTACCAAAATAGACTGCCAAGAGCATCGAATTTGATTGCTTTGTCAACGACTGAAGAAGCGAAAGAAGTACACCACACGGTTCCTGAATATCGCCGGATTACAGAAGCGGAAGCGAATCTTGCAAAAACGGATGAAGGAAAAAGCCGATGAGCGAATTAGTGACATTCCGGAAAATGACCATACATGATGTAAATGAAGTTTATGAAATTGAAAAACAATCGTTTACGCTAGCCTGGACAAAAGAGGCGTTTGAGCAAGAGATGCTGAAAAACGAATTTGCTTATTATGTGTTGGCTGAAACGCAAGAAGGAGTCGTCGGTTACTGTGGCATGTGGCTTGTCATGGACGAAGCACATATTACGAATATCGCCATCTCACCCAAAGAACGGGGCAAGAAGTTTGGGGAAGCATTAATGAAAGAGGCAATAGAAACTGCAAAAGCACAAGGTGCGAAATTGATGACATTAGAAGCACGTGTTAGCAATGTAGCTGCGCTTAATTTATATAGGAAACTAGGATTTCAAAATGGTGGCATCCGAAAAGGTTATTACACGGATAATCAGGAAGATGCCATAGTTATGTGGGTGAATTTCGATGAATAAAGACATTTATGTATTGGGAATAGAAACGAGTTGCGACGAAACAGCAGCTTCAGTCGTAAAAAACGGGACAGAAATCATCTCCAATGTGGTGGCATCGCAAATTGAGAGCCATAAGCGCTTCGGTGGCGTTGTGCCGGAAATTGCATCGAGACATCATGTCGAGCAGATCACGATTGTGATTGAAGAAGCCTTGCAGCAGGCGAATTTGGTGCCAGCTGAGTTATCCGCGGTGGCTGTAACAGAAGGGCCGGGTCTAGTAGGGGCATTGCTGGTTGGTGTCAATGCAGCAAAGGCATTTGCGTTTGCGCATAGCTTGCCGCTAGTGGGTGTGCATCATATCGCGGGACATATATATGCGAATCGATTAGAGCAGGAAATGGAGTTTCCGCTTTTGTCGTTGGTCATTTCTGGAGGGCATACTGAGTTGATTCTCATGAAAGAGCATGGTGATTTTACAGTTATCGGTGAAACTAGGGATGATGCTGCAGGGGAAGCCTACGACAAAGTGGCGCGGACATTGAATTTGCCGTATCCTGGAGGGCCGCATATCGACCGGTTGGCGCATCAAAGCGCGGAAGCAGTCGATTTTCCGCGGGTTTGGCTGGAAGAAGGATCCTATGACTTCAGTTTTAGCGGATTGAAATCATCTGTGCTGAATTATATGCATAATATGAAGCAACGCGGGGAAACACCAGTACCAGAAGCTGTTGCCGCAGGATTCCAAAACAGCGTCGTGGAAGTTGTAACGGCCAAAACTTTGCGTGCAGCAAGGGAATTTGGCGTTCAACAAGTGATTGCAGCCGGCGGTGTAGCAGCCAATAAAGGCTTGCGCCAATCGCTGACTGAGACTTTTGAAAAAGAGGGTATTCCTTTCTTTATTCCGCCGCTTCCGCTTTGTACAGATAATGCAGCTATGATTGCAGCGGCTGGAACGGTTATGTACGAAAAAGGATTAACAGGAGATATGGCCATGAATGGGCGCCCGGGTATGCCTTTGAGTTCATGGATTTAACTGAAAGCATTACCGCAATTTATTGAGAATTGCGGTAATGCTTCTTTTTTTATGAATAATATCCAAATGTTACAAAGACATAGAAATGTATTTTCTGTCAATAGAGAACATTTGTACTTATGCACAATTTGTGAATAAGCTGTTAACAACCTATCGATAAATAGTGGATTTCCTATATATTGTGGAGTTGAAGGTGGAAAACTATGTGGATAAAAGAAAAGAGGTCTGTGGATAATGTTCGTAACTCTGTTGATAGTTGATTTTACAACTCTTCTATTGTGTACAAATCTGTGGAAATATTTATTTTGGTAAATGGTATTGACCTATATGTAGTGAAAAGAAAAACCGCATACCCAGTATGCGGTCAGGAATTCATTTCTTCAAGTTGTTCTTGTAGTTCGAGCCATTCGGCCATGGTTTCTTCATGTGAGTGCTTGAGTTCTTCGAGACGTGATTGCAACGGCATGACGCGTTCATGGTCCTGGAAAATATCCGGTTCGCATAGCTGTTCTTCAATCGCTGCGATTTCTTCATCCAGAGATTCCATGGCTTGTTCGATTTCGGTGTTTTTCCTTACTAACTGGCGTTCGAGTTTTTTGGCTTCCTTGTCGATTTGCGAAGTGGAGGCGGACGTTTGGGTCTCTGGCTGTTTCGCTTTTGCTTCGAGTGCATCAAGTGCCGCGAGTTCTTCATGGGTCTCTGGCTGTTTCGCTTTTGCTTCGAGTGCATCAAGTGCCGCGAGTTCTTCAGTTTCGAGTTTTTTCTCTACATAGTAATCGTAATCGCCCAAATACTCGGTTGTTCCGTCACGGGACAGTTCAACCACTTTTGTGGCGATTCGGTTCATGAAATAGCGGTCGTGGGAAACGAATAACAGTGTGCCGGGATAGTCGATCAAGGCGTTTTCCAACACTTCTTTGCTGTCGAGGTCCAAATGGTTGGTCGGCTCATCAAGCAGCAGGACATTGGCTTTTTGCATCATGAGCTTAGCAAGTGCCACACGCGCTTTTTCGCCGCCCGATAAAGTCGATACCGGCTTCAGGACATCGTCTCCGGTGAATAAGAAGCGTCCGAGGATGCCCCGGATGTCTTTTTCATTTACATGCGGGTAGTCGTCCCATAATTCGTTGAGGACGAGCTTATTGCCCTTTAAGTTCGCTTGTTCCTGGTCGTAATAGCCGAATTGGATGCCGGTGCCGTAATGGATGTCACCTGCGAGTGCCGGCAATTCTTTCATGATGGTCTTGAGCAGCGTCGATTTGCCGACACCGTTCGGGCCGACAAGTGCGAGGCTGTCGGTGCGGTAAAGTTTTAGCGAGATGTTGTTCGACACCGGCTGGTCGCCATAGCCGACAGACAAGGCTTGGACGTTCAAGACATCGTTGCCGCTTTGCTTTTGGATGTCGAAGCCGAAGCGTGCTGATTTTTCATCGCCTTCTGGAGCTTCCATCCAATCGGTCTTCTCGAGTACACGGCGTCTGCTTTGCGCCATTTTCGTCGTCGAAGCACGGACCAGGTTGCGGGCGACATAGTCTTCAAGCTTGGCTTTCTCGCTTTGTTCTTTCTCGTAATGCTTGCGATCGAGTTCGTATTGTTTCGCTTTTTCGCTTAAATAACGGCTGTAGTTGCCGGTGTATTTACGGACCTTCTTGCGTGACACTTCGTAAACCAGCGTGACGACTTGGTCGAGGAAATAGCGGTCATGCGACACGATGAGCAATGCGCCCGGGTAATTCTTCAAATAATTTTCGAGCCAGCTCAGCGTTTCGATGTCCAAGTGGTTGGTCGGCTCATCGAGAATCAAGAGCTGCGGCTTTGCGAGCAGGAGCTTCGCCAGCATAAGGCGGGTTTTCTGGCCGCCTGACAGAGAAGTGATTTTCTTTTCGTAGTCTTCCGCATAGAACTTCATGCCGTGCAGGACCGCGCGCGTATCGGCTTCGAACTGATACCCGCCGGCATCTTTGAAATGGGTCTGGAGAAGGTCATACTCTTGCATGACCTTGGCATTGCGTTCGGCATCGTTGTAGACATCTGGATCAGCCATTGCCGCTTCGAGCTGGCGCAGCTTCGCTTCTTGGTTCCGGAAATGGGCGAAGATCTTCATCATTTCCTGCCATACGGTGGCGTTTAAATCTTTCGGCATAATCAAATCGCCGCTGTCGTAAGACATTTCACCGGCGATGATTTTCAATAATGTGGATTTTCCGGCACCGTTGCGGCCGACGAGTGCGACCCGGTCACGGTGCTGGACTTCGAGTTTGGCGCCTGAGATGATTTCCTCGGCACCGAATGATTTATGGATTTGATTGACTTGCAATACGATCATTTAGGGTCACCTCTATTCTTCTTAAGTGTAGCTGATGGGCGTGCGCTTCGCAATTACGCAAGCCTTTACATATCAAGGCCTGTCATGTAAGATTGATACGATTTGACAACAGTTCAGAAGGAAGCGATCCCATGCTTGACGAATCCCATAAAATCCCGCAAGCGACAACGAAGCGGCTGCCCTTGTATTACCGGTTTCTCCAGAATTTTGCCAATGCTGGACAAAAGCGCATTTCCTCGCAGGAGTTGAGCGAAGCGATGAAAATCGATTCGGCGACCATCCGCCGCGATTTTTCCCATCTTGGCGCACTCGGCAAAAAAGGTTACGGTTATGATGTGCAGGAGCTCTTGGCATTTTTCCGTAAGACGCTTGACCAGGACGAAGCGACGAATGTCGCCTTGATCGGTGTCGGCAGCCTCGGCAGCGCATTTTTAAAATACAATTTTCACCGCAATCACAACACGAAAATCATCCTCGCCTTTGATACGAACAGCCCCCATGAAGGGAAGCAGATCAGCGGCATCGATACGTACCACCCGGATTTGATTGAAGAGAAGATTAAGCAGTACGGTGTGGAAGTGGTCATTCTGACGGTGCCGTCGCGGTCGGCTCAAGATGTCACCGACCGGCTCGCGCAGACAGACATTAAAGGCATACTCAATTTCACGCCAGTACGCATTTCCGTGCCTGAACATATCCGTGTCCAGACGATTGATTTATCGGTCGAACTGCAGACTTTGATCTATCAGATCAAGCATGATTAACATAAAACCTTCACATTTGAACGGCCATTGCAAATAGCCAAAAGGCCGTGTTTCATGTACACTAGAAGCATACTACAGGAGGTGTCTGATATGGCTCCAGGTCCACTAAGTTTAATCATCATCGGGATTGTCGCCTTGCTGATTTTCGGCCCGAAAAAATTGCCGGAACTAGGTAAAGCATTCGGTTCTTCCTTGCGCGAATTCAAAAACGCGACAAAAGGATTGGCTGATGACGATGAAGATGACAAGAAAGTCGAAACAGCGAAGAAAAACGATCTAGACAAGAAAGACGAGCACAAGTAACACGATAGGATGTTTGTCCGATGAACCAACAAAATGAAATGACGGTAGTTGAACATATAGGTGAACTCAGAAAACGGCTGACCTTGATAGTCGTTTTCTTTCTGTTCGCGCTTATTGCGGGATTCTTCCTCGCCGAGCCGCTGATCCGCTATTTGCAGTTCAGTGAAGAGGCGCGGAATCTGACGCTGAACGCGTTCAAGATAACCGATCCGATTAAGATATATATGCAGGTTATGATGATTTTGGCATTGATTATCACGTCGCCATTGATCATGTACCAATTTTGGGCATTCATCAGCCCGGGACTCTCTGACAGGGAGCGAAAAGTGACGCTTGGGTATATCCCGTTTTCCTTGTCGTTGTTTATCGGCGGGATTGCGTTTTCCTATTTGGTGCTGTTCCCGTATGTCATTGGGTTCATGCTCAATATTTCGGAGAACCTGGATATCCAGGAGACGATTGGGATCAATGAGTATTTCCAATTTTTGTTCCAAATTACTTTGCCGTTCGGCTTTATCTTCCAGCTGCCGGTATTGATGCTGTTTTTGACGCGTCTCGGTATTTTGACGCCGATGATGATGACGAAGTACCGGAAGTATGCGTATTTGGCGCTGGTGACGATCGCCGCGTTCATTACGCCGCCGGATATTATTTCCCATATGATTGTGACATTGCCGCTGATCTTGTTGTATGAATTCAGTGTGGTCATTGCGCGCATCGGATATCGCAAGTTCCTGCGGGCAGAACAGCAGCAGGCAATTGCAGAACAGACAGAAGACCTTCCGCCGAAATGATGGCGGGAGGTTTTTTTGTTTGGAATGAAAATGGGATGGGGGCAGGAGATTGCGCTCCTGGCGGATGCTTGCCGGGTGGCGGGAATCGAGCCTCCTCGTCGCAAAACATGTGCTCAACTCTCACTGCGTTCGAGCATCGCAAATGATTAGGCTCAGCGATGCTTCGCTTAATCATTGCCTGCGGGGTCTCTCAAACCCGCTAATCACCCAGGCGTCACCGCCATCCGCTTCATCTCTAAGTTTGTAGCAGTAATAGATTTCGTCGCCCTCTTACATCAAATGGTGAAATAATGTATGGCTCGTTTATTTTGATTTGTCCTTTCACTAGTACTTATTATTTTCCGAAGAAGTGAGGTGATATGTTCACTGCTCGGTGAAATGGCTATGTCTGTTTCGAGTGCGTGGACGAAATACATAAAGCGTATATTCTGTCCCGCATTTCAAAGAAAAATACGGTACTTTTTGGTTATTGCAGGTTTTCCATTTGTTTGATGAAGGTTTCGATTTTGTCCATATTGAGTTGGATGAGCATGACGTAGCCGTTCAGCAGGATGTGCGCGATGATCGGTGTAAGGATGCGCTTGGTCCGCTGGTAGAGGGCAGCCAGGATCAGTCCGGTGGTAAAATAAAGCAAGAGGTGGGTAAACTCGAGATGGACGAGCGCGAAGACGAGTGCCGAGATGGCCGTGGCGATCCAGAAGTTCATCGTCTGATTTAATGAGCCGAAAACGACTCTGCGGAAGACGAGTTCTTCGAGTATCGGGCCGAACAGGACGACCGCGATGATCGCGTACGGCACGACTTCAGCGATTCGGACAAGCGTCTGGGTATTGGCGGATCCCGGGTCGATGCCGATTGCCATTTCGATCATGGCAGCGATCGATTGGCCGATGATCAATAACAGAAAGCCGAGGACGCCCCAGCCGATTGCCGCGGGAAGGCTCGATTTTCTGCCTTTCCAAATATTGAAGAAGTTGCGGTCGCGCAAGATGAGAGCCATCGTGACGAGAAAGCCGACGCCCATTGTCAGGAAGATCAGCCAGCCAGACGTCGAAGCGCGAGCTGTGGCATCGTCAAGCCCTTGGTCGCGGAAATAGCCGAGCGTCGGGCCGATAAAGAGGATCGGCATGAGCTGAACGGCTACGAAGACGAGCAGGACCAGGAGCGGCGTACGCATGTTTTTGCGCTTATACCCTTTCGCTTTCGAGGGAGAGGCGGTTTTATCGGTTGAGGTCATGTAGTCAAATTCCTTTCTTTTCACGTGCTCCTTTTATTGTAGGGCTTAACGGAAAAAGGCGCAAAGAATTCAAAACGGTCTAGGGTTTCTGCTTGCAATTAACTGAAGATTTTATTAAACTTATCTATGGGTTAGCACTCAGAGGTTGAGAGTGCTAAGCGACTAGAAGCTATTTAATTTGAGGAGGGTGTTTCAATTGTTAAGACCATTAGGAGATCGTGTCATCATTGAGCTCGTCGAAGTGGAAGAAAAGACATCTAGCGGAATCGTCTTGCCAGGATCGGCGCAGGAAAAACCGCAGGAAGGCAAAGTGATTGCGGTAGGGAATGGACTTATCCGTGAAAATGGACAGCGCACAGAGCTGGACGTAACTGAAGGAGACCGCGTCGTCTTTTCGAAATATGCGGGCACAGAATTGAAATACGAAGGCAAAGAATACTTAATTTTACGTGAAAACGACATCCTTGCGATCGTCGGCTAAATAAGCATAAATTCTATTTAATAGGAGGAACCGAATCATGGCAAAAGATATTAAGTTCAGTGAAGATGCACGCAGCTTGATGCTGCAAGGTGTAGATAAATTAGCGGACGCAGTCAAAGTAACGCTTGGGCCAAAAGGGCGCAATGTCGTGCTTGAGAAGAAATTCGGCACGCCGCTTATTACAAACGATGGCGTAACGATCGCTAAAGAAATCGAGCTTGAAAACGCGTTTGAAAACATGGGCGCAAAACTCGTGGCGGAAGTTGCTTCCAAAACGAACGATATTGCAGGTGACGGTACAACGACTGCGACGGTTCTTGCACAAGCGATGATTCGCGAAGGCTTGAAGAACGTCACAGCTGGCGCAAACCCTGTCGGCATCCGCCGCGGCATCGAACTTGCTGTGGAAAGCGCGGTTACTGGATTGCAATCTATTTCCCAACAAATCGAAGGCAAAGAATCGATCGCGCAAGTAGCGGCGATTTCTTCTGGCGACGAGGAAGTCGGCAAATTGATCGCAGAAGCAATGGAGCGCGTCGGCAACGATGGCGTCATCACTTTGGAAGAATCACGCGGCTTCACGACGGAACTTGACGTTGTGGAAGGGATGCAATTCGACCGCGGCTACCAGTCTCCATACATGGTGACAGATTCCGATAAAATGGAAGCGGTTCTTGAAAACCCGTTCATCCTTGTCACTGACAAGAAAATCGGCAATATCCAGGAAATCCTTCCAGTGCTTGAGCAAGTCGTCCAGCAAAGCAAACCGCTACTCATCATCTCTGAAGATGTTGAAGGCGAAGCATTGGCAACACTTGTCGTGAACAAATTGCGCGGCACATTCAACGCAGTGGCTGTCAAAGCTCCTGGATTCGGCGACCGCAGAAAAGCGATGCTCGAAGACATTGCTGCACTCACTGGCGCTGAAGTGATCACAGAAGACCTCGGTCTTGACTTGAAATCCACAAACATCGCTCAACTTGGACGCGCAGCGAAAGTCGTTGTCTCTAAAGACAATACGACGATCGTTGAAGGCAATGGCGATTCCGAGAAAATCATCGCTCGCGTGGCGCAAATCCGCAGCCAACTGGAAGAAACGACTTCTGAATTCGACCGCGAAAAACTGCAGGAGCGCCTCGCGAAACTTGCTGGCGGCGTAGCAGTCATCAAAGTCGGCGCAGCAACTGAAACAGAATTGAAAGAGCGTAAATTGCGCATCGAAGACGCATTGAACGCAACACGCGCAGCGGTTGAAGAAGGCATCGTGGCAGGCGGCGGTACAGCGCTTATCAATGTCTACAACCAAGTGGCGCAAATTGCGACAGAACAAGAAGGCGACGTCGCGACAGGCATCAACATCGTGCTCCGTGCACTTGAAGAGCCGGTTCGCCAAATCGCAACGAACGCTGGCCTTGAAGGCTCGATCATCGTTCACCGCCTGAAAACAGAAGAAGTCGGCATCGGCTACAACGCGGCAACAGGCGAATGGGTCAACATGCTTGAACAAGGCATTGTAGACCCAACGAAAGTGACGCGTTCTGCACTGCAAAACGCAGCATCTGTTGCAGCTATGTTCCTAACAACTGAAGCAGTCGTAGCAGACCTGCCAGAACCAGCACCAGCTGGCGGCGGCATGCCTGATATGGGTGGCATGGGCGGCATGATGTAAGAATAGCCAACAAATTAAGAGAGAAATCCTTGTGTATCAAGGGTTTCTCTCTTTTGATTTTGCTTGAAATATTGTAAATGCTCATAGTTTGCTCATAGGTTTGGAAAAGAGTTGCTTTTTTACCTGTCGACAGACAAATATTAGTATTATACTAACAGTATAAAAGGTAATTTTTTTGCAAGCCTTTTGTCAAACTTATGATTGTTAGAATAGAAAATATATCTCATGGGGGAATTTCAAAATGAATACAATAGACAGAAACATTCAGACCAATTTCAACGTTCAAGAAAAGTCGGCATTAATTTGGAACATCGCTGATATTTTGCGTGGACTTTATAAGCCTCACGAATATGGTGAGGTCATTTTACCAATGACTGTAATAAAAAGATTTCATGATACGTTACTACCTACTAGAGACAGAGTATTAGAAGCGGCTGAAAAGTATGAAACATTCGCAGTAAAGGACGGGTTCTTGCAACGAGCGGCTGGTCATATTTTCTATAATACAAGTCAATTCACATTCGATTCCTTACTCGCCGATTCAGAACATATTGAGGAAAACTTCAGGGCATACCTTAACGGATTTTCAGAAAACGTGCAGGACGTACTGCAGAACTTCGAGATGGACAACCACATCACGAAGCTTTCAAAGAATGGAAAGCTGTTCCATATTATTCAAGAATTCAATACGGTCAAAGGTTATATGGGAGCTGATGTCATCACCTCAACAGACATGGGTTATGTATTCGAAGATTTAGTCAAGCGTTTCTCCGAAAGTTACAACGAAGAAGCGGGAGCTCACTTTACAAGTCGTGACATCATTTATCTAATGACAGATATTTTGTTGTCTGAAGAGAAAGATGAATTGATTGAAGAAGGCGTTGTTAAAACTGTTTATGACCAGACAATGGGTACATCTCAGATGTTGGGAGCTATGGAAGAGCGACTGAAGTTATTGGATAGCACTGCTGAAGTTACGACATTTGGTCAAGAAATCAATCCTCAAACTTATGCTATCGCGAAAGCTGACATGATTATTAAGGGTGGAAATCCCGATAATATGAAAATGGGGAATACTTTGACAAATGACCATTTCATGGGGTACACCTTCGATTATTGTATAAGTAATCCACCATTTGGTGTTGATTGGAAGTCCGATTACAAAAAAGTTAAAGAAGAACATGACTTAGGAGAAAATGGAAGATTCGGTGTAGGGTTACCAAGAAAATCCGATGGTCAATTATTATTTATGCTGAACGGGATTAAAAAGTTAAAAGATACAGGAAGAATGGCAATTATTCATAATGGTTCTGCTTTATTCAGTGGAGCAGCCGAAAGTGGAGAAAGCGAGATTCGCCGGTATATTATTGAAAATGACTGGTTGGATGCGATTGTACAATTGCCAAGTGATTCTTTCTACAATACTGGAATTTCAACATATATATGGGTGATTTCGAAAGACAAGCCAAATCATCGAAAAGGAAAAGTGCAACTTATCGATGCTTCAAAAATGTATGAAAAACGTCGGAAAGCAATCGGAAGCAAACGTAACGATATTTCAAATGCTTGTAGAGAGGTAATAGTAAAATCCTATGGAGATTTTTCCAATAAAGAATATACTTTAGGTGCGCAAACTCTAGAGTCTAAAATAATGGATAATATAGATTTTGGTTTTAATAAAGTCACTATAGAATCTCCACTGAAAGACGAGAATGGTAATTTAGTTAAAAAGAATGGAAAACTAATATCAGATGTTGAATATAGAGATACAGAAGATATACCTCTAACGGAAGATATAGATAGCTATTTCGAGCGAGAAATTAAGCCTTTCAATTCAAATTCTTGGATAGATAAATCAAAAACTAAAGTTGGCTATGAGATTCCATTTACTCGGCTGTTTTATAGGTATGTTGAACCTGAAAGAACCGAAGAGATAGCTCTTAGAATAAAGGAATTAGAAGAGAATATCGTCAAATCTTTCGAAGCTCTATCTGGACAGGAGGTTGAAATTGATGACTAGACCGTTGAAAGATAGCGGAGTGAAATGGATTGGAGCTATTCCTGAAACTTGGGAGACAGTTAAATTTAAAACTGTCATGTATAAAAAAAAGGAACTGTGTCCACAATATACTAATCAAAATATTTTATCACTAACCATGAAAGGTGTTATTGTACGAGATTTAGAGAATCCTAAAGGAAAAATGCCTGCCTCTTTTAATGGTTATCAAATAGTTAAGAAGGGAAACTTGTTGTTATGTTTATTTGATATTGATGTTACACCTCGATGTATCGGCTTAATTAAAGATGATGGATTAACAAGTCCAGCATATAGCCAATATGTTCTAAAAGGTGATAATAGTCCAGAATTCTATGATTATTATCTCAATTATTTAGATAATAATAAGGTTCTGTTGCATTTAACAAAAAGTTTGAGGAACACATTAACAGATAGCGATTTTGGAGTTGTTATAATTTTCTCAATGAAAAATTATCGAAAATTGATTCGCTTTTAGAGGATACTAAGCAGTCTATTGATGAATTTAAGAAGTATAAAAAATCTTTGATTAATGAAACGATTAAAAAAGGTCTTAATAAGAATATAGACATGAAAGATAGTGGAATTGAATGGATTGGGGAAATTCCTGGTCATTGGGAAATTAAAAAATTGAAAGAAGTGGGCAGTTTATATAGCGCTGGAGTAGATAAAAAAATTAGAGATAATGAAAAATTGTATAAATCCGTGCATTACACAGACGTATATTATAACTCATTAAAACAAATTAGTAACAACGATGATTATCTTATTATTAGTGCTACAGAAGAAAAAGCGGAGAAGGCTAATCTTTTAAAAGGAGATGTTCTATTTACAAGTTCTTCAGAAACTCCAGATGATATAGGACATTCAACAGTTGTGGAAGAAAACTTATTGAGCACTCTTATGGGATATCATTTAATGCGATTTAGACCAAAAGTAAATATGGTCTTAGAATATGAAAAGTATGCTTTTGGGAGCAATTATTTAAGAGAATGGTTTTCTTTAAAAGCAAATGGCATCACTAGATATGGAATAGTTACAGACGATTATAAAAATGCTCCATTCCTATTAATTCCGCAAAAAGAACAATTAGAAATTTCTAAGTACCTTGATGAAAAATGCTCGTATATCGACAGCATAATTAAGGATAAGATAAGGCTTATAAAAGAGTTTGAAACTTATAAGAAGTCCTTAATCTACGAGTACATCACTGGGAAAAAGGAGGTTCTTTAAATGACTGTTTTCCAAGACACTGAAAAGCGTTTTGAAGAAGATATCGAATCCTTTCTATTAAATAGAGGCGGATATGAAAAAAGAGATATGTCTGGGTATGAAAAAGAGAAAGCTATCAACATCAATGAATTGATTGCCTATATCGAAGCAACGCAGGAAAAAGAATGGGGAAAGTACATCCGGACGTATCAAAGCGATGCACGGGATAAGTTGTTCAAGCGCTTGAATCAGGAAATTAACACGAACGGATTACTATATGTTTTGCGTAATGGTATCCGTGACCGGGGGACATGGCTCAAGATTGCCTCGTTCCGTCCGGAGTCGAGTAAGAACTCAGATGTTATCAATGCCTATAACCAGAACCGGCTGACGTATACTCGGCAGTTTGCTTATTCTTCGCATAACCGGAATACGATTGACTTGGTGATTTCTCTGAACGGGATTCCGATTGTGGCAATGGAGTTGAAAAACCAAGCCAAAGGGCAGAGTGTCGACAATGCAAAGAAGCAATTCATGTACGACCGTGACGAGCGAGAGCTATGCTTCCAGTTCAACAAACGATTCCTCGTCTACTTTGCGGTCGATTTATACGAAGCGTGGATGACGACGAAGCTTGAGGGCAACGAAACCTATTTCCTACCCTTTAACCAAGGTTCGAACGGAGCGGGAGAAGTAGGAGGAGCTGGGAATCCGGTGAATGAAGAAGGATATGCCACGGCTTATTTGTGGGAAGAGATTCTACATAAAGACGTCCTTATGGACATTCTTCAACGATTCATGCACCTCGAAGGTGATAACAAGAAAGGGCGCTTGATTTTCCCACGATTCCATCAGCTCGATGTCGTTAAAAAATTGGTAGCCGATGTTCGCATTAACGGCAGTGGCGACAATTACCTTATTCAACACAGTGCTGGCTCCGGCAAGTCCAACAGCATCGCCTGGCTTGCGTACCGATTATCTAGTCTGCATGGCATCGATGACCTGCCCGTTTTCACGTCGGTCATTGTCGTTACCGACAGAAAGGTATTAGACAACCAATTACAGGCTACGATATCAGGGTTTGACCACACAACAGGCGTCGTTGAAACTATCGGCGAAGATAAGAGTTCTCAGGACTTGAAGAACGCTATTAATGATGGCAAGAAAATTATTATTACGACACTACAGAAATTCCCGGTCATTTACGAAGACGTTGAAGATAACAAAGGAAGACGTTTTGCGGTCATTGTCGATGAAGCCCACTCGTCCCAAACTGGAGACAGTGCCAAGAAGCTCCGGAGCGCTCTGGCAGATACAGAAGAAGCTTTGCGTGAATATGCGGAAGTCGAAGGCATCGCCGAAGCTAACCTGGTAGATGCGGAAGATAAATTGGTAAAAGAGTTGTTAAGCCATGGAAGACACAATAACTTGAGTTTCTTCTCCTTTACCGCAACACCGAAGGAGAAGACGCTCGAAATGTTCGGGAAGCGTCAATCTGATGGTTCCTATCGACCATTTCACGTCTACAGTATGCGTCAGGCCATTGAAGAAGGGTTTATTCTTGATGTACTCAAGAACTACATGACCTATGAAACGTCTTATCGTATTGCAAAGGATACTCCGGATAATCCAGAAGTTCCGACAAGCAAAGGCGTCAAAGCCATCCGCCGGTTCCAGGAGCTGCACCCACACAACTTGCAGCAGAAAACAGCTATCATGATTGAGCAGTTTCGGGACATCACAACAAACAAGATTGGCGGAAAAGCAAAAGCGATGGTTGTTACGGCATCCCGGTTGCACGCTGTCCGCTATTACCACGAGTTTAAGCGGTACATCGATGCAAAAGGCTATGGAGACAGTTTGGATATCCTCATCGCTTTCTCTGGCGTTGTAAATGATGGAGGTATTGAGTATCGGGAGACCGGTATGAACAAAACAAAAGATGGTAGCAGCATATCAGAGAACCAGCTCAAAAACGAATTCCGGACAGATGATTTCAATGTGCTGATTGTTGCGGAGAAGTACCAGACTGGATTTGACGAACCTTTGCTACATACCATGTTTGTTGATAAGAAGCTTTCCGGCGTTAAGGCTGTCCAGACCCTTTCCCGACTGAATCGAACGCATATCGGCAAAGAGGACACCTTTATATTGGATTTCGTAAATAAAACAGAGGATATTCAGGCGTCTTTTGCTCCTTATTACGAAGCAACTTCCTTGGATGAAGCCATTGATGTAAACCGAATCTATGACATACGGACAAAAATCCGGAACTATCAGCTATATAATGACGAGGATATAGCAAAATTCCTCAAGATATACTACAAAAAAGGAAAGCAAGGAGATAAAGAGCTGGGAGAGATGACAAGCTTGCTCAAACCGGTTCTAAATCGATATGCAGACATGAGCGAAGATGAACAATATGATTTTCGGATTTCATTGCGTAACTTTAACAAATGGTATGCCTATATTATCCAGGTAGCTCGAATGTTTGATAAGGAATTACATCAGGAATACGTCTTTACTTCATATTTGGATAAGTTCATCCCGAAGACGGTCTCAAGAGACATTAGTATTGAAGATAAGTTGAAGTTGGAGTATTTTAAGCTGAAGGAGACATTTAAGGGAGACATTACATTAAATCCGAACACGGTTGATAGCGTACTGAAGAATCCAAAAGAAATGGATACAGCTGTGAAACCGGTTGAGGAAGATGAACTGCTGGAGACGATTATCGAAAGAGTAAACGATAAGTTCCAAGGTGAATTCAGTGATGGTGACCGGGTTATTATCGAAGCTCTGTATCGTGCCGTGAAGAATGACCAGAAACTCAAGAAATCAGCTAAGAACAATGATTCGCAAATCTTTGAACAAAGTATTTTCCCGGATTTCTTCCACAAGAGTGCATTGGATAACTACGAGAAGTCGATGAAATCATTCGAGAAGTTGTTCCACGACTCTGACTTTTATCAAGCGGTCATGGAAGTTGTCGCTAAAGTGGCTTATAAAGATTTGAGAAGTGAGAAGTAGAGCCACTTCGACTCAATTTAAGGTAGAGTTACTGTGAATCTAATTATTAGACACATTGGTGTCAGGAGGGAATGGTTAAATGAAAAGGGAAGCGGTTTTAGATGCCCTTAAAGCGGGAGAATTTGATGGACTAAATCATACGTATCAACCTTATACTACTGGTTACAGTAAAAATAGTTATCAAGATGAAATTAGTGTATCCCATGGGACTATTGAGTTAACGAGAATCACTACTGGGAAATTCTTCGACGGAAAAGAAAATGAACGATTTGAAGATAGGAAAACTAAAGACTTGAGTGACTATGAAGCGGTTAAATTTATAGAAAAACGCCCATATTACTTTGCACAACTAAGACCAGATTTATTTTAATGGAGTACTTTTGTTTCCTACATGACCTTGAAGTTAATAACGTGTATAGCTTTTGAACAGACTAGCTAGCCGGTATTTTCTTTAGAGTGCAGTAGATAACTACGAGAAGTCGATGAGATGAAATCATTCTAAAAGTGAAAAATAGGCTGAACAGGATGCTATTCTCATGTTGGCAATGAAAGTGAGTTTCTTTGTTCATTTCAAACTTCATTAGACAATTGACATTCCGTTAAGACACCTTGTACACTTAAAATAACAACAGAAATTTAAAAGGCTTTGACTAAGTGCAACTTCTTCTTTTTAAAAAAAGAGAAGTTTGTTGACTATAGTCAAAGCCTTTTTTGTTGTTAATAAGGAAAAGGTTGAGGTGTAATTTCAAGGGCATATAGATTTAAGTAACCGGATACTAAGCAGTTCAAATAGAAATTTTTTATCTTACTTGTATGTTAATAAATACACTCACTTTGGAAGGGAAGTAATAATAATGAGTAAAAATTCATCACAGAAACACATCTTCAAAGAATTGAGAAAAATATTTTCAGGATTATCGGATGAAGAGTTCGAATTATTTAAAGCTGCGATGAATCACAAAGATGAAACTTTCTTATTTTCAGGAAGAATACAGTTTACGTTAGGAAGTTTAATAACTCAAGTTTATGAAGAAGCTAATAAAGAGAACTACAAACTCTTATCTGAACGACTAGTGAGGCTAGCGGAATACGTAGAGAACGGTGACTACTATGCGTATAGTTTGCTCTCAGGCTTTTCGATAAGTAATGCTGGTTTTCTTGAAGATAAAGAGAAGCTTGTAACCGTTTATATTCCACCAATAGTTCTCGACCACTACCGTAGTGAGTAATGTAAAAGTCTTCAAGGAGTGAGAATAGGAAAAGAAGGTGAAGTGTTTTAAATTATACGAAGTTATTTCTTTTTCCTCTCAATAAGCTCATCTTTATAAATGTCAATACGAATGATAGTTTTTCCTGTTAATTCGAAACCTGTTATTTCATTAGCCTCATTTCTTAAATCGATTTTCTCGTGTTCCATTCCAAAAGCAATTCGGTCAGGGTTTCCAATAGCCTCTTCCATTTTCAAATAGAGGTCCAGTATTCTGTTAAATTCTTCATGACTTTCAGTTTCAAATGTAAGGAAAAAATCTCTTCTTCTCATTTAGTATCATCTCCTGAAGTTTAATTTTCTATCTGAATTTGAGCATCTTTGAAATGAATACCAGAGTATGTTGCAACCAGAGTCTGTGAAATTTTTATTTTAAAAACGTGCTCATATAATACAAAAAAGAAAATTGGTGGAGGGATGGAGAAAAAGGTAGAAAAGAAGCGGAGAATTGTACCTCCACGAAATCCGAATCGTCGACCGACTTACATCAAATTTGACCGAACTCAAGCACCTATGAAATACGAAGATGAAAGACTGATTCAATATATTGAATACAGATACTGGAGATAGGAGCGAATCGAATGGAGAAGCAACCCGAAACTTCAAGTAAGCAAGAAGAAATGGCAGATAAGGAACCTGGAACTTCAACAAAAGTTGATAAAAAGATAAAGAAGAGAAAGAGACCGCCTATAAATCCGAATTACAAACCTACTACAGTAAATATCGATGATTTACGTACAAGGTTAAGAGCAGAAAGTAGAGCAGCACTAAGGCGTGCAGGTATTTGGTTAGATTAAAGCGACTATAGTTAAATGCCAGATATATTGAAAAACCGTTCTCAGGTTGAGGACGGTTTTTGGATGTTGTTTGAAAGATAAACTTATAGACAGTTCATTTCTAAAGTTTATTTGCAAACTTACTCAAGGAACGTTGCAACTCTAATTTCTTAGGTTGAGTAATATGAGTGTATACTTTAATTGTAATAGAAGTATCCGCATGTCCTAGTAGATTAGAAACGTCTAAGATAGAAAAATTATCTTCTATTAGCAGCGACGTAAACGTATGTCTAAACGAATGAAGAGTGATTTTCTTGTCATATTTCCAACTCTTCATAAGTGATAAGAGACGATTTCGGGCTGCTGTATGTGTTAATGGTTTGTAATCGCCGCTGAAAAATACGAAATCTGTTCCGGATTGTATTTTGAAGTGAGAATCAACATACCTTTTGTATGCAATAAGTGCTTTTTGTAATTTATTAGCCAATGGAATTACGCGATTTGATTTCTTTGTCTTCGGACTGTTGAGTGCATATTCATTTTGATTATTATTTGGGTTGTATAAGGTATGTCTTACCCTTAAAAACTTCTTGTCCAAATTAACATCCTGCCATCTCAATGCCAAAAGCTCGCCGATACGAAGACCAGTCAACGACAACGTTAAGAAAATGATGTAGTCATCCTCAAACTTGCTTTTTTTTGCGATTTCAAGAAATTCGCTTAGCTTATCACGTTCCAGAAAGTTCTCTAATTTGTCTTCCTCAGAGTGGTACTCTTTTCTAAATTTCACACCCATGCAAGGAATATCGAAAATGAGATTCTGTTTCTTTGCAAACTTGAATATGAGAGAAATTGAATTATGAATACTTTCCACATAGTTTCTGGAATAACCTCTTGCTGAAAGGTCGGTAATTAAGCTTTGATAGGCTCTGTGGTCAATAGTGGAAATGTTGGTGCTTCCCCAAATAGGAAGCACCTTATCCAAAGCTTTCTTTCGAATTCTGAGTGTGCCAGGTTTGACTTCTTGCTCATATAAAATAAGCCAGTCTTCAACCACTTCTGAAAACTTATTTCGTTCATTTGTGAGTCTTCCTCCTTCTACATGGAGTTTGTACTCGATTTTTTTTGCCGCTTTTATCGCGTCTTTCTTGGTGAAAAATCCACTTCTCGTCATTTGACTTTGTTTCTTTGTTAGTGGATTCATTCCCATACTTACTGAATAAGCCCATTTATCACCTCTTTTTGTTATTGAAGCCATTTTTATCTTCCTCCCAATTTGTCTTTTTATTAAGCAACGTCAGAATGATATTCTTTAAGAAATGCATCCAGCAATTCTTTATGGAAGTACCACTTGTTTCCGATTTTCTTTTTTGGAAAGTTATCTAAGTGAAAAAAGTATTTTTGAATACTGTTCCAACTCATTCCCAAATGAACCGATAGCTCCTTTGCTGTTAATTGTCCTTTTGTAGAATCCAGTGTTGGATAAATTTTCATGATGGAATCCCTCCTTTTTAATTTTACTGTCAGTCGAACTTAAGTCAAATATAAAACATATTTTGACTAATGTCAATATTTTATTTGACTAATGGACTAATTTTCAATATTATTAACCTAGGAGGGGATTATCATGGTCAATGAAATGGGAAAGTTTATTCGTCAAAAGCGTAAAGAAGCAAACATGACGTTAAAACAAGTAAGTAAGGAGGCAGGTATTTCATTTACATATCTCTCTACTCTTGAAACAGGTAAAAGAGAAAAACCGTCTGCCGAGGTCCTCAATAACATTGCAGGGGTACTGGGGGTGCAACCGGTCGAAATGTTGACAGTTGGCGGATATCTAACTCCGACTGAAGTAGATAAAGTGGGTGAAAAAGAAAATGACCAATGGCAATTAAACCGGCTCAATCCCTTAGAGATGTTATCTGAAATACAGCCTGCGGTAATAAAAAATATATTCAAAAGCTATATGAAGAATGTGGATTTTAAAACTAATGATTACGAACTTTTAAATGTTAGTGAAGAATTTTTGAAGAAAATTACGCCAAAAGAATATGTGGATTTGGTGGTTGTTAACCATAAAGAACTTTTACACATTTATGTATTTTTAGCTGCTATCAATCAGTTTACTGGAAATAGCATATCGTCAGAGACTATTTGGAATTGGGTACAAAATCTCAAGGAAAATGCAGATGTTATAGAAAAAGAAATGGATTTCGCCGCATTTGAAATGTGGTATAAACTCTACTTTACTGATAACCTCCTTGATGAATTTGGAGACTATGAATTACAAAACTCTAGGGAGTATTCGTTTGACCTTACTCCAATAATGGAGAATGATACGGTAGTATTTAAAGGGAAGATTATGAGCCCTAGAGTATTAAAGTCATTAAGGGTTCTTCTGGAAAATGTACAATGATGTTGACTAGCCAACGGTATTGAGAAAGCTTTTGAATTATATTATCAAGGTAAGTCCATAGCTTTTTTAAAAATACGTAATCATAGAATAAGGCTGCCTTCCAGAATTGGAGGGCAGCCTTATTATTTTCACTTAGTTGAATCGATACTTTTTAATTCACTAAGACTATAAGTTATCACACTTATTAGCCGTTATCTATACTCAAAAAATTGAGTATATACGAGTCTCAAAATCCGGGATAATATGAAGTCCATCACTAACTGTTCCTGGGTTTGAATTTTTTGAAAGAGAACTTAATAACAGACAATGTGACAAAAAACAGGTAAAGTGCAGAGTTTCATATTGGAGGAATTGTAATGGACAAAGACAAAGAAAAAGTCGAAAATGACATGCAGCATCCGGCGCCGTCGATAGATACATTAGAGGGCGGATTAAGTTTCAAGCGAGCCCGTGAAAAAAGAGGCATTACGCGAACAGAGGCTGCAGAATTGAGCAAAGATGTATCTGCCTCATACATCTTTCGGATAGAAGAAGGAAGTAGAAAACCAAGTTTATCTGTTGTACAGAAGTTGGCAGATATCTATGAAGTTTCTACGGAAACCTTACTGGGACTGGCGGTGGCTGAGGATAGATGCGAGGAACGAAAAGGCTCACTTTGTGTGGGTTATCCTTCCGCTGAACGAACTTACACTTACCGTGAGTATTTGGAATTGCCTGGAAGGTGGGAACTGATTAAGGGGATTCCATATAAGATGAGGTCTCCAGACATGTTACACCAACGTTTGACAGCACGAATTTGCGTTGCAATTGGTTCCTATATTAGTGCACATCTAGGAAACAACAAGCAGGAGGTATTTACTGCACCATATGAAGTTCGGCTCAGCAAAACAGGCGATTTAAAACATATAGATACAGTAGTTCAACCTGATTTATCGGTAGTATTTTACGAAAGATTTGACGAGAAAGTGCCAAGACCTCCGCATCTGGTAGTTGAAGTTTTATCATTGGATACAGTCTTCAAAGATAGAACTACAAAACTCGAATTGTATCGGAAAAGCGGGGTGCACGAATATTGGATTGCCGACCCGCTCAACAAGACTATTGATGTCTATAACTTTCAAGCAGAGGGACAAGAAGAAAAAAAATTCGTTAGCAAGGAAGGTATTCTTCAGTCTTCATATCTAGCGGATTTCAAATTTCCTATCCACAACTTTTTCGATTAACTAAGCAAAAAAAAGACCGGCATACACCGGTCTTTTTCTTTATTTCATTTCATCTTATTTAAAAATCCCAATTTTCTTCTGCAACCATGTCATAAAAGATTTCAAATACCGATGAGACTTCGTTTAGCGGAACATTTTTAACCTTCACAGTGAATGCGTACTCATCTATATCATTATCGACACTCGTAAGAATATAAAAGGCTTCACTTGATGGACCAATTTCTAAGTGATATCTTTTCCCATCCTCTGTGCGCACATAAATCTGCTTGTAATACCCACAAGAGCATCCCTCCATTTCATCGACTATATAAGGACTGACTGGAAATTCAAGATAACCTGTGGGGCTATTAAATTTGTAAGTAAAGATATCTTCATCAATTAAATTTGCATCTGACGTGAAAATATCGTTGACTATATTAACATCGACCGAACCTTTTAAGTTAATAATTTTCCTATCACCACTGTCGTCAAAATGGAGAAACGAAAGTCCGTCGTCTTTTCTGTAACTCAGTTCATATTTTTCATCAGTAATTCTCATCATCATCTCTTTTTTCATTTTAATTCCCCCTTATTTTATCAGTAATTTTTAGATGCTTTATTCCAGGAATGCAAGATATACAGCATGTTTTATGATTTTCCATTCCTCTTACAAAGCTGTATCTACTGCTTATCTTTACAATAAATCAATAGCGAATGAATAATCCAGTTTTCAAGTGTCGAGCTCGTACTATATACGATATCTATGAAAAATTTCATCAATAGAGTTAGTAAAACAACTCTATTGATGAAATTTTAAGTTATTAATATAGATATGATGAAATTTATAAAAATTACGAGTTTACAACTCCCTTATGTTGTAAAATAATAGTGGATTGCTATCATTTAGAATGGAAGGTCGAAAAATGAGTTTGAGAACTTGTAGTTCTACAACTAGAATATGCGCGATGTGTGTTCAATGGAATGGCTACCAAGGTGGGTCATACGTAGTCCCTAAAAAAAATGCAAGAAAATTTTGGGAGTATGATTCAGAGGAAGAACAGATTTGTTTTAAAAAACATTTCGAAACGAAAGCATGGAATAGCTGTAGTGATTGGCAAAGAAAATATTAATTAAATTAAAAAACGAGGAGATGTAATCATGGGGTTTTGGGATAGCTTAGGAGAAGGTTTAAAAAACGCAGGGGAAAATAGAGCTGCTTATGACGAAAAGGTAGCTAATTATATGAATAGGTATCAAAACAAAAGTACAGACGAGTTAATGAAACAAGTTAAAAGAGCGAGTTCGACAGCTGAAAGAGTGGCAATTAAGAAGATTTTAGATGAGCGTAGATAATTAGAAAAGCTAAGACCTGGATTAAAGGTCTTAGCTTTTCTAATTTAAAATCGCTTATGCGAAAAGCCTCAAGAAAGAGGCTTCGAATCCGTCGAATATTTACCTGTAAAATCCAATAAACTTTGTGCGATAAGGTCTTGGATTTTCAAATGCGGAAACTCGTCAGAGCAATGTACGATGAATTTTTCATATACAGCCTGGTTGATGCGAATATTCTTGTTCACGAAAATAGCATCGTGGCTGTAAATCTCTTTATCTAGCGATAACACAAATTTTTCTTCGCAATCCGTCAGCAATTGCCTTAGTTTTTCTAGGTTCTCCCTCAAAAATGGCATTTCAAGGCTCTCAGCGCTATTGTTTTAACTCCAGAGTCCCCCTAAGTATCCTTGTGGTGTCGAACGAATTAAAAGTACTTATTTTCGCATCCTATATAGGTGTAATCTTCTTTCATCAATTTGCAGAAAAGCGAACTTGGTAAAATGTCAATGATTTCAGCGACTTCGCTTTAATTTCTCCCGACAAGTAGTTTATTGACGGATTCAGCCTTTTTGTTTTTTCCATTGAGAAGAACACTTCTTTATCTATGTAACCATCTCCGTTCAGTTTTTATATCTTATACATTTATGTTCACTTTATAACTGCATTGAGACTGCTGCAACGTTGCTTGAATTCCTCACCGCCCATACTCAAAAATTCAAGTATAGCCGTCGAGAGAGAGATTCATGATGATAAAGATAAGGTGATTATTTTATTGGAGTCGGAATAACATAATAAGAACCGAAAAATAGGCGAAGCATCAAGCTTCAAAATGGAGGAATTAAAGTGGAGAACAATCAAAAAGGAATAGAAAATGGTATGCATCAACAGGAACCGACACAAAAGGCAATAGAATCTGGACTAAGATTCAAGCGAGCAAGAGAAAATCAACAATTATCGATAAATGCTGCAGCAGAAATGAGCGATGGCGTGTCTTCCTCTTATATCTGTCGGATAGAGAAAGGAAGAATACCCAGCTTTCCAGTTTTCCAGAAATTAGCGAATATCTATCAAGTTTCCGTGGAAACCCTATTGGGCATGGATGAAAATTGGGGCAGTAAAGAGGAAATGGAAAAGGCAGCGAATGCAAACTTTCCATCCAGTGACCGAAAATATACTTATCAGGACTATCTAGGATGGTCAGGGCGTTGGGAACTGATTAAAGGGGTCCCTTATGAGGTTACGGCGCCGGATATGCTGCATCAGCGCATGGTGTCCAGGATTTGCGCTGCTTTGAGCTCCCATATTGGAGCACATATGGGAAACAACGGGCACGAAATTTTTACTGCACTTACGGTTCGACTCGGTGACGAAGATGACTATGAAAATACTGATACAGTAGTGCAACCGGATATATCAGTAGTTTTTGACGGACACTTTGATGAAAAAGGTCTAAAAGGAGCGCCTCAGCTTGTAGTAGAAGTTTTATCACTGCCTGCAGCGATAAATGATAGAACGAAAAAGTTCGAATTGTACCAGGAGAGTGGCATCCAAGAGTATTGGATTGCTGACCCACTGAATAAAACTATTGAAGTTTATGACTTCCAGGGAGAGGGACCAATGGAAGTGATTTTCATAAGTAAAGAAGGGATGTTACGCTCTTCGTATTTGCCGAATTTCTGTATTCCTATCCGTCTCTTATTAGAATAATCTTGTTGGAAGACCGGTTTATATCGGTCTTTTTTTAATGAAATATTTATCTCAGAACGCTCCATCGGGGCAATGAATTGATTTGTGCTCAAAAACTCCGTACTGGAACGTGATTTTTGAGCACAAACGCTTTATAGGATAGGGTATTTGCTGTCGTCAAATAAATCGAACCAAAAGCTAACGCGGACCACCCTATTGAATAGGGTTCTTTTTCTTTTGTTTTTCAATAAGTTATGTAAAGATAACGCTGATTTTGAGGTTTTTTGAATCTAAAGGTTGAAGATTTCAAGTGGTATTGTTATAATACTGGATATATAATATTTCAAATGATGTTTATATAATACTGGATATATAATATTTTTATTGATGCCAATAAAATTTCGTTAAGGGATGTGTTTATATGGAAAAAGATAAGTTATTCAATGTTAAGACCAATTGGAAGCATGCAACACAGGAACATACCATCAAAAAATTGGATGTCTCTCAAGATATGTCGAGGTCAGCGGTATTTGAACGAGCGATTAAAGCGGCAGTGCATGTTAAGGATTGGCGGTCAACCCAAGCGTTATTATCCGGATTAGAAAAAAATGCTGATGCACCTGTGTTTACTAATTTTCAAGCCAAGTACGGAGAAGAAATCGAAGAAATGCTGATGGAGGTTAGAGCTAAAATGCTTGAGGACTTACAGAAATCAGGACTTAAAGTTCTTCAGTCACAGTATGTGTTGTTGCTTTTGCAAGCGAATTACATTCAAAAACTGAAAGAAGAAAAACTATCGATTAGAGATGAAACACTGATTGATGAAGAAAATGTCGATATCCCTGAGATGGCTAAGATTTTTTGTGAAATGATGCTGAGTGACAAAGACGGTCAGGACATAAAAGCAATCAAAAAGATTCTTGTGGAATGGAGGAACAAACAATGAAATCGACTTTTAATACGCTAACAATCGCCGATGTTGAAGAACTCCGGAAGCAACGGAGTTTCACTCCAGCTGGAGGACGTAGCGTCATATATGAAAATACGATGGCAGATATCCTATCGGCTCAGTCTCACCTTAAATCATTGTATAAGGTTAATGTAACTTTACCCTTCACCGAACGGATTTTGTTGCTAAATGAGATATATTAGAATGTGATGACCTCGATGACGAATACCAGCAACACAAAGAGTCGGCGGTCTTGGCAATCGGAAGAATTGGGTCATCAAATCTGTACATCCGAAAAAGGTTTTTTCGATATCGAGCGGAGATTTTGGACAAGATTCACGATAAGAGGACCTAAATTGAACACATATGGTGTAAATGATATTATATGAGTAACAAGAGGTGATTGGGCACCTGAAAATCAACCTGAATTCTTCCCGGACTTCGGGCGCCGGACACGTTGGCAGGCAACTTTAAAACTCGCATTTCAAATATATTGTCTTTAGTTGAGCGAGCAACAGAATAACCTGAAATCATTCCAGACCTCGGGCGCTGGAAATGTTGGCAGGCAACTTTAAAACCCAATATAAAGAGAAGGAGGCTGAATTCACTTAGCTTCCTTCTTTTGCTTTATATGCATTTAGTTTAATAAGTGATGAGAATTCGTCTGACTAGAAATTGTTTAATGGAATTCTCAAGCAATGAAGATATCAACACAAATTTATTGGTAGCTACAGCATTTGTGCTCAAAAACTCCGTACTGAACCGTAGTTTTTGAGCACGAACGCTTTATAGGACAGGGTATTCGGAAGAATTGAGTCATCAAATCTGCACATCAGAAAAAACGATTTTTTCGTTATCGAGCGGAGATTTTGGACAAGAGTCCCGAAATTGAAGACATACTCTATAAATCCCTATACTCATGCTATTTTTCATCGTATAAAGCATTTAATCTAATCATTTATGACATAACTAACAATCAAAATGAATATTTTTATCTAATGTGTCATCAATTATCATCCGTTTAAAGAGGTAGAAAGGGTATTGAGAAAGCATTTTTGAACTCCTAACTTTATTTTCATGTTTTGGGAAATCCAAATCGGGTTAATGCAAAGCATTTTCAACGTACTAGATTATTTTTAAATCATATACTTTGAATATTTAAGGTCTTCATCCAAAGAATCCCCGTATTCTCTCATATTTTAACCCCATCTAGCCTGTTTTCGATACATCACATAGAAAATCCCTTACTTGTGTCTTCTAAATGTCGCTAAAAGAACTGTTATTGAGGGTATCCTCTGTGAGCTAATATTTCCACGACAATGAAAAAAAGAGCCGTTGTTTGGCTCTTTTGGATTCATTACGAAATATGTTTTTTTACATATTTCTTATTCCAACGGTTACATTTCCTTAGATTCAAAGAAGTCTTCCATATCGACCCCATGAATTTTAAGCGTCAGGTCGTTAGAGTTAGTTTGACCAGCTGGTTCTTTGTTTGAAATAAACAAGTATAAGCTAGTCGGCTTGCTGATTTCATATTTAGGTGAAAAATTTCCTAATCTTAATATATCATTCGTAAAAGAAACTTCCATCCCTTCTGGGATTGCCAATTCGACGTAATTATCTAAGTAAAAACCAACGCCGGGGTCATAGTGGTAGTCATTGTCCGACTTAAGATTAGTATGGAAGTCAGTTGCACCAGCTAAAGAAGCAGTTTCGCTTGCAACCATATTAAATTTATCTAAATCAAGAACGATACTTCTTGAAAGATATAAATCTATTAATTCATAGCGCCGAGAATCTATGGAATGGTAAAAGAAATTGTACCTCTCTATATCATTTGCCAGGTCCTTTTCAATTTCTTTTGCTGTTTTGTGTGTGTTCATTTTAATTCCCCCTTATTTTATCAGTAATTTTTAGTTGCTTTATTCTTGGAATGCGAGACATGCAGCATATTTGATGCTTTCCCCCACCCCTGTTGCAAAGCTCTATCTACTGCTTATCTTTACAATAAATCAATAGCGAATAAATAATCCAGTTTTCAAGTGTCGAGCTCATACTATATACGATATCTTTGAAAAAAGTAGTTGATGAAGTTAGAAAAGCAACGCTATTGATGAAACTCTGTGAGATGTTCTACAACTCTTAGCGTGATAGCTAGTTAAAGTACACGAACCTTATGAAAGGTTATTTACGAAACTTCAAGAAAATAGAAACACGTCAGCCAACGGATTTTCAATCTTTTTCTCAGGACCCAAGTCAACTTTGAAGTTCTTAGGAATGAGCAAAGGATTAATATCTAATTCCTTGAGCCACTTAAGATACTTTTTCATCAAATACTTTGTGTATTTGGTTTTCGCGTCACCAGTACTCGAAGTCTTCTTGAACTTTAGGATATTGTCGAATCCATAAATAGAGACATCACATAGGAATTGTCTCAAATTTTCTTGTTCGGTTGGTTTTAGTTCGCTGGATTTAATCAGTTTCTCCGCAATATTGATTTTTCTGAAGCTGCCAGCGAAAAAGAATGGAGAGAGGTTTTTCTTTAAGTAAGTCTTCCAAAAATCTTCGTCCATGTAATTGCTTAGTATTTTCACGAGTCCATTTTTCCGTTTCATGTAATTGATGTGGGGATTTAACAAACGCACTTCAAAACGTAGTACGTCACGTTCGTAATCCTCCACCTCTTGTTGTTTCGCATTGCGTTCTTCTTCTTTGTCGTACACAATGATATTTATCGATTTTGAATTGAAATATAGTGACGAGTCGTATCGGTCATATTTCTTCTTGAACCCATGAGTATCATATGTTTTTCGATACAACTTCAAGAGTAGTTCTCGCTGGCTTTTATCTTTTACTATGGTATCGAAGCGATAGTCGAGACGCGTTAAAACAGGCTCTTTTGGTGTATTGCCAAAAACAAACTTGATAAAGTGGTTAATTTTCTCTGTGGCTTTCTCAGAATCGTCTCCCGTAATATCCGCCTTTCCAAGAAGCTTAATAAAATCAACGTAGATGAATAGAGTCCAATCATAGCTTCCTTCTTTTAATAGGGTAGTGATGCCTGGAAAGTGAACATCGATTTTCGTAGATAACGCGTTGGTGTTTTCATTGAGATTTCGTGAAACGGTGGGAATTTCTTCTTCTTTGACAGTGCAGTAGAATTTACCTGTATGAACTAACATGTGCATCTTCCTTTCTATTTTATAATGTGCTAATTTTTAGCTTTCCGGGAAATTTAAAACAAAGGTAAATGCTAGATATAGCAAAGGTTTAGCTCTAGTTTTTTTGTGATATTTTTCCCGGAACCGAAGATTATTTATATATCTTCGCACCTCTTTAAAAAGGTGTTGTGAAGGTATTATAAAGAGCGCGCCAAGCATTTATTCACCGATTGATGTTTAACATTGTCGAATCAATTCGTACTAAAGAATGTGGAAATATGGATGTTATCGATAGGAATACGATATAGTAAACGAAAGTTCTTTATCCAGTTTTCCGGGGTTGAGCTACGTCCGAGGAGTTCAAGGTCTTCAGCGACTGCTTCTGCAATATAGTCAGATTGTGAAATGAAAATGGAAGGGCGGAAAACAGACATGGAAAAAGATTTAGACAGGCAGGAAATCGAAAAACAGGTGCTCCGGGATGTGCTCATTAAATCATTCAGGTTTCCAAGATTCGATACGCTACAGGAATATTTACGCCAACGAGCAGGCGTGAGCGATGACGAACTTCAAGAAATTCGCTATCAAATTGGAGCGATGGGCTCTTCAGAACGGATACAGTATGAAAGTTGGAAGGAACATATTGCTGAAAGAAAGAAAAATTTATTCAAAGATGCTCTACCCAAGCTTCTTATCAGTGACGTAAATGAAAAGGACATTCGACTGTGGATTGAGATGGGTGAATTAAGCGAGGAAGACGTAAATGAAGCCCAGGATGAAGCAGAAAAATTAAAGAATGCTAATGAAGAAAATATAGTAGAGTAAGTATGAAGTTAGTTAATCAACTTCATTAGAAAAAGAGCCCGGAAAGGGCTCTCAAAGGAAATCAAACTTCTAGTTTTCCGTGTGAATTCAGCAATTGGATAGCTACTTCTTTGGCAACGACTCGCCATTTTAACAGTAATGGAGTAGGAATATTGTGCGTGGGGTCGAATATTCTCACTCTCGTCAGTTTGTGGTGTACATAACTATTGCGAACAGCATATAGAGCTTTTGCTAGAGATTTTGCAGTACCATTTTCGTTAATAAGTTCGTGTTTCTTTGCAAATTCAATAAGTTCGGTTGTATCGACGGATTCTACTAATTCAATCAATTGGTCCTCCTCTGGTCCTTCTTCAAAGAAAGTCTCAATGAATCGGTAATAGGAAAAAAAATTATAGTTATCAGTAGACTCGCCTTGATTATAAAGACCAATATTTTTCAATACAGGAGAGTGCCAATCTAATTCTTCAATAACTTCTGTATAGTCAAATGGCTCATAAGGCATTCCTGCCTCTCGCAAGTCCATAAGTTGAGGATAATAAAATTGCCCATATTCTTCTTCGTAATCCGACTTAAAATGAGTTCCAAGATATAAAATAGCTTTCTCTACATCTATTACAAAGGTATCTTTTGTAACGCCGGTAAGTTTGATTGTATCGAAATCAGGGTCTTTCGATTCGTCGTCATTCCAAGTAAGGTATTTAAACAAATCAGTTGGGGGACTAACTTCAAATTTATACTCACCAAAGCAGTAAAGTTTTTCTTTTTCAAATTCGTCACACCCGCCATCGCGTAGAAATCCGCCAATAGCAAATTCGGCACTTCCATTCAAGTAAAACCCATACCCTTCCGTATACTTGTAGTCATTCATGTTTTCAAGTTTTCGATGAAAAGCATCCATTGATAAATAACGGTCGGAGTCTATCCCTCTCAAATTAAACTCCATTTTTTCCCCGGATTTTAAGTCTGTCATCCGGAATCGAGTACCATTTACTTTTTCATATATTAAGTTTTCATATTTTCCGAATTCTTCATCCAATATTTTCAATTCGACTACTCCTTCGCTTTTCTGTTTCATTCTATTTTATCTGTCCAAATTGTGAAGGGCAATATTTCAAATAAGCTACCTATAACAATGAAATTCTTACTAACAAAGGAGATTTAAATGGCAGACTGGGAACATTATATTAACGAAATCCAAAAAGAAAATACAGACCCGGAGCGTTACCTTGTATCTGGAACGACCAGTAATAATCTAATTTGTATTTATACAGAATGGTCTTATACAGTGGATTCTGAAGGAGCGCTCGTCGATAGCACCTCTGACCATTATCGTAATACGAAGTTAAAGGAATGCATTAATAATTATTTAGTTAAGCAAGGGGGACATCTAAAACTATGCTTTCAATCTTCCGAAACAGACATTGTTTATCATGCTACGGTTGAAGGTGAGGTTAGTAAAGAAGAGTAAAATTGCAGATAATTGATTTTAGCCCGAGAGACTTTTTGGAGTCTTCTAATTTAAAAGCATCATTCCTACTGTTTTTGTAAGTAATAGAACGAAAGTGGTCATAACGTAAGGAGGCAGGAGTTTAACAAAATAGAATATAGTGCAACTGGAAAAGCCGTCACGTCAGCAATCAGTATTGTTCTATTTTAATTTCTTCAAATAGCGTGGAGAGTAGTTTCGTAGCGTTAAGTCGCTCAGTTATTCAGAATATTAATTTTAACGTTGGTATAAGAAGTAAGTTTGATACAATAATAAAATAGAGAATGTCTTAATCTTAATTAGTTGTGCTATTAGATTTCTTTAAGATTTGGAGACCATTTAGAAAACGAATAGGAGTCTATTACAATGAATAGAAACGAAGCTTGTTCGTGCGGGAGCGGAAGAAAGTATAAGAAATGTTGTATTAATAAATTTTTGAACCCACAAGATTTATGGAGAGAGCGGGCTTTAGCTTTAGGAATTCATCGAGCTGAAAATGAAAAGTTTGTCGATATCTTTTTTGCTGTATTCAATCACTCTCAAAAGAAGGGATGGCGTGGTGCCTGCCACAGTGTATCTAGTTTGTTATTTATCTTACTAAAAGAGAGTAGCTTTGACTGTAATTTAAAGTTAGGCTTTGTTAAAGCTCCGCTTCTCTCCTTTCCCTTCACACATTCCTGGATTACAGTGAAGAACGAAGTTTTTGATATTGGTCTGTATCGTGCTAATCCAGTGACGGAAAAGTCTCAGTTTATTGAAGTTTCGGCTCCTATTTTTCAGGGGATAAATTTAAAAAATAATGAGGAAACACAGGTATCGTTCGATGTCGCCTTTAACCAAGGAACAAAAGACCAAATCTATCAGCAGTTATCAAAAATGACATTTAGCAACTATATGGATGGATGGCCGTTTCACAAAGATGGGCTATGGGGAGAAGCGGTAGAAATCGGTAAGGAATTAAATTTGAACTTAATTATTTCTGAGTTAAAAGAAAAGTATGGCGATAAGCTATATAGTCAGTCTTAATAAATATAGAAATACATAACTACAAAAAAGAATCTCCATCATTCATTAGAATAATGGGGATTCATGTCTTATTTATATTTTTTTGTGAAATCTATAATAGCTTGCGTAAGCATGTCTTGAAAGCGAAATTGTGGGTATTTATCTTTCAATAGTGTTTGAAATTCATCTAAAGTATTGGTTTTTATTTTAACTGTCTTACTCGTAAAAGTATCATCAGTCTGGTAGATAGAAGAATCAAAGACTAACTGTTTAGAGCTGCTTTCATCGATAATCTTATGAATAATACCTGCATTTTCCACTAAGTAGTTCAAGAATTCTTCCTGATTTGCTTTCTTGCTTTGTTGGCTTACTTCTATTGATACATATTGTTTCTTAGCCCGGGAGTAACGACATCCGCCTTCTTTCATTAAAGAAGAGAGTGATGACGACGATATACTTATCTCTTTAGCAACTTCCTCAACTTTGTTTCCTGTGTCTTGTAATCTTTGATTTACCCATAGTACTTGTTCTTCACTGGATAATTTCCTGAATTTGATTTCATTCATATTTAAGATTTGTTCTCTTGTAGTAATTTCCATTTTAATCTCCACCCTTCAATTTTTGTGATAATGTATTATAGACGGTAGAAATTAATTTATTCTTAAAAAATGTTATAGTAAGACCTGTAGTGTTTTTTAACATACATAGATATGACAGTAGTAAACTGTTGCTTGAAAATAGAGTTAGAAAATCAACAGTATTGATTTATTGAAACAATGGATGAAGAATTAATGAAATATATTTTGTAGATAAAATGCTCATAGTTTGCTCATAGTTTTACATCAAAACATAAGAAATGAGTTTTGATGTAATATGAAGACATTTGTCAAATATTGATGACTAAATATTTCGCGAGTCTTACTCTAAGTAAGAACAGACTGAATATAACGTGGTGAGATTTGATGAGTAATGATTTCAGGTGAACCTAGTTGAAATTTCACATTATAATGGGCGGCATGATGTAAGTCATCAGTCCATTTAGAAAAAGTAAATTTCACATTATAATGGGCGGCATGATGTAAGTCATCAGTCCATTTAGAAAAAGTCCCTCTCACATTGTGTGAGAGGGACTTTTTTGATGTTGGAACGATACTTGAATTTAAAGACAGGGAACCTTACTTTCACGCCATAAGATCCTACTTCCTAGTAGTATACTGAAAAACCGGATCCATCAGCTCAAACTCATAGGTCTCACTATTGACCTTGCCAACAATCTGTTCGCTATCATAAAGCTCCAGCATAAACTGTGCCATCTCTTTTGCGGTATGGAACTTCTGCACATTGTCGCCATAGCTGAATTCATCAAGTTCCCGCGCTGTTTTCACGAATTCGGTTTCGGTCATGGATGGCGCGAGTATTTTAACTTTCAACCGAGCTCCGTTATCCTGCAGTTCCTGGGCAAGGCCTTCTGTAAATGCGCTCACGTAAAATTTGGTCGCAGCGTATGTAACAGCATTTGGCACGAGTCTGTAGCCTAAGTCAGATGATACGTTGATGAGCTGCGCGCCTTCTTGGTCCGCATAGTCACGTGCATAAAGAGTGGAAAGCGTGGTGAGTGCTTCTACATTTACGCGCAGCATCTTTTCCGTTTTAGTTACATCTTGCTCAGCGACGGTTGAGCTGTTTCCAAAGCCGGCGTTGTTGACGAAGGTTTCAATATCGTAGTCTTTAAGGCTTTCGTATAGTGCATGGACCTGCCCGCTTTCGGATAGGTCGGTGGGTTTGATGACGACGTCGAGATCCGCGTTCATACCTTGAATGTTCTCTTTAAGATTATTGAGCTCGGCATCCCTTCTTGCTACAAGAATAAGGTTTTTGCCGCGTGTCGCAAAAGCCAGTGCAGCTTCATATCCGATTCCTGAGCTGGCGCCTGTGATTACCGTGTACTTCATGTGAATCCCTCCATTGAAATGAATAGATAGCAAGTGTACAGAAACAATGAAACTCTCATGAGATTGTGCTGGTTCTTGAAGTGGAAGAAACAGCATTTTATAAACTGGAAAATTCAATATTAGAGTGTTTGGAATTATGAGAGTTCTTAAATGAAGATTATACACTATTTTCCTGCTGGCAAAGAAACATACCCAATATCTTAGGAAGGAGTATTTTTATAGTATGATTTCGAAATCCTCTATTGCCATGAAATCAAAGCTCTGCTATTGTATTAATCATATCAAATTACTCGGCATTAACATTGAGTACATAATTTCTTATCCAGAGAAGTGGAGGGACTGGCCCTTTGAAGCTTCGGCAGCGGAACAGATTGGATGTCCAATTTGAAACTGTGCCAAATCCAGCAGGTGCTGTTAAGCATTTGAGAGATGAGAAGAGCCGGACGGTGAGCCTCTCTTCTTTTTTATGAAGAGGGGTTTTTCTATTGGCCGCAAGAATTATAGCGTTTCATTCAAAATAAAAAAGACCAAGGAGAGATGGCAGATGAACAAGCGTTGGATTGGTGTGTTTGGGATTTCGGGTGCGCTATTATTAGCTGGATGCGGCGATAGCAGGGAAGCTTCCGGGGAAGACAAGAAAGAAGTGCGTGTCGGCTTTGGCGTCGGGACGTACGAGCAGCAATTCAAGGAAGGGATCTTGCCTATTTTGGAGGAGAAAGGGTATAAAGTGGATACGACGACTTTTTCCCAAAACATGCAGTTGAACCCGGCGATGCAGGAAGGCTCGATCGATGCGAGCATATTCCAGAGCACGGCGTATATGGAAGGGATCAACGAAGAATTGGGCATGGACATGACCGGCATTGCGTTTGTGCCGAGCGCGCCTCAAGGCTTGTATTCGGTGCATCACCGATCCTTGGATGAGGTGAAGGATGGTTCGACTGTCGGCTTGCCGAATGATCCGGTCAACCAGGAACGCGCAGTGCGCATCTTGGAGGAACTCGGATGGGTGACGGTGTCAGACGATGCAGGCGTGACGGATTTTAATTTGAACGCAGTGGAAAATGCGGATTATGATCTCGACTTGAAAGTCTTAGACCCAGCGCAAATTTTGGTGTCGCTGCAGGATATCGATTTTGGCGTCGTCAACGGCAATTATATTGCCAATGTGCCGGACCGCAAGATTACGGATGCGTTGAAAATCGAGAATACGCCCGAACAGCATCGGATTGTGGTGACAATCGAGGAAGAAAACGCGGATACTCAGTGGGCGAAAGATTTGAAAGAAGCTTACGAATCCGAGGAGTTCCAGGAATATATCGAGTCGAATGAGCAGTACGACGGCTTCATTTTGACGGAGGAATGGACGCAATAGATAGAAGAAAGGTGAAGAATGATGGATATTCTAAAAGCGAAGACATTTGAAGAACGCATGGACATATTGAATGAAACAGTCGCACCGTTTACAGAACGGGCCGCGCATAACGATTCGGAACGAAAATTTCCATTTGAGAATTTTGAGGAACTGAAAGCGATTAATTACCCCGCGTTGACGATTCCGAAAGAATACGGCGGAGCGGGGATTTCCTTGTCGGAGATGCTGCGCTATCAGGAAGCGATCAGCCGCGCGGACGGGTCGACGGGATTATCGATCGGCTGGCATATGGGCATCGTTCAAGATTTGGGCGAGACCGGTAAATGGGACGAGTCGGTGCTTGAAGCTTTATTTGACGACATCAAAGCGCGTGGCGCATTGATCAATAATTGCGCGACCGAAAAGCAGACCGGAAGCCCGACAAGAGGCGGCAAGCCATCGACCACAGCGAGAAAAGTTGGCGATTCGTGGGTCATTGATGGACGCAAGTCGTTCACGTCGATGGCGCCGGTACTGGATTACTTTAATGTGACCGCTGTGATTGAAGAGACCGGGGAAGTCGGTTATTTCCTTGTGCCGAGATCAGCTAGTGGCATAGCAATCGACGAAACCTGGGATAGCGTAGCGATGACCGGCACCGGAAGCCATGATTTGGTGTTGACGAATGTCCATGTGGAGGAAAAGGCCTTGGTCGAAATCAGCGTGCCCGGTAAAAAACAGCCAGCGGGATGGCTTTTGCATATTCCGGCATGCTATCTCGGAATCGCACAGGCCGCACAGGATTACGCAATCCGCTTTGCGCAAGATTATTCGCCGAATAGCTTGAACGGGCCGATCATCGAGTTGCCGAATGTGAAACAAAAGATCGGCCAAATCGAATTGGAATTGCAGCGGGCGCGGCATTTCCTTTATTCCGTCGCGAAACAATGGGATGAATCGGACGAAGAACAGCGCTCACAGATGGCTGCGGAACTCGGGGCCGTGAAAGTCGCGGTAACGAATTCAGCGGTCGATATCGTGGATCTGGCGATGCGCGTCGCAGGTGCACACAGCCTGTCGGAAAAATCGCCTTTGCAGCGCTATTACCGCGATGTGCGGGCGGGGCTTCACAACCCGCCGATGGAAGATATGCTCATTCCGTCGCTTGCGGACTTTGCGATTGCCAACCAAGCAGTAAAGCAGCCGGTGGAATAAGAGGCACAATAGCCGGAGCAGAGAGATTGTTTTTCCTGTTTCAATAATGTGATTATTGCTAGAATTTAAAGTGGGAAACCCTTATGAAATAAGGGTTTCCCGCTTTTTTTGTCTGTAAATAACGGAAGGTAAAAAAGCAGGGAAATTCAAGTTTAAAAAGTTGGCAAACACTTTATCATCGGATACAATTGGACACTTGTTGAAAAAATCTTGCGGGTGTGGCGGTCTTTTTATATCATCATGCCAGCTGTCTATTGAAAGTGAAATCATCAGCTACGATTTCTGTCATTCTTTTGTACGGCCTGGATTTGCACAACAGAACGATAAGGGAGGAATAAGATTGAAGAAATATGCATCCAGGACCGATTGGCCAGTCATGTGGATTAGTGGTGGGCTATTGGTGGCGTTTGTTTTAGCGTCATTTATTAATGTGGAGATGGTGTCATCCATCGTGAATTTGGCTTTTGCCTTTGCAGTGAAGTACTTTGGCGCATTTTGGCAAGTGTTGTTGCTGGGAACGTTTTTTATTGCTTTGTTTATAGGGTTTTCGAAATACGGGAATATCCGCCTTGGGGGCATCGATAAGCCCGAGGTTAGTTATTTCAAATGGGTTGCCATGATCATGACGACCTTACTTGCCGGGGGCGGCGTATTTTGGGCCGCGGCTGAACCGATGTATCATTTTCTGGATCGGTCCCCTAATTTTGCAGGAGTAGAATCCAGTACAGCGAGCGCTGTCGTGCCGGCTTTTGCCCAATCGTATTTGCATTGGGGCTTCCTCGCTTGGTCTATTCTCGGGACGCTTGGAACGATCGTGTTGATGTATGCGCATTACCAAAAAGGAATGCCGTTAAAACCAAGATCTTTGCTCTACCCATTGCTTGGCGAAAAAGTTATGGGGAAAAGCGTGCTTGGTACTGCCATTGACGCCTCTGCCGTCATCGCCGTGGCAGCTGGCACCATCGGCCCGATCGGCTTTCTTGGCTTGCAGGCAGCTTACGGGCTGGAGTCATTGTTCGGCGTGCCGAATACCTTGTTTACGCAAGTGATGATCATCGTGGCGGTCGTTGTGATTGCGACGATCTCTGCGATTACTGGACTTCGGAAAGGCATCCAGTTCCTCAGCAATGTCAATATTTTGCTGACACTATTGTTGATGCTGGTTATTTTGGTTATTGGCCCGGGTGGCTTTATCGCCGACACTTTCTTAGCGGCATCGGGCATTCACTTGCAGGAATTTTTGGCGATGAGCACATTCCGCGGGGATTCCGCGTGGCTGGGTTCTTGGACCATCTTTTTCTGGGGCTGGTTCCTCGGTTATGGCCCGATGATGGCTATTTTTATCTCCACCATCACGAGAGGCCGGACGATTCGTGAATTGATCTTGGCCGTATCGATTACGGCGCCGATTGTGACGGCGTTCTGGTTTACAGTCGTAGGCGGGACGGGCATGTTTTATGAGCTTGGGGACCCGGGTGTCATTTCTTCTGCCTTGAACGCGGACGGCATGCCGGCTGCGATGATGGCCATCACGCAACAGCTGCCGTTTGATACAGTGATTGCACCGCTGTTCCTGTTGGTCACGATTCTTTTCGTGGTAACGACGGCGGATTCGATGGCCTATACCATTTCGGTAGCGATTACCGGCAATGGCCATCCACCGAAAGCGATGCGCGTCTTTTGGGCAGTCATCATGGGAACTGTCGCAATCGTGCTACTCATGATCAGTGAAGGCGGCATTCAAGCCATTCAATCCTTTATCGTCGTCACGGCGATTCCGGTTTCATTGCTGTTGCTGACGACGTTTTGGGCAGCTCCAAAAGCGGCCAAGACGATGTATGCCGACCAGTTCGGCACTGAAGCAAGACGCCAGGCAAGAGTGGCGAAAACGGACGGAAACTAAACGACGTTAGCTCGAACCGGCAAAGCAATGGAAGACAGATTGAATTTTTCCACACGCAGCGGTTCAGTGTCTCTATAATAGAAAGTTCTTGGTGGACAGAATGAGACGGGCAATTATCTGTAATGGATAATTGCCCGTTTTTTATCGGGAAATAGCTGCCCCGAAAAGTTCTGTGTCCAGATAAGTGCAAATTATGTCGACGCTTACATTAATTTTTCCTTATGTGACATCTGTCACTAGCCGCTATGGCTGCGCCTCCTGTACGTTAACTACAGCAGACAACTGCTTCCGATATGGAATTTGCATCTAGAGGAGATTTTTTGAATGAAAAAAATAGCATGGATCACGGATACAGCAGCGCAATTGGATGATGCGTTCATCCAAAGGCATAATGTCTATGTATTGCCCCTAAGTGTCGTGTTTGACGACGGGTCGTACCGCGAGTCAATCGACCTGACACAGGGAGAATTTTACGATAAATTACGTGCGGCGAAAGTGTCACCGAAAACTTCACAGCCAGCCATCGGGGAAATGATGGCCTTATATGAAAAACTGCAGTCGGAAGGCTATGACTTGGCAGTGGCCCTTCATTTGTCGAGCGGGCTGTCTGGCACATTCAACAGCGCGCAATCAGCTGCCGAGATGGCGGATTTCAAAGTATATCCAGTCGACTCGAAAATCGGTTCGTTCCCGATGGGGAAAATGATCGAAATCGGCAATGAATTGTTCGCGTCCGGAAAAGAACCGGAAGAAGTTGTGGAGACGATCAATCAATTGACCGCCAAATCGCATTTGTCGTTCATTCCGTCAAGCTTGAACCAATTGCATAAAAGCGGGCGGGTGTCAGGGACGCAGGCGTTTCTCAGCAATATCCTCAACATCAAAGTGGTCATCACTTTTGTTGACGGCGTCACGACGATGAAAGAAAAAGTCCGTTCGAACAAACGCGCCAAGGAAAGTGTCAATTCGGCGTTGCGCGCGGATATGGAATCGGGAATGGTGCCCGAAGTGGCGGTCATCCATTGCAATAATGAAGCTGGTGCAGAAGTGTGGAAAAATGAGCTTGTGAAGGAATTTTCGGGACTTAAAGTGGACGTCATCCCATTGAGCGTCTGTGTGGGCGTCCATGCGGGAGAAGGCACGACCGGCTTGAGCTGGGTCAGTTATTAAATCAGGAAAAATCACTATGAACCTTGGATGGGCTGCGTATTCATGCGCTGCCATCCGGGGTTTTTGTTATTTCACTGTCTTTGAAGAAAGCTTCACGGGCTATCGTTCTATGTTAAACTTTAATAAATATAGTTAAATATTGGCTATTAACAAGTGCTGTTAGATTAATTTACCAAAAGAAGGCGAACAATAAATCTGACACTAATTGAGGTGTGTAATGATGGTGACATTTCGGGAATTGGAAATGTATAAAAATTTTGACGAACTGGCGGAAGATGTGATCGATTTGGCAAAAGAGATTTTGCCGGATCAATTGTTTTATTTAAGCTCCATCAGTGAAGCCCAGCAAATGATCCTTAAGCATTCGCCGAACGACACGACGATCCCCATAGCGGAGGGATTGGTGTTGAATTTGGATGATTCGCTGTGCAGCCGCGTGGATTTCAAGAACAAGCAGCCATTAGTCTATGAGGACGTCAAAGATGGGCATGCACTGGGAGTGTTTGAAGAGAAGCTGGAAGCGGCCAATGTGCGCTCGTATTTGGGGCTGCCGATTTCCTTCATTAATGGGGAGCGATTCGGCACTTTATGTGCGGTGAACGATGAAAAAAGCCAGTTCGATACAAAAAGCATCACTTTATTGCAGCGGATTGTGCGGATGTTCACTTATTACTTGGATCTCGAGCGCTTTGCATACCGGGATTCCCTGACAGATCTGTACAATCGCCATTTTCTCACGCGATTTTTTGAAGGAAATTCAAAGGCGGGAGGTGCGGTATTCTTCCTCGATTTGGATGGCTTTAAAAAGGTCAATGATCTGTACGGCCATGACACAGGAGATGTGGTATTAAAAGAAGTGGCCTCAAAGCTACAGCGATTTACCGCTGTCCATCCGGATGCTTTGGCGATCCGCCTTGGCGGGGATGAATTCCTGGTCTGTTTTACCGAACCAGCCAGTGCCGAAGAATTGAGCGGCTGGGCAAATCGCCTGCTCGAAAGCTTGAGTAATTGGGAAGCCGATTACCCGCTGTCGGCGAGCATCGGCATTGCCCAATATGCAGCCGGTGGGGATTGCAACTTGAAAGAACTTCTTCAACAAGCAGACCAAGCATTGTATCAGTCGAAAAAAGCAGGGAAGAACCGCTATACGTTCTATTCAGTTCAAAATAATGCGTTTTGAGGAGTGGGGATATTGGCTGAACTCAATCGACTGCAAGCGGTCTTTAAGCAATCGACGTATCAATTGGCGAATCACGGCACGCGCAACGCCGGCGTGTTGAAAAAGGCTTTTGAAGACATCGCGGATGATGTCGAAAGTGATTTGTATGGAAGTGGGCAGGTTATTGAAGAATTTCAGGAGAAGATGGCGGCGTTTTTAGGAAAAGAGACGGCAGTCTTTTTCCCAAGCGGCACGATGGCCCAGCAGATTGCGCTGCGGATTTGGTGCGACGACAAAGGTCTGAAACGAGTGGCCTACCATCCGCTCAGCCACTTGGAAATCCATGAAGAAGACGGAGTGAAAGAATTGCATGGCATTGAATCGGTGTATTTGACGGACCCGGACCGTGTCGTGGAATTGAAAGATGTGGTGGAGTTGGACGAGGACGTAGCAGTGGTGCTGTTGGAATTGCCGCAGCGTGAAATCGGCGGGCAATTGCCAAGCTTCGAGACGCTGGAACAAATCTCGCGCTATTGCCGCGACAACCAGATCAAGCTTCATCTCGACGGCGCCCGCTTGCTGGAAGTTACTCCTTATTACGAAAAGTCCGCAGCGGAAATTTGTGCCCTATTCGATAGCGTCTATTTGTCTTTATACAAGGGAATTGGCGGAATTGCAGGCGCCATCCTGGCTGGGGACGAAGCATTCAAGAAGCAGTCGAAAGTGTGGAAAAGGCGGCATGGGGGCGATTTGATCAGCCTCTATCCGTATATCATCTCGGCCGATTATTATTTTGACGAGCGCTCTGGGAAAATGAGTGACTATTACGAAGCGGCGAAACGAGTGGCCTCACTCTTTAATTCCTGCCAGGACGTTGCGACTTTGCCGGAAGTGCCGGTTTCGAATATGTTCCATGTCCATTTCGCGCATCCAAAAGAAGAAATAGAACCGGTCATCGTGGAGCTTGAACAAGAAACGGGAATCGGCATCACCAGTTATTTGAAAGAAATCGACAGCGGGTCGTGTTATTTTGAAACGTCGATGGGAGACCAGTACGCAGAAATACCAGCAGATTTGGTTCAACAGGCATTCAAGCGATTGGATCAAAAGATGAAAGAACGCTTTAGTGAATAGAAGATGGTCTATTCAGCCCTTCCAGGCAATCTGCGGATTGCGGGAAGGGCTTTTGCGTTCAAGCGGAAGCAGGAGCGCCTCTCTTTCCACAGCGCGTAGAATCGTGTAAACTGTATAAGGTTAAGAAAAGATAGCGAGACGTAGTGAACCATTTGATATTTTTGCATTCTTACTATAGATGACAGTGAATTTTTGGATGAAGGAATGCTTCATCCCGCAAGGAAAGGATTGGAATTGAGTTATGAAAGAGAATTTTTGGCGTGAATTGCCGAAGCCATTTTTTGTATTGGCGCCGATGGAAGATGTGACAAATGTGGTGTTTCGCCATGTCGTAGCGGCAGCGGCGAGCCCTGATGTGTATTTCACGGAATTTACGAATACGGAAAGTTATTGCCATCCGGAAGGCATCCACAGCGTGCGCGGGCGTTTGACATTCACGGAAGATGAGCAGCCGATCGTCGCCCATATCTGGGGCAACAAGCCGGAGCATTTCCGCGAGATGAGCATTGGCATGGCGGCGCAAGGCTTTAAAGGCGTCGACATCAATATGGGCTGCCCCGTACCGAACGTTGCCGCCAAAGGAAAAGGCAGCGGCTTGATCAATTATCCCGATAACGCAGCGGAGATCATCCAAGCCGCGAAAATGGGCGGATTGCCTGTCAGCGTCAAGACGCGTCTCGGTTACACAAGTGTCGACGAATGGAAAGGCTGGTTGACGCATGTCTTGGAGCAGGACATCGCCAACTTGTCGATCCATTTGCGCACGAAAAAGGAAATGAGCGCCGTGCCTGCGCATTGGGAACTCATTCCTGAAATCAAAGCGCTGCGCGACGAGATCGCACCGGATACTTTAATCACCATCAACGGTGACATCCCGGACCGCAAGACCGGCCAGGAGCTGGCAGATAAATACGGCATCGACGGCGTCATGATCGGGCGTGGCATTTTCCATAACCCGTTCGCTTTCGAGGAAGTGCCTCGTGAGCACAGCACGCAGGAATTGTTCGACCTGTTGCGCTTGCATTTGGACCTTCACGATAAATACTCGACGGAAACCGAGCCGATCGCCTTCAAGCCGTTGCGCCGTTTCTTCAAGATTTATGTGCGCGGCGTACGCGGTGCCGGTGAACTCCGCAATGATTTGATGCACACCGAGACGACTGATGAAGTGCGCGCTTTGCTGGATGCATTCCAGCTGGCCGCTGCAGAGAGCGAAAACCATAGCTCGGTGGGCATTTAACTTCCGCCTTCTGTTATGTAATTGCACACAAATAGAGTAAG